>NZ_JBHFPQ010000041.1:0-180693 GCF_041949875.1 Arhodomonas sp. KWT2
CGGCAGGTATTACTATGACCGCTTCGAGGTCGGCAACCAGCTGCTCCACCGCGAAGAGGGTATCCGCTGGTGGGAGTACATCCGCCGCTTCATGGAGGAAGGGCCCGACAGTGTCCCCGATCCCGACTGGACCCTCTCCGAACATCTCTCGCTCAGGGAGTCCTTCGTGCGCTGGTTCGCACTGCACGAGCTGCGCCGGGAACGCGCTCTCGGCCTGAACGTCCGCCCGGCAATCGCCCGTATTATCCTGATATCCCCCTTCCTCGCCCTTTTCTCCATCGGCCATTTCATCTCCATGCTCACCAGCCGTCACGTCCGGTGGCCACAGGAGATCCGCCAGGCCTGCGGGGAGGCGTGAGTTTCGAACAGCTCACGCCCGCGGCGGTAGTACCTTGCCAGGATTCATCAGCCCGAGGGGGTCGAGGGCGTCCTTGACCGCCTGCATCACGGACACGCCCTCGCCGTGCTCGCGGCGCAGGTACGCGATCTTGCCCTGGCCGATGCCATGTTCGCCGGTGCAGGTGCCCTCCATGTCCTGGGCGCGGTAGACGATCCCCTCGTTGACGGCCTTGGCGCGGGCGAGCTCGTCCTCGCTGTCCGGGTCGCAGAGGATGATCACGTGGAAGTTGCCGTCGCCGACGTGGCCCAGGATGGTCGAGGGCATCGGCAGTGCCTCCAGGTCCCGCCGGGTCTCGCGGATGCACTCGGCGAGCCGCGAGATCGGCACGCACACGTCCGTGGTCAGCGGCCGGCAGCCGGGCCGCAGCTGCAGCGCCGCGGGGTAGGCGTCGTGACGCGCCTGCCACAGCCGGGAACGGTCCTCCTCGTAGACCGCCCAGGCGAAGTCGGCACCGCCGTGCTCCGCGGCGAGGGCCTGGACCAGCTCGGCCTGCTCGCGCACCCCGGACTCGCTGCCGTGGAACTCCAGGAAAAGGTGCGGGCGCTCGGGGTAGTCCAGGCCGCTGTAGGCGTTGGTCGCGCGCATCTGGAGCGCATCCATGAGCTCCATGCGCGCCATGTGCACGCCGCACTGGATGGTCTCGATCACGGTGCGCACCGCCGCGTCCTCGTCGGGGAAGGCGCAGATCGCCGCGGACGTGGCCTCGGGGAGCCCGTGCAGTCGCAGGGTGATCTCGGTGACCAGCCCGAGGGTGCCCTCGGCGCCGGTGAACAGGTGCGTGAGGTCGTAGCCGGCGGAGGACTTGCGCGCCCGCCCGCCGGTGCGCACGACCCGGCCGTCGACCAGCACCACGGTGAGCGAGAGCAGGTTGTCCGCCATGGTGCCGTAGCGCACGGCATTGGTGCCCGAGGCACGGGTGGAGACCATGCCGCCGATGGAGGCGTCCGCCCCCGGGTCCACGGGGAAGAACAGCCCGGTGTCGCGCAGCTCCGCGTTGAGCTGCTTGCGGGTCACGCCGGCCTCCACGGTGGCGTCCATGTCGTCCGTGGACACGCGCCGGACCCGGTTCATGCCGGAGAGGTCGACGGCGACGCCGCCGTGCAGGGCCTGCACATGGCCCTCCACCGCCGTGCCGGTGCCGTAGGGGATGATCGGCACACGGTGGGCGTGGCAGATGCGGGCCACCTCGGCGACCTCCTCGGTGCTCTGCGGAAAGGCCACGGCATCCGGGGGCATCACCGGCCAGCCGGACTCGTCGTGACCGTGGTGCTCGCGCACGGCGGTGGCGGTGGACAGGCGCTCGCCGAGCAGCTCGCGCAGCGCGTCGACGGCGGGCTCGACCGGCCCGAAGCTCAGGGGTTCTACAGCGCTCATGACGGGGACACTCTCGTTGTCTCGGATCGTTTATTCCCCGCCAGCATAGCCGAGTTGGCGCCACGCCTCGAAGACCGTGACCGCCACGGCGTTGGACAGGTTGAGGCTGCGGTTGCCCGGCACCATGGGCAGGCGCAGGCGCTGCGACGGCGGCAGCCCGGCGAGGACGTCGTCGGGCAGACCGCGGGTCTCCGGGCCGAACAGCAGCGCGTCGCCGGCGGCGAACGCCGGGGTGTCGAAGCGCGTCCCGGCCCGGCTGGACAGGGCGTAGACGCGGGGCGAGCCCAGCGCCTCGAGGCAGGCGCCGAGATCGGCATGGACGCGCACGCTCGCCCACTCGCGGTAGTCCAGGCCCGCACGGCGGAGCTTGGCGTCCTCCAGGGTGAAGCCCAGGGGCTCGATCAGGTGGAGCCGGGCCCCGGTGTTGGCGCACAGCCGGATGACATTGCCGGTGTTGGGCGGGATCTCCGGCTGGTAGAGGATCACGTGGATCATCGGGGTTCCGTAACGGCGAAGGTCGGGTGAGGCGGGTGCCCCACGCGGATCAGGGCAATAGCGGCACTCAGAAGAAGCGCCGCGCGAATACCACCCGCACGCCGTTCCAGGGGCCGGTAACCGCCTCGACGCCGACCCGGCCGCCCCCGCCGGTGTCCAGCGATATCCCGGCGTAGGCGCCGGCGGCGTGGTCGGTATCGAAGCCCTGGGTGTCGACGTCCTCGATCTCGCGCTCGCCATCGGTGAGCGTGTAGAGGAGGCCGCCGGAGAGGGTGACGGCATCGAGGTCCGCGGCGAGCCCGGCACGCAGATCGCCCTCGTGACGGCTGAGGGTGATGTCGCCGGTATCACGGCTCGCGCTCGCGCGGTAGTAGCGCCAGCCCGCCTCGCCGGTAACCGCCAGCGTCCGCGTCAGCGGCCACTCGCCACGGACCGCCAGGCCGCCGTAGCCGCCGGTGAGGTCCTCGCCCTCGGTGGCCGGATCGCCGTCCTGGGTGACCAGGTTCACGCCCAGGATCAGGCCACCGTCCACGTGGGCGCTCAGCGGCTCCCACAGGGAGACGCCGACGCGGGTCTCGCGGGTCTCTATCTCGCGGCCGTCATCGTAGTCGAGGTCGCTGCGCTGGTGGGCCACGTCCATGGAGAAGGACAGCGGGTCCGCGGCCACCGCGGGGGTGGTGCCGAGCACCGCGGCCAGGCCCGCGGCGGCGGCCAGGTGCCGGCGGGCGCGCACGGCCGTCATGCCTCCTCCCCGGTGGCGACCGGCCGGTTCGGATCGCGGATCCACTCGCTCCAGGAGCCCGGATTGAGGGCGGCCTCCGCGAGGCCCGCGTGAGCTAGGGCGAGCACGTGATGGCAGGCGCTGACACCGGAGCCGCAGATCGCCACCACCGGCCGGCCGCTCGCCCGGTCGAGGATCTGGCTCCACTGACCGCGCAGCTCGGAGACCGGCAGGAACCGGCCGTCGTCGCCGAGATTGGCGCTGACCGGACGGGACAGGGCCCCGGGCACGTGCCCGGCCACCGGGTCGATGGGCTCGGCGTCACCGCGATAACGCTCGCGGCTGCGCGCGTCGACCACGCAGAACCCGTCCAGGGTGCCGGCCAGCGTCTCGGTACCGACCACGGGCATGGAGCCCGGGTGCGCGCGGTAGCGGCTGCGGTGGGACGGCTCTGGGGTCTCGTCGGTAAGCGCGCCGCCGGCGTCGCGCCAGGCGGCGAGGCCGCCGTCGAGCACGGCTACCGCCTCGTGGCCGAGCCAGCGCATCAGCCACCAGAACCGGGCCGCCATGGCGCCGGGGCCGTCGTCATAGACGACGATCTGGGTCTCGTTGCCGATACCGTGACGCTCGAGCCAGGCGACCAGCGCATCCGGGTCCGGCAGCGGATGACGCCCGGTACTCCCGGTCACGGGCCCCGAGAGGTCGTGGTCGAGGTCGGCGTGGAAGGCACCGGGAATGTGCGCCCGCTGCCAGGCCCGCCGTCCGGCCTCCGGATCGGCGAGATCGAAGCGGCAGTCCACCACGGCCCAGTCGCCCCGCGCCGGGGCGGCGAGGAGTTCGTCAGTGTCGATGAGGGTCGTCCAGCGCATGGCACCTTCCCGCAAAAAGCCCGGATTCAGCGATCCATTCAGGATATGCGCCCCCCGCCACGGTGCAAGAGGGCGTCGTCTTGACTTATGACAATTGTTTGCCAAGCTTCCAGTCAACGGTGCGATGCCCAACGGCGGGCAGCAATGCACCGAAGACACAGCATCCGGAGCAATGCAGCTCCTCGTCTGCTACGGCCGTTCACTGCGACGGTCGATGACGGGGAGCTTTTTTTTTGGGAGGCACCACGAGGGAATGAGCAGGGATATCCAGTCCGGGAAGCCCTGGCGGCTCGGGGTCCTGTTTTCGCAGACAGGCACGACTGCCGTCATTGAGCGAACCCAGCTCCGGGCGACGTTACTGGCGATCGAAGAGGTCAACGAGGCCGGCGGTGTCGACGGCCGCGAAATCGAGCCGGTCGTCTACGATCCGGGCTCCGTGATGGAGCGCTACGGCGAGCTGGCCGAGCGCCTGTTCACCGAGGACGACGTCGAGGTGATCATCGGCTGCTACACCTCGTCATCGCGCAAGGAGGTCCTGCCGGTCGTCGAGCGCCGCAACGCCCTGTTCTTCTACCCGACGCTCTACGAGGGATTCGAGTACTCCCCCAACGTCATCTACGGAGGCGCCGCCCCCAACCAGAACAGCGTGCCCCTGGCCCGCTATCTGATGGAGAATTTCGGTGAGCGTTTCTGCTTCGTGGGCTCGGACTACATCTACCCCAGGGAGTCCAACCGGGTGATGCGCAACATCGTCCGGCAGGCCGGGGGGGAGGTGGTCGGCGAGTTCTACACCGAGCTCGACGCGGGCGCGGACGACTTCCAGCCGATCCTCGCCGAGATCGAACGCCTCCGCCCCGACGTGATCTTCTCCACGGTGGTCGGCGACGCCACGGTACGCTTCTACCAGTCCTATCTCGCCTACCCGGGCGACGGGACCAGCGTGCCTATCGGCAGCCTGACCACCAGCGAGTCCGAGGTCGCGGCGATGGGGGCGGAGGCGGCGGCGGGCCACATTACCGCAGCACCGTACTTCCAGAACCTGGAAACCGAGGCCAACCGTGCCTTCCTCAAGCGCTTCCGCGCACGCTACGGCGACGACACGGTCGTGACCAGCTGCGGTGAGGCGAGCTACTTCCAGGTCCACATGTTCGCCAATGCGCTGCGCATGGCCGGGAGTACCGATACCGACCGGCTCCGCGACGTGCTGCGGGGCTCGGAATTCGAGGCGCCGCAGGGCCGCGTGAAGATCGATCCCGACAACAACCACACCTACCTGCACTCCCGCATCGCCCGCGTGGACCGGACGGGCCAGTACGTCGTCGAGCGGGAGCTCCCGCGCGCGATCAAGCCAGACCCTTACCTCGTGGTCCCCGCGCTCAACGACTGGAGCGTGGACATCACCCATCCGGGCCGTCGCCGACGCTCATGACAGCAACGAAGATGCGGAGTTGATGGCAACGAGCAACATCATAAAGAGCATCCGTAATCTGCGCGTACTCGTACTCCACCCACGGGACAGTCACGCGGAGCAGCTGCTGCAGCAGGTACGGCGGATCGGGTGCCAGGCCGAGGCGATATGGCCGTTGCCCGAGCGGTTGCCGGAGCACGCGGATCTCGTGTTCATCGAGGTGACCGAATCCCCGTCACGGGCCCTGCGCCAGCTGGTGGACAAGGATGTTGAACACCGCCCCACCGTGATCGGGGTGGTGAGCTACGAGAACCCCTCGGTCCTCGAGGCCCTGCTGGAGATGCGCGCTGACGCGGTACTGACAAAGCCATTACGGCCCTCGGGCGTGCTTAGCAGCATGGTGCTCGCGCGCCGGATCTGGGACGACTTCCGGCGCTCACAACGCGCGCTGAGCAAGCTCAAGGCGAAGGTCAAGAACACCCAAACCGTGAGCCAGGCAAAATTCATCCTGATGCGGCTTCACCAGATCCCGGAGGACGAGGCGTACTCGATCATCCGGAGCCAGGCGATGGCCAAGCGTGCGACCACGGTGGAGATCGCCCAGGCGATCATCAACGCGGACGGCATCCTGGGCAATATCAGCGCCAAGACGGTGGACCTGGACAAGACCCGCTGACCGCTTACCGGCGGCACCGGAACAAAATGGTCACCGGAAAACGGATATGGAATGCGTATGAAACGGTCACGATTTCCATGAACGTCACGGCCATTCGCCGGGGAGGGTCGATTATTGCGGAAATTCGCAATACACGATCTAAAAACTGATTAAACGATATATCCCTGTACGGCCTGGGGAGCGGACCACCGGGCAATGACATCGAACCGCGGGTGATCAATTCGCAAGTCTTGATCATGCGGGGACGGCAACGGCGCCGTCCAGATGTCGGCCAGAGAAGGCCTTTTTCATGGAATCGGGAATCGGTTGATTTTTTCACGGGGCGAAATCCCCGGCGGTATCCTATTGCCATAATTTCTCCAAAAAAGAAATTTAATTCATACACAACAAGGGGTTGCGAAACCACACTCCTTGTGCTTTAAGTAACTGTAACCGACCCATCAATGCAGATGGGACGGCCTCCAGACGGGCAACGCGGCCCCTTGATACCGGCATTCGTTAATTGCCGATCAAGGGGCTTTTTTTGTGCCCGCCATTCCCGCTGGATCGGGATACGCGCAGGACGAAAAACCGGGAGTACCGAAATGAAACGACGAAATTTCCTAAAGGGCGTGGCCGCCGCCGGTGCGGCCGGCGCCGCCGGCTTCCCCGGGATCTGGATCAAGGGCGAAGGCATGGCACACGCGGCCAACGGTGAGATCCCCGTAGGCGTGCTCTTCTCCCTGACCGGTCCGGTCGCCGTGGTCGAGAGCACGCTGCACGACGCGTGCATGCTCGCGATCGAGGAGATCAACGCCAACGGCGGCGTCAACGGCATGAAACTGCGGCCCTACGTGGAGGATCCCGCCTCCGACCCGGCCACATTCGCCGACCGCGTACGGCGCCTGGTGATACGGGACAAGTGCGTGAGTGTGTTCGGCTCCTACACCTCGGCGAGCCGCCAGGCGGTACTCCCGGTGGTCGAGCAACGCAACAACCTCTACTGGTACCCGACCCTCTACGAGGGCCGAGAATGCTCGCGCAACGTCATGTACGGCGGCGCCGTGCCCAACCAGCAGCAGCAGGAATTCGTGCCCTGGCTCGCCGAGAAATTCGGCAAGCGCTTCTATCTCATCGGTAACAACTACGTCTATCCCCGGGAGGAGAACAACGTCTGCAAGATCCTCCTGGACCGCCTCGGCGGCGAGGTCGCCAACGAGGAGTACGTGCCGCTGGGCCATTCGGACTTCGGATCCGCGATCAACCGGATCCGGCGCGAAGAGCCGGACGTGATCTTCTGCACCCTGGTCGGCGATTCCGACGTGGCCTTCCAGCGCCAGCTCCACGCCGCGGGCTTCGACCCGGGGGAGATGCCGGTGGCGAGCCTCACGCGCTCGGAGATCGAGGTCAAGGCGATGGGCGGCGAGGCGGCCGCAGGGAATTTCTCCTCGGCACCGTACTTCATGGCCCACCAGTCCGCCGCGAACGAGCGTTTCGTCGAGGCCTATCTCAAACGCTACGGCAGCGACCAGGTCACGCACTTCGTCAGCGAGGCCGCCTACTTCCAGGTCTACCAGTTCAAGGCGGCGGTCGAGCAGCTCGCCAGGAGCGACATCGACCCGATCAGTATCCGCGACGCGGCGGTGGGCCTGCGAACCACGGCCCCCCAGGGCGAGATCGAGATCGATCCCAATCTCCACACCCACCTGTGGCCGAAGATCGGGCAGTGGCAGAGCGACGGTCAGGCCCGGGTCCTGGTCGAGTCGGACACGCGTGTGGCCCCGGAGCCGTACTGGGCCTACGACGGCCAGTCGTGCACCGCGGAGGGCCTCGTCAAGGGCTAATGGCCGGACGGGCGGGCGCCGGTGGCGCCCGCCTCCCGACCGGGGAATCGGACTATGGACGTATTCTTCAATCAGGCCTTCACCGGTTTGAGCACCGCCTCCATTCTGCTGCTGGTCGCCCTGGGCCTGGCGATCATCTACGGCGCGATGGGGGTCATCAATCTCGCCCACGGCGAGTTCGTGATGCTCGGCGCCTATGCCGCCTGGTTCCTGCAGAGCTTTCTGGGTATTGGGCTGTTTCTCGGGCTGCCCCTGGTATTCGTATTCTTCGCACTGCTGGGGCTGGCCATCGAACGCGGCCTGGTCCGCTGGCTGTATCACCGGCCGCTGGACACCATCCTCGCCACCTGGGGCGTCGGTATCGTGCTCCAGCAGCTCGTGCGCATGATCGCGGGTCCCGACTCCCGCTACGTCGAGCGCCCCGCGATGCTGGACGGCAATCTGCGGATCGCCGACGTATACATGTCCAACTACCGGATTTTTCTTCTTTTCTTCTCGGTAGCCGTGCTCGTTGCCACCTGGTATCTAATGACGCGCACCGAGTTCGGGACCAAGCTGCGCGCGGTCATCCAGAACCGCGAGATCTCCGAGTGCTACGGCATACGGACCGAGCGCGTGTATGCGCTGACGTTCGCATACGGCGCCGGACTCGCGGGCATCGCCGGCGCCCTCATCACACCGCTCGCCAGTGTCACCCCCGGCATGGGCACCAATCTCGTGGTGGACGCCTTCCTGGTGGTGATCGTCGGCGGGGTGGGCAGCCTGCTGGGCACGGCGGCGGCCTCCGGGCTCGTGGGCGAGGCGACCGCGCTGTTCTCGTTCCTGCTCAACGACACCATCGGCCGGGTCGCCGTGCTGATGGCCATCATCGTTCTTATCCGGTTCTGGCCCCAGGGCCTGTTCGCCGACCGGATCCGGCGATAGGGGAGCCACGCTATGAACCAGAATTTCCGCTTCGACTGCGTCGGATACGCACTGTTCGCCGCACTGGTGCTGCTCGCCGTGCCCTGGTACCTGTCCTTCGACGGATTCGAGCTCAACACCTTTGCGCGCTACCTCGCTCTCGGCATGGTGGCCATGGCGCTGGCGCTGTCCTGGGGCTACGCGGGGATCCTCAACCTCGGGCAGGCGGCGACCTTCGGCATCGGCGCCTACATCATGGCGATGCATCTCAAGCTCGGGGCGAGCGCGGCGAACCCGGGCGGCCTTCCCGACTTCATGGGCTGGACCAACGTCGAGACACTGCCGTGGTTCTGGGTCCCCTTCCACTCCCTGACGGTAACGTTGCTCGCCGGCGTTCTGCTCCCGGCGGCGGTCGCGGGCGTGATCGGCACGTTCATGTTCCGCGGCCGCATCACCGGGGTGTTCGTGGCGATCATCACCCTCGCACTGCTGGTCGCCATCCAGCTCGTGTTCGTCGAGTACCAGATGTACACGGGCGGCCAGAACGGCCTGACGGGGCTGGCGCCGCTGGTGCTCGCGGGCTGGACCGCGGACCCCTACAGCACCGCCTTCTACTACTTCGTGGCCGGGTGCCTGCTCGTCGCGACGGCGGCGTGTGTGGCACTGACGCGCAGCAAGGTCGGACTCATCCTGCGCGCGATCAAAGAGAACCCGGACCGGGTGCGGTTCTTCGGCTACCACGTCTCGAGCTTCGAGACGGTGGTGTTCTGCATTTCCGCGATGATCGCCGGCTGGGCGGGAATGCTCTACGTCCTGGTGCTGGAGTTCGCCTCACCAACCTACATGGGGGTGCCGTTCAGCCTCGCGATCGTCATCTGGTGTGCGGTCGGCGGCCGTAACTCCCTGGTCGCGGCGGCGCTCGGCGGGATAGTGGTCAACATCCTCGAGGGACGGCTCTCGGACCTCTTCGTCGAGGGCTGGACGCTGTTCCTCGGCGTCACGTTCATTCTCGTCGTGCTGTTCATGCCCGACGGCCTGTTCGGCGTATTCCGCAGAATTGCCACCAGGCTCCACGAGCGGCTGCGCCGTCACCGCAACAGCACGGCCAAGGCGCTCCCGACAGGCACCGGCGCCGTGCCGGCCCGGGCCGGCGAGCAGGGGGGGCAGTAGTCATGGCGCATCTCGAACTTAAGGAACTGGGCGTGCATTTCGGCGGGCTTCGCGCCGTGGACGGCCTGAACCTGTCCCTGAAGTTCGGCGAGCTGCGCTGCCTGCTCGGCCCGAACGGCGCGGGGAAGTCGACCACGCTCGATCTGATCTGCGGCAAGACACTGCCAACCGCGGGCCGGGTAGTCTTCGATGACCGCGACATCACCGGCCTGAAGGAATACCAGCGTGCCCGCTGCGGCATCGGCCGCAAGTTCCAGACACCGGCAGTCTTCAGGGATCTAACGGTCTGCGAAAACCTCGAGGTGGCCCGGTCCCAGCACCCCGGCGTACTTAGCGCACTGGGTGTGTTCCGCTCACGGGTGCGCGGCCGCATGGCGGAGGTCCTCGAACTCGTGGAGCTGACCGGCGAGCTGCACACGCGCGCCGGCAACCTATCCCACGGCCAGACCCAGTGGCTGGAGATCGCCATGCTGCTGATGCAGGACAGCCGGCTGATCCTCTTCGACGAGCCCACTGCCGGGATGACCATACAGGAGACCCACAAGACCGCGGGCATATTCAACGCCCTGAAGGGCAGTCACACGATGATCGTCGTTGAGCACGACATGGGGTTCGTGCGCGAGATCGCCGAGACGGTGACGGTCATGGACATGGGGACGCTGCTCGCCGAGGGCAGCATCGCCGATGTGGAGAACGACCCCGCCGTGCGCGAGGCGTACCTGGCAAACGGAGGCGACGATGCTTGAGGCGCAGGCCCTGTATTCCTATTACGGCAAGAGTCCGATCGTCCAGGACGTGAGCTTCACGGTTCCCGAGGGGAGCTTCGTGAGCGTGCTCGGCCGCAACGGCGTGGGCAAGACCACGCTGTTGCGCACCGTCATGGGGCTGACCGACGGCATCTCCGGGCGGCTGTCGTTCCGCGGCGAGGACCTTAGCCGGCTGCCCACTCACGAACGGGCGCGCCGCGGCATCGGCTATATCCCCCAGGGCCGCGAGGTGATCCCGCGCTTCAGCGTGCGCGAGAACATCGTCATGGGGACCTACACCCGCAGGGACGGGCGCCGGGACCTCCCCGGACACATCCTGGAGCTGTTCCCCGTGCTCCGCGAATTCCTCGACCGCCGCGGCGGCGACCTGTCCGGCGGGCAGCAACAGCAGCTCGCGATCGCGCGGGCACTGGCCATGGACCCCAGGGTCCTCCTCCTCGACGAGCCCACCGAGGGTATCCAGCCGAACATCGTCCATGAGATCGAGCAGGTACTGCTGCGGCTCAACCGGGAGTTCGGCATCACCGTCGTGCTGGTCGATCAGAACATCCCCTTCGCACGCAGGGCCTCGGACCACTTCATCGTCCTCGACAAGGGCCGTGTGGCCGTGGCGGGCCACGGCGAGGAGCTCACCGACGAGGTCGCGGAACGGTATCTCACCTTCTGAACCGCCCGGACACGGCGGAAAACGAACGGGCCGACGTGCCCAATCGCCTCCAAGCGCACCAAGAGAGAGGAGTGACAACATGCGTCACGGTGACATTTCCAGCAGTAAGGACACGGTCGGGGTCGCGGTCGTCAACTACAAGATGCCGCGGCTGCACACCCGGGCCGAGGTCCTGGAGAACGCCGAGAAGATCGCCGATATGGTCGTCGGCATGAAGCAGGGCCTGCCCGGCATGGACCTGGTGATCTTCCCGGAATACAGCACCCACGGGATCATGTACGACCCGAAGGAGATGATGGACACGGCGAGCAGCGTCCCCGGCGAGGAGACCGAGATCTTCGCCAGGGCCTGCCGCAAGGCCAATACCTGGGGGGTGTTCTCGCTCACCGGCGAGCGCCATGAGGAGCATCCGAAGAAGAACCCGTACAACACCCTGATCCTCATGGACAACAAGGGCGAGATTGTCCAGAAGTACCGCAAGGTCATCCCCTGGTGCCCGATCGAGGGCTGGTACCCCGGCGGCCAGACCTTCGTCAGCGAGGGTCCCAAGGGCCTGAAGGTCAGCCTGATCATCTGCGACGACGGCAACTACCCGGAGATCTGGCGCGACTGCGCCATGAAGGGCGCCGAGCTCATCGTCCGCTGCCAGGGCTACATGTACCCGGCGAAGGAGCAGCAGGTGATGATGTCCAAGACCATGGCCTGGGCCAACAACTCCTACGTCGCGGTGTCCAACGCCAGCGGCTTCGACGGGGTCTACAGCTACTTCGGCCATTCCGCGATCATCGGTTTCGACGGCCGTTCACTCGGCGAATGCGGCGAGGAGGAGATGGGCATCCAGTACGCCCAGCTCTCGGTGTCCGAGATCCGCGATGCGCGCGCGAACGACCAGTCCCAGAACCACCTGTTCAAGATCCTGCACCGCGGCTACACCGGGATGCACGCCTCGGGTGACGGGGACAGGGGCGTCGCGGACTGTCCCTTCGAGTTCTACCGGACCTGGGTTAAGGACGCCGAGAAGGCCCGCGAGGACGTCGAGGCGATCACCCGGCGCAAGGCCGGCGTCGCCCAGTGCCCGGTCGGCAGTATCCCCTACGACGCCGAGGAAAAGGAGGCCTGACGAGGCCACCCCCGCGTGTTCCCGGCCTGCGGGCCGGGAACCGTAATCCCGCAGGCACCAGGAGCCCCGCGCATGCCGTTCATCAATGACATGCTGGAGAACAGCCACCGGGAACAGGCCCAGCGCAGCGCGCTGAAAGCGGAGAACGCCGCCGGCGAGGACGTCGTACAGGCGCACCTGGCGAGTCAGTCCACGCTGGAGAGCCGCTTCCGTTTCGACGTCGACACGGTCATGGGCACCCTCCAGAACGAGATCATCGGCCAGGACGACGCCCTGCGCGCGGTGGAGGACATCCTAAAGGTGGTACGCGCCGACATAACCGACCCCCGCCGGCCGCTGTTCACCGCGCTGTTCCTCGGCCCGACCGGGGTGGGCAAGACGGAGGTGGTCCGGTCGCTGGCGCGCTCCCTGCACGGCGATGCCGACGCGTTCTGCCGGGTCGACATGAACACGCTCTCCCAGGAGCACTACGCGGCGGCCCTCACCGGCGCCCCTCCCGGTTACGTCGGGGCCAAGGAGGGCAACACGCTGCTGGATCAGGACCGTCTCGAGGGCGACCACGGCCGCCCGGGGATCGTGCTTTTCGACGAGCTGGAGAAGGCCAGCCCCGAGGTGCTCCAGGCGTTGCTCAACGTATTCGACAACGGCCTGCTCACGGTCGCCTCCGGCGAGCGGACCTACAGCTTCCGTAACGCCCTGGTATTCATGACCAGCAACCTGGGGGCCCGGGAGATACAGCGCGACGAGCAGCGCCGGCAGAGTGGATTGCGGCGCTGGCTGCCTTCGAGCACACGGCGCCGGCATCGTCGGGTGGAGGAGATCGTCCGCGACAAGCTCCTGCGGGCCTTCACCCCGGAGTTCGTCAACCGGATCGACAACATCACGGTGTTCAACTGGATCGAACCGGAGCTGGTGGAACGGCTGGTGGCACTCGAGGTCGAGCGACTCAACCGCCGGCTGCTCAAGCATCGCTGCCGTCTGGAGGCACGGCCGGCAGTACTGAGCCATGTCGCCCGCGCGGGATTCGACCGCCAGTTCGGCGCCCGTTCCCTGCGGCGGGCTGTCCGCCATCAGATCGAGGTGCCCTTCGCGGAATACCTGCTCAATCATCACCGGCCGGACGAGGACGCCCGGACACTGACCACCTACGTGGCCGAGCACGGCGACGGGGGCGTGCGTTTCCGGATGCCGTAGGCCCCGTTGGCGAAACGCCGCGCAGACGCCGGGACCCGACCGCGGGAAGGGGCTCAGCGTTTCCCTAGAGTTCCAGGCCGTGCTCCTTGATCTTGCGGGTCAGGGTATTGCGGCCCCAGCCCAGCAGCCGTGCGGCCTCCTGGCGGTGGCCGGCGGTGTGCTCCAGCGCGGCGCGGATCATGACCTGCTCGAAGCGGTCGTGGGCCTGGGCGAGCGCCTCCGGCTCGGGGCCGGTGGCCACCGTCCGGGCCCAAGCGGTGAGCGCCTCCTCCCAGCTGCCGTACTGGCCGCCGGCGGTCTCGGCCACGCTCTCCTCGTTGAGGTCGCGGGGCAGGTCCTCTTCATGGATCTCGCGGCCGCTGGCCATCACGGTCAGCCAGCGGCAGGTGTTCTCCAGCTCGCGCACGTTGCCGGGCCAGGGCAGAGCGGCGAGCCGCCGCTCGACGGCGGGGGTCAGGACCTTGGGCTCGACGTTGAGCTCGCGCGCGCTGCGGGCGAGGAAATGACGCGCGAGAGAGGGGACGTCGGCGGCGCGCTCGCGCAGCGCCGGCACGTGCAGCCGGATCACGTTGAGGCGATGGAAGAGGTCTTCGCGGAATCGCCCCTGTTCGACCAGGCGCTCCAGGTTCTGGTGGGTCGCGGCGATGATGCGCACGTCCACGTGCATGGGGGTGTGGGCACCCACACGGTAGAACTCGCCGTCGGCGAGGACCCGCAGCAGCCGCGTCTGCAGCTCGGCGGGCATGTCGCCGATCTCGTCGAGGAACAGCGTGCCCCCGTCCGCCTGCTCGAAGCGCCCGCGGCGCTGCTGGTGGGCACCGGTGAAGGCGCCGCGCTCGTGACCGAAGAGCTCGGACTCCATGAGGTCGCGGGGGATGGCGGCCATGTTCAGGGCGATAAAGGGCTTGTCCGCGCGCGGGCTGTGCCGGTGCAGGGCGCGGGCGACCAGCTCCTTGCCGGTCCCGGACTCGCCGTTGATGAGGACCGTGATATGCGAGCGCGACAGCCGGCCGATGGCGCGGAAGACCTCCTGCATCGCCGGCGCCTCGCCGATAATCTCCGGCACCGGCCCGGCGTCGTCCGCCCTCGGGGCACGTTCGCGGGCGGCGGCGAGGGCGCGGCGGACGAGCTCCACCGCCTCCTCGACGTCGAAGGGCTTGGGCAGGTACTCGAAGGCCCCGCCCTCGTACGAGGAGACCGCGGCGTCCAGGTCGCTGTGCGCGGTGATCACGATCACGGGCACCTCGGGGGCGACGCCGCGCAGGCGCTCCAGCAGTGCCAGGCCATCCATGCCGGGCATCCGGATGTCGGTGACGATCACGTCCGGGCGACGGTGCTCGAGCGCGGCGAGGACCTCCTCGGCGCTGGCATAGCCCTCCGCGGCGAGGCCGTCGGCCTCCAGCGCACGGGCGAGGACCCAGCGTATGGAGCGATCGTCGTCGGCGATCCAGATGCGTTCGGCGGCACTCATTCGGCGTCCTCCAGGGGCAGCCATACGGTGAACTCGGTGCGCCCGGGCACGCTGGAGCACTCGATGAGCCCGCCGTGCTGGGCCACCAGGTTCTGGGCGATGGGCAGACCGATCCCGGTCCCCTCGGGCCGGGAAGTGATCATGGGGTAGAAGATGCGCTCGATGAGGTCCGGGGGGATGCCCGGACCGTTGTCGATAATGTCCACGCGCACCACCAGCCGATGGGGGACATCACCGATGGTGAAGCGCCGCTGGGTGCGGGTGCGCAGGGTGATCTGGCCGTGGTCGCCGACCGCCTGGAGCGCGTTGCGCACCAGGTTGAGCAGCGCCTGCAGGAGCTGGTCGCGGGCGGCGTCCAGCGGCGGGATTGACGGGTCGTAGTCGCGCACGAAGGTCACGCCCTCCGGCGCCTCGGCACTGGCGAGGTGACGCACACGCTCGAGGATCTCGTGGATGTTCACCGGGCTGCGCTGGGCCTGGGTATTGGGTCCGAGCAGGCCGTCGACCAGGCCGCGCAGGCGATCGGCCTCACTGATGATGACGTCCGTGTACTCGCGCAGTGCGTCGTCGTCGAGCTGGCGCCGGAGCAGCTGGGCGGCGCCGCGCAGGCCGCCGAGCGGATTCTTGATCTCGTGGGCGAGCCCCCGGATCAGCTCGCGGATCGCCCGGTTCTGGGAGATCAGCTGATGCTCGCGGCTGATGCGCAGGTGGCGGTCGAGCTGGGCGAGCTCCAGCAGCAAGCCGCCGTCGGGCAGCGGGGTCACGGAACAGTCCAGGGTCACCAGCTCACCGGCGAGCGCGATCTGGTGCTCGCGGTCCGTGAAGCTGGTGCCGCGCTCACGGGCCCGGGAGAGGGCCTCGGCGATGCCGTTCAGCCCGGGCAGCGCCTCGTCCACGCCCATCCCGCGGATCTGGCGTGCACTGATACGCAGCAGGCTTTCAGCCGCCGGATTGATGTCAACGATGCGATTGCCGGCATCGAGCACCACGATGGCCGTGGTGAGGTACTCGACGATGGGCTCCTGCGCCACTTTGATCTCCATGCATGTCCCTGTCTGCCCCGATACGGGTCCATGGAAGGGGATAGCAAAAACCGCGCCGACCGGCGCAGACGCATGCATAGCGGGGGGCAGGGCGCACAGGCGGTGGGTGTATGCACTATAATGGTGCGCCCCGATGGGGTATTCAAGGGCAGTGCCCCCGAATAAGGCGCACCGCTCAGCGGTTACGGAACAGCCGGGAGGCCTGGTGCAGGTAGACGGTGACCGTCGCGCTGCGTGCGAGCACGCGCCCGCTGTCGTCGCGGAGCAGCGCCTGGAGCTCGTGGGCGCCCCGGTCGAGCCCGGAAAGGGTGATATCGGTGACGGTGAACGGCCCCTGCCGGTAGGGACTGCCGTCGACCAGGATCAGGATCCGCTGATCCTCGGAGAGACGGGGACGTACGTCGAGCACGAGCTGGAGCTTGCCCTGGTTGTCCCGCACGGTGGCCTCGTCCGACGGGGCGGCGATGGCAATGCGCCATTGTGTCTGTGCCGCCGCGCCGTCACCCGTGCCGGAATCGCTGTCGTCCCCGCCGCGGTCCGCGTCGTCCTTCGGACCCGTCCCCTGGGGGGCTGGCAGCGAATCGACAACCGTGGGCTCGCCGACGTCGACGGGCTCGGCACCGTCGTGGGGCTCGTCGCTGAAATGGACCTGGCCCTGGTCGTCCACCCAGCGATAGACGTCGGCTGCGGCAGGCGCCGCGACCGCCGCCACGAGGATGGCGAACAGACAGAGAACGGTCAGGCGGGAGACGGTTGGTACGCTCATGGCGCCAATGTAGCGGCTTTGGCCCCCGGCGCGCCACCCACGGCGGCGTCCGGCGGGACAGCGGCGGGCCGCAGGGACGGCCCGCCGCTCGGGCAGTCGCGGTTACACGCTGTAGTAGAGATCGAACTCCACCGGGTGCGTGGTCATGCGCAGCTGCTGGACCTCCTCGCCCTTGAGCTCGAGGTAGCCGTCGATGGCGTCGTCGGTGAACACGCCGCCCTTGGTGAGGAACGCGCGGTCCTTGTCGAGCGCGTCCAGCGCCTCCTCGAAGGAGAACGCCACCTTCGGGATCTCGGCCTCCTCCTCGGGGGGCAGGTCGTAGAGGTCCTTGTCCATGGCGTCGCCGGGGTGGATCTTGTTCTCGATCCCGTCGAGGCCGGCCATGAGCATCGCCGCGAAGGCGAGGTACGGGTTGGCGGTGCTGTCCGGGAAGCGGATCTCCACACGCCGCGCCTTGGGGTTCGAGACCCACGGGATGCGCACGGACGCGGAGCGGTTACGCGCCGAATACGCCAGCAGCACCGGCGCCTCGAAGCCCGGGACCAGGCGCTTGTAACTGTTGGTCGAGGCGTTGGCGAAGGCGTTGATCGCCTTGGCATGCTTGATGATGCCGCCGATGTAGTACAGCGCGGTCTCGGAGAGGCCACCGTACTGGTCGCCGGCGAACAGGGCCTCACCGGTCTTGGCGATCGACTGGTGGACGTGCATGCCGTTGCCATTATCGCCGACCAGCGGCTTGGGCATGAAGGTGGCGGTCTTGCCGAAGGCGTGGGCGACGTTGTGCACCACGTACTTCAGGGTCTGGACCTCGTCCGCCTTCTTCACCAGGGTGTTGAACTTGCTGCCGATCTCGCACTGCCCGGCGGTCGCCACCTCGTGGTGGTGCACCTCGGTGGTCTGGCCCATCTCCTCGAGGGCGAGGCACATGGCCGAACGCATGTCGTGGAGGCTGTCCACCGGCGGCACCGGGAAGTAGCCGCCCTTCACACCCGGACGGTGGCCCATGTTGCCGTCAGCATAGACACGCTCGGAGTTCCACTGGGCCTCCATGGAGTCGACCTTGTAGAAGTTGCCGCTCATGTCCGCGCCCCAGCGCACATCGTCGAAAACGAAGAACTCGTTCTCCGGGCCGAACATGGCCACGTCGCCGACGCCGGTGGACTGGAGATAGGCCTCGGCGCGACGGGCGATGGAGCGCGGGTCGCGCTCGTAGCCCTGCATGGTGCTGGGCTCGATGATGTCGCAGACCAGGTTGAGCGTCGGCTCCTCGTAGAAGGGGTCGACCACCGCGGTCTCCGGGTCCGGCAGCATGATCATGTCGGACTCGTTGATGCCCTTCCAGCCGGAGATGGAGGAGCCGTCGAACATCTTGCCGGACTCGAAGGTATCCTCCTCGATGGTGTGCGCAGGCACGGTGACGTGCTGCTGCTTGCCCTTCGAGTCGGTGAAGCGGAGATCGACGAACTTGATATCGTTGTCTTCGATCAGCTTGAGGACGTCCTCGGCGGTGCGGGACATAGTCTTGCCTCCATGGTGCATACGTTTACCCGCGGTGAAGTTAGCAGAAATCATGCCAGAGGGCTCCACCACGGAGTCAGGGCATTCCGGCGCGGTTCGCGGACGGGTAGAGCAGATCGCCATCGACGCTATTGCACCAAAATAAGGCACGCACCCATCAGGTGCGCCCAATAAAGGTGCATAACCGGCCACGGGGCGCCCGTCCCGGCAATCGTACGCCACTGTCCCGTCTGTCGCAGCCCGCGGTATACTCTGCGATTTTCTCCCGGCCCCCGCCGGGGCCATCCACCGTACGGAGTCGGACGGCAACGCAATGATCACCTTTCAGCAGCTCATCCTGGAACTCCAGCGCTACTGGGCGGAACGCGGCTGCGTCGTGCTCCAGCCGCTGGACATGGAGGTGGGCGCGGGTACGTTCCACCCGGCGACCTTCCTGCGCTCGATCGGCCCGGAGCCCTGGAACGCCGCCTACGTCCAGCCCTCCCGCCGGCCGACCGACGGCCGCTACGGCGAGAACCCGAACCGGCTGCAGCATTACTACCAGTTCCAGGTGGTGCTCAAGCCCTCGCCGGCGGACATCCAGGAGCAGTACCTGGGCTCGCTGAAGGCCCTCGGCGTTGATCCGCTGGTGCACGACATCCGCTTCGTCGAGGACAACTGGGAGTCCCCCACCCTCGGCGCCTGGGGCCTGGGCTGGGAGGTCTGGCTCAACGGCATGGAGATCACCCAGTTCACCTATTTCCAGCAGGCGGGCGGACTGGACTGCCGACCGGTGACCGGGGAGATCACCTACGGGCTGGAACGCATCGCCATGTACCTCCAGGACAAGGCCAGCGTCTACGACCTGATCTGGACCGAGGGGCCCGCGGGCACGGTGACCTACGGTGACGTGTTCCTGCAGAACGAGCGCGAGCAGTCAGCGTACAACTTCGAGCACGCGGACGTCGCGAGCCTGTTCCACTGGTTCGACACCTGCGAGCGCGAAAGCCAGCGTCTGGTCGAGGCGGGACTGCCGCTGCCGGCCTACGAGCAGGCACTGAAGGCGTCGCATACGTTCAACCTGCTGGACGCGCGCCACGCCATTTCGGTCACCGAGCGCCAAGCCTACATCCTGCGCGTACGCGCGCTCGCCCGCGCTGTCGCCGAGGGCTATTACGCCACCCGGGAGGCGCTCGGCTTCCCGCTGTCGAACACCGCAGAGGATCGTTCCGCATGACTGACGCGCGAGAGGACCTGCTCATCGAGCTCGGCACCGAGGAGCTCCCGCCGACGGCCCTGCACGAGCTGATGACCCGCTTTGCCGACGAGATCACGGCGGGGCTGGACCAGGCGGGCGTCGGGCATGGTGCACACCACGCCTACGCGACCCCGCGCCGGCTGGCGGTGACGCTCGAGTCGGTGGCCACACGTCAGCCGGACCGCACCATCGAGCGCGCCGGTCCCGCGGTCGCCGCGGCCTTCGATGCCGACGGCAATCCCACCAAGGCGGCGGAGGGTTTCGCGCGCTCCTGCGGCGTGGCGGTGGAGGCGCTCGAGCGCATGGAGACCGACAAGGGCGAGCGCCTGGGCTACCGCGGCATCGAGCCGGGCCGCGAGACCGCGGCGCTGCTGCCGGAGGTCATCGACCAGGCCCTGGCCCGGCTGCCCATCCCCAAGCGCATGCGCTGGGGCGACAGCGACGCGGCCTTCGTACGGCCGGTGCACTGGCTGGTGGTTCGCCTCGGCGACACGGTGGTGCCGGTGGAGGTGCTGGAGCTCGCCAGCGGTGGCGAGAGCCGCGGCCACCGCTTCCATCATCCGGCAGCCATCCCGGTGACCGCGGCGAACTACGCCGAGCGCCTGCGTGACCCGGGCTACGTGATCGCGGACTTCGACGCGCGCCGCGAGTACATCCGTGAGCAGGTCGAGGCCGCCGCGCGGGGGATCGGCGGCACCGCCGAGGTACGCGAGGACCTGCTCGAGGAGGTCGCGGCCCTGGTGGAATGGCCCGTCGCGCTGGCAGGCAGCTTCGACGAGGCGTTCCTGCGGGTGCCCGAGGAGGCCCTGGTCTCCAGCATGGAGGGGCATCAGAAGTACTTCCCGGTCCGTGGCGGGGACGGCCGGCTGCTGCCGCGCTTCATCGCCGTGGCCAACATCGACAGCCGGGATCCGTCCGCGGTGGTCGCCGGCAACGAGCGCGTGATCCGGCCACGGCTCGCGGACGCGGCGTTCTTCTGGGACCAGGACCGGCGCACGCCGCTGGCGGAGCGGGTGGACGACCTCGGCGCCGTGGTCTTCCAGAAGGCGCTGGGCACGCTCTATGACAAGAGCGCCCGCGTCGCCGCCCTGGCACGGCGTTTCGCCCCGGCCTTCGGCGCGGACGCGGCGCAGGCCGAGCGCGCCGCCTGGCTGGCGAAGACGGATCTCCTCACCGAGATGGTCGACGAGTTCCCCGAGCTCCAGGGCGTGATGGGGCGCTACTACGCCCGGGAGGACGGCGAGCCGGCACCGGTCGCCGATGCCCTGGACGAGGTCTACCAGCCCCGGGCTGCGGGCGATGCGGTGGCCGCCTCCGCGCTCGGTCGCCTGCTCGCCGTGTGCGAGCGCGCGGACACGCTGGTCGGGATCTTCGCGGTGGGCAAGGCACCCACCGGCGCCAAGGACCCATTCGGGCTGCGCCGTGCCGCGCTCGGCCTGGTGCGCTCGCTGCTCGAGGGCAATCACGACGTGCCGTTGCACGCGGTCTTCGCGGCCGCGGCGGACAACCTGCCCGGCGGCCTCGACGGCGACGCCCAGGTAACACCAGTGATCGATTTCTGCCTGGAACGGCTGCGGGCGCACTACCTCGACGACGGCGTGCCGGCTGAGGTCTTCGCCGCGGTGCGTGCCGTTGCCGGGGGCGCCGACGCCACCGCCGGGATCCCCGATTTCGACCGCCGCCTGCGTGCCTGTCAGGCATTTCTCGCCCGTCCGGAGGCGGCGAGCCTCGCCGAGGCGAACAAGCGCATCCGCAACATCCTGCGCAAGTCCGGCGAAGCGGACGGGGCCCTGCCGGCACCGGATCCGGCCCGCTTCGAACAGGCCGAGGAACGGGCGCTGGACGAGGCCGTGGCGGAAGCGGAGACGGTGGTCACGCGGCAGGTGGCGGCGGGGGACTATGCCGCCGCGCTCGAACACCTGGCCGGGCTGAACGGACCGGTCAACCGGTTCTTCGAGCACGTCATGGTGATGGCGGACGACGAGGCGGTACGCCGCAACCGCCTCGCACTGCTGGACCGGCTGTCCGGTTCGTTCCTCCGCGTCGCCGACGTCTCGCAGCTGCCGGGGAGCGCGTGACGGTGACCAACCTCGTGATCCTCGACCGGGACGGCGTGATCAACGCCGACTCCGAGGCCTTCATCCGCACGGCGGCACAGTGGCAGCCACTGCCTGGCAGCCTGGAGGCGATAGCCCGGCTCAACCGCTGCGGGTTCGATGTGGTGGTCTGCACCAATCAGTCCGGGGTGGCGCGGGGACTGATCACGCCGGCGGATCTGGAGGCGATACACGCGCGCATGCTGGAGGCGATCCGGACCGCCGGCGGGGACCTCCGCGGCATCTTCGTCTGCCCCCACGGCCCGGATGACGGCTGCGACTGCCGCAAGCCCGCGCCGGGGCTCCTCCACCAGGTCGCGCGCCGCCTCGGCCGGCCGGTCGCCGGGGCTCACCTCGTCGGCGACAGCGCCCGGGACCTGGACGCGGCGCGCGCGGCAGACGCCCGCCCCCTACTGGTGCGTACGGGCAAGGGCGAGGCGACACTCGCCGCGGGCACGGCCGGCGATGCCCCGGTCTTCGACGACCTGGCATCGGCAGCGGAGGCGATCATTGCCTCGGGTGACGGCACATGACGGATCAAACGGCCACTCCCCGCCTCCTTCAGGGGATCATCTTCCGCAGTGGCGTGGTGATCTCGGTGGTGCTCTGGGGCCTGCTCAGCCTGTTCACGGCGGTGCTCCCGTTCCGCTGGCGCTACTGGTTCATCAGTCGCTGGTGCTGGTGGCTGCGCGTGTGGCTGCGCATCAGCGCGGGTATCACCGAGGAGATCGAAGGGCGGGAGAACATCCCGTCGGAGCCCGGCGTGGTCATGGCCAAACATCAGAGCGCCTGGGAGACGGTGGCGCTGGTTCGGCTGTTCTATCCGCAGACCTGGGTGGTTAAGCGCGAGCTATTGTGGCTGCCGGTATTCGGCTGGGCATTCGGCCTGCTGCGGCCCATCGGTATCGACCGGGGGGCAGGGCGTGACGCCGTGCGCCAGGTGGTCCGCAAGGGAAGTGCGCGCCTCGCCGACGGCCAGTGGGTCATCGTCTACCCGGAGGGGACGCGGGTGCCGGCCGGACACAAGGCGCGCTACCGCGCCGGCGGTGCGATCCTCGCCTGTGAGACCGGCAGCACCATCACGCCGGTGGCCCACAACGCCGGCGAGCACTGGCCCCGGGATGGCTGGCACATCCGTCCAGGCGTGGTGCGCCTGCGTATCGGCCCGCCTATCGAGACCGCGGGACGAAAACCCGACGAGGTCATGACGGAGGTCGAGGCCTGGATCGAGCGGGAGACCGCCGCGCTGTCCGCGCTGGGGTATCCCGGCACGCCCTTTGAACGACGCACGAAACGGCGCGGCTGACACGCAGAAATAGAATAACTTTTTGATTTAAAAAGAAAACCCCGGCGCTGTCGCCGGGGTTTTTTTACGTCTCCCAACCCGCGATGGGCGGACGGAACAGCCGGGACCGCCCCGACCAACGCTGGTATCAGATATCCAGGTTACTCACCTGGAGGGCATTGCGCTCGATGAAGTCGCGCCGAGGCTCGACATGGTCCCCCATCAGGGTGGTGAAAATGCCGTCGGCACCGACCACGTCCTCGATACGCACCTGCAGCAGCCGGCGCGTATGCGGATCCATCGTGGTCTCCCAGAGCTGATCCGGGTTCATCTCGCCAAGTCCCTTGTAGCGCTGGACCGACAGACCGCGCTTGGCCTCGTCCAGCAGCCACTGGACCGCCTGCTGGAAGCTGTCGACGCCGCTCCGGCGCTCGCCCCGATGCACGCTGGCGTCGGCCTGCAGCAGGCCCTGCAGGGCGTCACTGAGATTGCGCAGCGTCTCGTACTCCTGGGACAGGAAGAACTGCGCCGGGAACGTGTACGGATAGAAGATGCCGTGCATACGCTTGGTGACGACCGCGTCCTGGAAACCGCCCTCGGTGCCCGTGCGTACCTGCACACGGTAATCCGTGCCGGTCGGCTGGTCCTGGTTGAGACGCTCCACGAGCTGATCGAACCACACTGCCATCGACTGCCCGGCGGCCAGATCGTCCTCCCAAAGCGGCGGTAACGCCGTCATCGCGCGGAGGATCGCCGGGTCGCTGCGGCGGCCGAGGTGATCGATCATCTCCATCGTGCGCAGGTACTGGCGGATGAGCCGGCCGAGGGGTTCACCCGTGATCGCGGCCGTATTGCCCCCCGGCGCTAGGCTTGCCTTGTCCAGCGCAAGAGTCAGAAGATATTCCGTAAGTTCCTGATCATCCTTGACATAATGCTCCTGCTTGCCGCGCTTGACCTTGTACAGCGGCGGCTGCGCGATGTAGATGTGACCACGCTCGACCAGCTCCGGCATCTGCCGATAGAAAAACGTCAGCAGCAGGGTGCGGATGTGGGAACCGTCGACGTCCGCGTCCGTCATGATGATGATGCGGTGATAGCGGAGCTTGTCCGGGTCGAACTCATCCTTGCCGATGCCACAGCCGAGCGCCGTGATCAGCGTGCCCACCTCCGCCGAGGACAGCATTTTGTCGAAACGCGCCTTCTCGACGTTCAGGATCTTGCCCTTGAGCGGGAGGATCGCCTGGGTCCGGCGGTCCCGGCCCTGCTTGGCGGAGCCGCCAGCGGAGTCGCCCTCGACCAGATAGATCTCTGAGTTGGCCGGATCCCGCTCCTGGCAGTCGGCGAGCTTGCCGGGCAGCCCCGCCACGTCCAGGGCGCCCTTGCGCCGGGTCATCTCGCGTGCACGGCGGGCGGCGTCCCGGGCGCGGGCAGCATCGATGACCTTTTCGATGATCGCCTTGGCATCCTGCGGGTGCTCGTAGAGGAAGTCGTGCAGAGCCTCGGCCAGGGCGCTCTCGACCGGTCCTTTGACCTCCGAGGAGACCAGCTTGTCCTTGGTCTGCGAGGAGAACTTAGGATCGGGCACCTTCACGGAGACGACGGCCGTAAGCCCCTCACGGATATCGTCACCGGAGGGGTTGACCTTGAGCTTCTTAGTGTAGCCCTCGGCCTCCATGTAGGCATTGAGCGTCCGCGTCAGCGCCGCGCGGAAACCCGCCATGTGGGTGCCGCCGTCACGCTGGGGGATATTGTTCGTGAAGCAGAAGATGGACTCCTGGTAGGAGTCGTTCCACTGCATCGCCACCTCGACCTGGACCTCCTCACGTTGGGTCGAGAGGTGAAACACCGCCGGATGCAGCGGTCGCTTGTTCTTGTTGAGGTGCTCGACGAACGCGCGGATGCCGCCGGCGTACTCGAAGACGTCCTCTTTGTCGTTCCGCTCGTCCTTGAGAACGATCCGCACCCCGGGGTTGAGGAAAGAGAGCTCGCGGAAACGCTTGGCGAGGATATCGTAATTGAAGTCGATGTTGGTGAACGTCTCGGAGCTCGGGTGGAACGTGATCTGCGTCCCCTGCTCGTCCGTCTCCCCGACGACCTTCAGCGGCGACACCGGTTCCCCGTCGCGGTATTCCTGGACGTGAATCTGGCTGTTCTTCTTGATGACCAGCCGCAGGCGCTCGGAGAGGGCATTGACGACGGAAACGCCCACGCCATGAAGGCCCCCGGAGACCTTGTAGGAGTTGTTGTCGAACTTCCCCCCGGCGTGCAGGACGGTCATGATCACCTCGGCGGCGGACCGGCCCTCCTCGGTGTGGATATCGACGGGGATACCGCGCCCGTTGTCCGTGACCGTCACGGAATTATCGCCGTGGATGACGATGGCGACCTCGGTACAGTAACCGGCAAGGGCCTCGTCAATGGAGTTATCGGCCACCTCGAAGACCATGTGGTGGAGGCCGGTGCCGTCATCGGTGTCGCCGATGTACATCCCCGGCCGTTTCCGCACAGCGTCGAGGCCACGCAACACCTTGATCTGATTCGAGTCGTATTCGGTCTGAGTCGTCATAGGGCGTTTCCTGCGGTTAACCGGGATATTGTACCACTTCGGTCACATTGCCCTGTTCCACGTGGAACATGCGTGCATCGGAGCTGTCGCCGGCCACTCTTGCCGGCAATGTCATCGGGTCGATCGCCGTTAACACGGCCTGGATATTCATTGCGGCGAGCCGGTCGAGTACGGCGCCGCGGTGTCTTACGTCGAGCTCCGCCACGAGATCGTCCACCAGTACCAGCGGCCGTTGCGGGCCTTCGCCGCCCTGCAACTCCAGCTGGGCGAGCTTGAGCGCGATAACAGCGAGCTTCTGTTGCCCGCGGGAGAGGACGTATTGGGCGTCGTGTCCCTCGGCACGGAGACGAAAGTCGGCGCGGTGGGGACCGGCGAGGGTATAGCCCAGCCGTTCTTCCTGGTCGGACTGGCGTGTCAGGCTCTCGGCAAGGGTCTCGTCACGACGCCAACCGGGATGATACCGCCATTCGAGGCGCATGGTCGGGAGGAAATCCGCCGCGATCGCCTCCCAATACGGAAGGAGCCGTTCGAGATACGCCTCATGATGCTCACGGACCTGCTGACCCAGGTCCGTGAGACTGGGCGCCCAGGCACGAACCGTGCGGCGGTCGCCGCGGCGCAGTGCGAGGTTCCTCTGGCGGAGCACGCGCCGGTACTGCTGCCAGAGTCCGGCGAAGCGATGTTCCACGTGGAACACGCCCCAGTTAACCAGTGCGCGCCGTCCCCCGGGGCCATCCGTCAGCAGCCTCTGCCCTTCCGTAGTGATTACCAGGACCGGAAGGTGCCGGGCGAATGTCGCAATGGAGCGCTCGTCCTCCCCATTCACCCGTAACCGCAATCCTGAACGGCCCCGAACAACCGCGAGCCGTCCCACCACGGTATCGTCGCTTGCGATGACGCCACGGACGAGGAAATTCGCTTCTCCGTGGCGAACGAGTTGGGTGACGTTTCCGGGACGAAAGCCCTCACCGCGGGACAGGCAGTAAATTGCCTCCAGCAACGCGGACTTGCCGGCGCCGTTGTCACCGGCGATGATCGTCCAGCGACTGCCAAGACGCAGATCCGCCTCAACGAGGTTACGAAACTTTTCGACATGGACATCGCGCAGGCGGTGTTCCGCCGTGCGCTGCGCGGTCACGCCGGCATCAGGCATTGGCCTCAATCGCCCAGTCTACAGACGCATGGGCATGACGACGTAGCGGACCTGCGATTCACCCTCACCGCGAATCAACGCACTCGCGTTCGCATCGGTGACGAACATCTCGATGCTCGGCTGCTCGATTGCCCCGACGGCGTCGAGCATATAGCCAGCGTTGAAACCGATTTCGAGGTCGTCCCCGCCGTATTCGGCACTCAACTCTTCCTCGGCCTGCTCCTGCTCCGGGTTTTCCGACCGGATGGTGACCGAATCCCCGCTGAGTACGACGCGGACGCCGCGGTATTTCTCGTTCGACAGGATCGATGCACGGACCAGGCCCTGGCGCAGTGACTCCCTGTCGATATGTACGCAGTTGCCGTCCGCCTCCGGGATAACCCGCTGATAGTCCGGGAAACGTCCATCGATAAGCTTCGACGTGAACCGCAGGTGCGGGAGCCGTGCCCGGATGTGGTTGTTACCGAGCTCGACACGTACCGGCTCATCGGAGTGCTCGAGCAGCCGGAGGATCTCCTGGATACCCTTGCGCGGCACTATGACCTGGCGCGGCTGTTCGAGGGCGATCTGCGCATTGAATTCGGCGAGGGCCAATCGGTGACCATCGGTCGCCACTGCCCGTAGGTGATCGGGTTCCAGTTCGAGGAGCAGGCCATTGAGGTAGTAGCGCACGTCCTGCAGGGCCATCGCAAAGTGGGTCTTGTCGATCAGCCAGCGGAGGTTGGCCTGACTCAGTTCGATCTCCTCGACATCCCCGATGTCCTCCACGCTGGGGAAGTCCCCGGCGGGAAGCGTCATAAGCCGGAACTGGCTTCGCCCGGACTGGATGATTGCGCGGTCCTGTTCCACCCGAACGGTAAGACGGCTCTCATCCGGCAGGTTGCGCACGATGTCCAGGAGCTTGCGGGCCGGTACCGTGATCTGCCCGGGTTCCTCCACGGGCAGTGACAGATGCGCCTGTAGCTCGACCTCCAGGTCCGTACTCGTCAGGGACAGGCTGTCGCTGTCCGCTACGATCAGGATGTTGCTCAGAATCGGCAGTGTCTGCCGTCGCTCGACGACGCCGATAATCGACTGGAGGGGCTTGAGGAACGTTTCGCGGTCGATCTCGAAGTGCATGGTCCCGGCGACTCCCAATAGGATTCTGTGTATAAACCTTAAAGCCTGTTGTTGTTACTGCGGCCCGGCAATACCGTGGAAAACCCTGTTTTTCCTTTTTAAGTCAGTAGCCTGCTTCCAGGAAAATCTGTGGATAGAGCTTTCCCTGCGTGTGTCCACCGCTGTGTGGAAATTGTGGATAACTTTCGCCGCCGAGTTACCCCGTGCTTCCACACAGGTTATCCACATCATGTCGTCAGTGTTCTCAACAGGTTGCCATAGTCCTCTTCCAGACGGTGGTCGCCTTCCCGCAGCTCAACGACCTTCCGGCAGGCATGGAGCACCGTGGTGTGGTCGCGCCCCCCGAAGGCGTCGCCGATCTCCGGTAGCGAGTGGCTGGTGAGTTCCTTCGCCAGCGCCATCGCGACCTGACGCGGCCGGGTGATCGAGCGGCTCCGGCGCTTGGAGAGCAGGTCAGCGACGCGGATCTTGTAATAGTCCGCCACCGTTTTCTGTATGTTCTCTATCGTGACCAGCTTGTCCTGGAGTGCGAGCAGGTCCCGCAGCGCGCCCTTGGTGAAGTCCACGGTGATTGGCTGGCCGGTGAACTGGGCGTTTGCCAGCACGCGCCGCAGCGCCCCCTCGAGCTCGCGGATGTTCGAGCGGATACGCTTGGCGATGAAGAAGGCGACCTCGTCCGGCAGCTCGACGCCCTCCTGGGCGGCCTTGCTCATGAGGATCGCCACCCGCGTCTCGAGCTCTGGTGGCTCGATGGCGATGGTCAGGCCCCAGCCGAAGCGGGACTTCAGTCGCTCTTCGAGACCGTTAACCTCTTTCGGGTAGCGGTCGCAGGTCATTACGATCTGCTGCTGGCCCTCAAGCAACGCGTTGAAGGTGTGGAAGAATTCTTCCTGGGAGCGTTCCTTGCCGGCGAAGAACTGAATGTCGTCGATGAGCAGGGCGTCGACGCTGCGGTAGTGGCGCTTGAACTCGTTGATCGCATTGTGCTGCAGCGCCTTGACCATGTCCGCGACGAAGCGCTCGGAGTGCAGGTACAGCACCTCGCCGCCGCTGCCGTTGGCGAGCAGGCGATTGCCGATGGCGTGCATCAGGTGGGTCTTGCCGAGGCCTACGCCCCCGTAGATGAACAGCGGGTTGTAGGCACCGCCGGGGTTCTCGACGACCTGCACGCTCGCGGCACGGGCGAGCTGATTGGACTTGCCTTCAACGAAGGTGTCGAAGGTGAAATTAGGGTTGAGGCTGGACGCCGAGGGCTTCACCCCGCCACTCGCGGCCGGCGCCTGTGCCGGGGGGGCCTCGTTCTCCGCCGCCTCCGCTACCGCGGACGCCGCGGCGGCATTGGTTCCGATCTCCAGGCGCAGCGCCGGCGGTGCCTCCGGTTGTTGGCTGGCGAGCAGTTCCTCGATCCGCCCGGCGAAGTGTTCGCGGACCCAGTCGAGCACGAAGCGGTTGGGGGCATACAGCCAGAGCTGGTTCTCGTGCTCCCGGGCCTGAAGCGGCCTGATCCAGGTGTTGAGCTGCTGATCGGGGATCTCCCGCTCCAGCCGCCGCAGGCACCCCTTCCATAGCGATTCGGCCACGGACGTCCTACCTCTCGTGCATCGGGGATGGCGTGTAATGGTGACCGGGAAGTCTAATGGCTCATCCCCAGGTTATCCACAGCGCGCCGGCATTGACATGCCGGGGGGTTGCGGTTAACTTCGCCGGCTCAGCAAATCCGCGGTGGACCCTGTCCGCCGTCATCCCGGACATCAGGACAAGAGTGGGATCACGTCATGAAGCGGACGTTCCAACCCAGTGTCATTCGCCGCAAGCGCACCCACGGTTTCCGGGCGCGCATGGCGACCCGTAACGGCCGCAAGGTGCTGGCCCGCCGCCGTGCCAAGGGGCGCGCGCGCCTGACGCCGTAAATTGCGCCGGGACGCAGGGGCCGGGCGGGCAGCGTTTCCGCGTCACGCCCGGCTCACCGACTCCCGGGCGTTCTCCCGTGTTTTCGCCGATGCGACCCGGGTCGCGGACGCGCATTTCACCGTCCTCTTCCGGACGCAGCCGGAACCCGGCGAGGCCCGAGTCGGGCTGGCCGTCTCCCGGCGGGCCGCTCCCCGGGCGGTGGACCGAAACCGCATCAAGCGTATCGTCCGTGAATGTTTTCGCCGCGAACGTCACCACCTGCCCAATGTGGATATCGTGGTCATCGCCCGACCGAAGGCGCGCCACGTGAGCCGGGCCGTGCTGCACCGCTCGGTCTCGGCGCTGTTCGCGCGGGTTCAGCGGCGATGCGCCGGGTCCTGATCCTCTGTCTGCGCGGCTACCAGTACCTGGTGAGCCCGGTACTCGGGCCGCGCTGCCGTTTCCTGCCCAGCTGCTCCAGCTACGCCGTCGAGGCGATCGAGCGCCACGGCCCCTGGCGGGGCACCATGCTCGCGCTGCGCCGGCTCGGCCGCTGCCACCCGGGTTGTCCCGGTGGGCTCGACCCGGTACCCGAACCCCAGGATAACCGCCCATGGAAAACGTAAGGCTGTTTCTATTCGCCGCGCTCGGTGCGCTGCTGCTGCTGCTCTGGAACGCCTGGCAGCAGGAAAACGCACCACAGCAGCCCCAGCCGACCGCCACCGCGAGTGGTGAGCAGCAGGCATCGTCACCGTCGGGCGCCAGGCCTGCCGGCGCGGCCGGTTCGGAGCAGGCATCCACGGGCGGCGGCACCGGTGACGAGGTGCCCGCGGACTCGCCGCGGACGGCAGACTCCGGGGACGGCGCGGACACCGCCGGACAGACGGTCCGTGTGCTTACCGACCTGCTTGACGTGCGCATCGACACCGCTGGCGGCCGCGTCGTGTCCGCAGCGCTGCGCAAGCACTCGGTCACCCAGGGGGGCGACCAGCCCTTTCCGGTACTGAAGCCGGAGGATCCGTACTTCGTTGCCGAGGCGGGACTGATCGGCGACGACGCCCCGGCACCGGGTCGTGACGCCCGCTGGCAGGTGGGGCGTACGGAGTACCGCCTCGCCGAGGGGGACGACCGTATCGTTGTGCCCATGACCTGGACCGGGCCCAACGGGGTGAGCGTTACCCGCCGGTTCGTGTTCAGCCGCGACAGCTACGTCGTCGACGTCGAGCAGGCCGTCGACAACGGTGGCGATGCCCCCTACCGCGCCTATCAGTACGTTCAGCTGCGCCGCGACCGGCCCGAGAACGGCAGCTCATTCCTCGGTGGCCGCAGCTATACTGGTGCGGCGTTCTTCACGCCGGAGAACCGCTACCAGAAGTACGGTTTCGACGACATGGACGAGAAGCCGTTGTCCCAGGAGGTCACCAACGGCTGGGTGTCCTTCGTCCAGCACTACTTCCTCGCCGCCTGGGTGCCGAGTCGGGACGTCACCGAGCGCTTCTATTCGCGGGTCCACAATAACCGTTACGCCATCGGCATGAGCTCGCCGTGGCAGACGGTGGCGCCGGGCGAGTCGACCACCTTCAGCAGCCGGCTGTTCGTCGGCCCGAAGGACCAGGACCGTCTCGCCGCGGTGGCCGACGGCCTGGAGCTCACCGTCGATTACGGCTGGCTGACCATCCTCTCCAAGCCGCTTTTCATCGCCCTGAGCTGGATCCACGGCGTGATCGGCAACTGGGGCTGGGCGATCATCATCCTGACCCTCGGCATCAAGGCCGCGTTCTACAAGCTCTCGGAGACGAGCTACCGCTCGATGGCGCGCATGCGCAAGCTCCAGCCCCGCATGCAGCAGCTCAAGGAGCGTTTCGGCGATGATCGCCAGGGCATGAACCAGGAGCTGATGAAGCTCTACAAGGAGGAGAAGGTCAATCCGCTGGGCGGCTGCCTGCCCATCGTGATCCAGATCCCCGTGTTCATCGCGCTCTACTGGGTCCTGCTCGGCAGCGTCGAGCTGCGTCACGCGCCATGGATCCTGTGGATCCACGACCTCTCCGCGCCGGATCCGTACTACATCATGCCGCTGATCATGGGGGCGACCATGCTCCTGCAGCAACGGCTGAACCCGGCGCCCATGGACCCGGTGCAGAAGCGCGTCATGAGCTTCCTGCCGGTGGTGTTCACGGTCTTCTTCGTGTTCTTCCCGGCGGGCCTGGTGCTTTACTGGGTGACTAACAACAGCCTCTCGATCCTGCAGCAGTGGCTGATCACCCGGCGCATCGAGGCGGCCGACGGGCAGTCCCGCGGCGGCTGACGGTGCACACACCGTGACCGCGGCGACGGAGACGATCTGCGCGGTGGCGACACCGCCGGGACACGGTGGTATCGGCATCGTGCGCGTCTCCGGGCCCGCGGTACCGCACCTCGCCGAGGCGGTGCTCGGGCGCCTGCCGGCGCCCCGCCATGCCCGCCTCGGTGTCTTCCGCGACGCCGCCGGCGAGGTGCTCGACGAGGGCATCGCGCTGTACTTCCCCGCCCCGAACTCGTTCACCGGCGAGGACGTCCTCGAGCTCCAGGGCCATGGCGGTCCAGTAGTGCTCGAGCGGGTGGTGCGTGCCCTCTGCGCCCTCGGCGCCCGCCGCGCCGAGCCTGGCGAGTTCTCCCGGCGCGCCTATCTCAACGACCGCATGGACCTCACCCGTGCCGAGGCCATCGCCGATCTCATCAACGCCCGCACCGAGGCCGGCGCGGGCGCCGCCATGCGCTCGCTCTCCGGCGCGTTCGCCGGACGCGTCGACGAGCTGGTGGAGGGCGTCACCGGCCTGCGTGCTTACGTGGAGGCGGCGATCGACTTCGCCGACGAGGAGATCGACTTCCTCGACGATCCAGCACTCTCCCGGCGGCTCGCCGCGCTGCGCGACACCCTCGCGGCGACCCTGACCGAGGCCCGCCGCGGGCGCACCCTCAACGAGGGCCTGGCGGTGGCCATCGTCGGCCGCCCGAACGCGGGCAAGTCGAGCCTCCTGAACCGCCTCGCCGGAAGCGACGCCGCTATCGTCACCGATATCCCCGGGACCACCCGCGATGTCCTCCGCGAGCGGGTCTCCATTGACGGGCTGCCGTTGCAGATCATGGACACGGCGGGCCTGCGCGACAGTGACGACCCGGTGGAGCAGGAGGGGGTGCGCCGTGCCCGCCGCGCCGTGAGCGAGGCAGAGCACGTGCTGCTAGTGGTCGACGATCGCGAGGGCATCACCGAGGCCGAACGCGCGCTCGCCGGCGAGCTGACCGCCGGCACCGCGCTCACCATCATCCGCAACAAGATCGACCTGAGCGGTGCGGTGCCGGGCGTCGAGCCCGCCGGCGAGCTGGGTCCCGAGGTGCGGCTGTCCGCGCGTACCGGTGCGGGCATGGACGTGCTCGCCACGCACCTCCATGCCGCAGCGGGCCACGACGCGGCGCCCGCCTCCGCCTTTGCCGCCCGGGCCCGTCACGTGGACGCGCTGGAACGGGCAGACGCCGCCCTGGCCGCCGCCGCGGAACAGCTCGATGCCCACGCCGCCGGCGAGCTGGTGGCGGAGGAGCTGCGCGCGGTGCAGGAGGCCCTGGGCGGGATTACCGGCCGGGTGAGCAGCGAGGCGCTGCTCGGGCGAATCTTCGCGACCTTCTGCATCGGCAAGTAGGCCCGGGGCCGTCCGGGACCGTGGGATTTTCACCTTGAGCGCACGACGCGGCGCGGACTATTGTGTACGGTTACGCATCCGGTCGATCACGCCCGCATCATCATCGAGGTAGCAGCCGCCGTGGAATACGACCAGGCCTATGACGTCATCGTCGTCGGTGGCGGTCACGCCGGCACCGAGGCCGCCGCGGCCGCCGCCCGCGGCGGCGCGCGCACGTTGCTTCTGACCCACAATATCGAGACCGTCGGCCAGATGAGCTGCAACCCGGCCATCGGCGGTATCGGCAAGGGCCACCTGGTGCGCGAGATCGACGCCCTCGGCGGGATCATGGCGCAGGCCATTGACCGCGGCGGCATCCAGTTCCGCACCCTGAACAGCCGCAAGGGCCCGGCGGTGCGCGCGACCCGCGCGCAGGCGGACCGCACGCTCTACCGCCGCGCCGTGCGTGGGGCGCTGGAGGCGGTGCCGGGGCTCGAGCTGTTCCAGCAGGGGGTCGACGACCTCCTCGTCGAGGGCGACCGCGTCGCCGGTGTGGTCACCCAGATGGGGCTCACGATCCGCGCCCCGCGGGTGGTGCTGACCGTGGGCACCTTCCTCGGCGGGCGCATCCACGTGGGCGAGCGCAGCCACGAGGGCGGCCGTGCGGGCGATCCGCCGGCGAACGCCCTGGCCCGGCGGCTGCGCGCGCTGCCGACCACCGTGGAGCGCCTGAAGACCGGCACGCCGCCGCGCCTCGACGGCCGCTCCATCGACTTCGATCGCCTCGCCGAGCAGCCCGGCGACAGCCCGGCGCCTTACTTCTCGCTGTGGAGCCGCGGCGACGAGCACCCGCGCCAGGTGCCGTGCCACATCACCCACACCGGCGCGGACACCCACGAGCTGATCCGCGGCGCGCTGGACCGATCGCCCATGTTCTCCGGCGAGATCGAGGGGGTCGGGCCGCGCTACTGCCCGTCCATCGAGGACAAGGTCGTGCGCTTCCCGGACCGGGACGGCCACCAGATCTTCCTGGAGCCGGAGGGGCTGGACACCCACGAGGTCTATCCCAACGGCATCTCCACGAGCCTGCCCTTCGACGTGCAGGTCGCCCTGGTGCGCACCATCCCCGGGCTCGAGCGCGCCCACGTGACCCGTCCGGGCTATGCGATCGAGTATGACTTCCTCGACCCGCGGGACCTGCTGCCGCACCTGGAGACGCGCTACCTGCCGGGGCTCTACCTCGCCGGCCAGATTAACGGCACGACCGGCTACGAGGAGGCCGCCGCCCAGGGGCTGGTCGCCGGGATGAACGCCGCCGCGGACGCCGCCGGGCGCGAGCCCTGGTGCCCGCGCCGCGAGGAGGCCTACATCGGGGTGCTGATAGACGACCTGGTCACCCGCGGCACCCGGGAGCCCTATCGCATGTTCACCTCCCGCGCGGAGTACCGGCTGCACCTGCGCGAGGACAACGCGGACCTCCGCCTCGCCGGCATCGCCCGTGCCCACGGCCTCATCGACGAGGCCCGCTGGGCGGCCGTGGAGCGCCATCGCGAGGCGGTGGAGCGCGAGCTCGAGCGCCTGCGCACGACCGTGCTCACCCCGGCGCGGGTGCCCGCGGCAACGGCCGGGCGCGTGCTCGGCGGCGAGCTCCGCCGGGATCAGACCCTGCTCGACCTGCTGCGCCGCCCGGAGGTGGATTACGACGCCCTGCGCGCGCTCCCGGGCATGGAGGAGGCCCTGCCCGCCGGGCGCAGCGCCGCCCAGGTGGCGGTGCAGGCCAAGTACGCCGGCTACCTCGAACGCCAGCGCCGCCAGATCGACCGCGCCGCCGACCACGAGTCCGTCGCCCTGCCGGCGGACATGGACTATGCGGCGGTCGCCGGCCTGTCCAGCGAGGTCCGGGAGAAGCTCCAGCGCCACCGTCCGGCGACGCTCGGTCAGGCCGGACGCATCGAGGGCATCACCCCGGCGGCGGTGTCGCTGCTGCTGGTCCACCTCAAGCGCCAGGGGGCGTTGCGGCGCAGTGCCTGAGCCGGACAGCCGCGATCTCCGGCGCCGTCTCGATGCCGGCCTCGAGGGCCTCGACCTCGATCTGCCCGAGTCCGCGCGCGACGGGCTGATCGGCTACCTCGTGCTGCTGGCGCGCTGGAACCGGGCGTTCAACCTCTCCGCCGTGCGCGAGCCGCGGGAAATGGTTGTGCGCCACCTCCTCGACAGCCTTGCCGTATTACCCCGGGTCGAGGGCGAGCGGCTGCTCGACCTCGGCACCGGCGCGGGGCTGCCGGGCATCCCGCTCGCCGTCGCGCGGCCGTCGCTGGCGGTGACGCTGCTCGACAGCAATGGCAAGAAGACGCGTTTCCTTCGCCAGGCGGTGATGACCCTCGGCCTGGACAACTGCGAGGTGGTCCACGGCCGGGCCGAGCAGGCGGGGGGCACGTTCGACGCGGTGATCTCGCGGGCGTTCACCAGCACCGCCGCGTTCTGGCGGCTTGCCGCACCCCGCCTCGCTGCGGGCGGGCACGCCTACGCCATGAAGGGCCGCTATCCGGAGGACGAGTTGTCGGAACTCGCAGCGTTGGGGGTATCATGGGCCGTTCGCGCGCTGCGGGTGCCCGGCCTGGACGCCGAGCGCCACCTCGTCGAGCTCACCGCCGCTCCGGCGCACGCGTCACAACGCGACAGGGCTGAGACATGACACGCATCATCGCCGTCACCAACCAGAAGGGCGGGGTGGGCAAGACGACCACCTGCGTCAATCTCGCGGCCTCGCTGGCCGCCAACCGCAAGCGCGTCCTGCTCGTCGACCTCGACCCGCAGGGCAACGCCACCGTCGGCGCCGGCATCGACAAGGATGGGCTGACGATCACGAACTACGAGCTGCTGATGGGCGAGGCCGAGGCACCGGAGGTGTGCGTCACCGTCGAGAACGGCGGCTTCGACGTGCTCCCGGCCAACGGCGACCTCACCGCCGCCGAGGTGGCGCTGCTCGAGACCGACGCCCGCGAGCGCCGGCTCGCCGCCGCACTGGAGGGCGTGAGCGCGGACTACGACCACATCATCATCGACTGCCCGCCGTCGCTGAACATCCTCACGGTGAATGCGCTGGTGGCCGCGACCTGCGTGCTCATCCCCATCCAGTGCGAGTACTACGCCCTGGAGGGGCTGACCGCCCTGCTCAACACCATCCGCCGGGTGCAGCAGACCGCCAACCCGGCGCTCGAGATCGAGGGACTGCTGCGGACCATGTTCGACCCGCGCAACAACCTGGCCAACCAGGTGGGCGCCCAGCTGATCGCCCACTTCAACGAGCAGGTCTACCGGACCCAGATCCCGCGCAACGTCCGTCTCGCCGAGGCCCCCAGCCACGGCCGGCCCGCGCTGCAGTATGACCGCGCCTCCCGCGGCGCGATCGCCTACATGGCGCTGGCCTCCGAGCTGCTGCGCCGCGAACGCCGCGCCGCGGCGAGTGCCTGATGCCGGAGGACGAGCCCATGAGCCAGAAACGCCGGGGACTGGGACGGGGGCTGGACGCCCTGCTCGGCGGCATGCCCGAGAACGCCGACGAGGCGGAGGCGCAGGCCGCCCGCGGCGAGCTGCGCAAGCTGCCCGTTGACCTCATCCAGCGCGGGCGTTACCAGCCGCGCACCGAGTTCGATCCCGCCGCGCTGCAGGAGCTCGCCGACTCCATCCGCGCCCAGGGCGTGGTCCAGCCGGTGGTGGTGCGGCCGCTGCCGGAGGAGCGCTTCGAGCTGATCGCCGGCGAGCGCCGCTGGCGCGCCGCCCAGCTCGCCGGTCTCACCGAGATCCCGGCGCTGGTGCGCGATGTCCCCGACGACACCGCCATCGCCGTCGCGCTGATCGAGAACATCCAGCGCGAGGACCTCAATCCGCTGGAGGAGGCCACTGCGCTCAAGCGCCTGACCGAGGAGTTCGGCATGACCCACCAGGGTGTCGCCGACGCCGTCGGGCGCTCGCGGGCCAGCGTCTCCAACCTGCTGCGCCTGCTCGAGCTCGCCCCGGAGGTGAAGACGCTGATCGGCGAGCGGCGCCTGGAGATGGGCCACGCCCGCGCCCTGCTCGGCCTGCCCATGGCGGACCAGGCACGCATCGCGCAGCAGGTCGCGGAGAAGGGACTCAGCGTGCGCGAGACCGAGGCCCTGGTGCGTCGCTACACCGAGGGGACACCCCGGCGGGAGACGCCGGCCCCGGATCCGAACATCCGCCGCCTCCAGGACGACCTCAGCGGCCGCCTGGGCGCGAGCGTTGCGATCCGCCACGGGCGCAGCGGCAAGGGGCGCGTGGTCATCGAGTACAACAGCCTCGACGAGCTGGACGGCATTCTCGAGCATATCCGCTAAGTGTGCGTCGGTGCGCAGGAACCGGCGTTGAACCCAGCTGATCAGTTCTTTATACTTCGCACGCCTTGCCACGGTCGGGGGGCACTGAGGGAGCTGCGTGCATTAAATGCGGGTCGCTAGACGAGTCGTCCTGATGCAGCTCGCGATCACCCTGGCCGCGGCGCTGGTCTGGCTGTTCGCAGCAGGCGCCCGCGCCGGGCTCGCGGCGGCGGCCGGTGGGGGCATCAGCACCGCGCTGAGCTTTTACGTGGCCGTGAAGGTCTTCTCGCGCGATCCGGGGAACAATCCCGGAGCCGCGCTGGCGGCCTTCTACCGCGCCCAGGCGATGAAGCTGCTGCTCGCGGTCGTGCTGATCTCACTGGCGATCCTGGGGTTCCGGGACCACCCGATCCCCCTGATCACGACGCTGGCGGCCACGCTAGTCGCATACTGGCTGGCCCTGCTCGGCGACACGGATAAAACGACGTAACGACGAGAAGATCAAGGTATGACCGAATCTCCGACGGAATACGTCCAGCATCATCTGCACCACCTGCAGATCGGCGAGGGCTTCTGGACCCTCAATGTGGACACCCTCATCTTCTCCTGGATCACAGGGCTGATCTTTCTCGGGCTGTTCTATGCCGTCGCACGGAGTGTGACAAGCGGGACGCCCGGAAAGTTGCAGAACGTCATCGAGATCCTGGTCGATTTCGTCGACAAGACGGTCAAGGAGAGCTTCCACGGGCCGCGCGAGTTCGTCGCGCCGCTGGCGCTCACCATCTTCGTGTGGGTGCTGTTCTGGAACCTGCTCGACCTTATCCCCGTCGACCTGATGCCGGGCCTCGCGGCCGCGGTCGGCGTGCCGTACCTGCGCATCGTGCCCTCGGCGGACATGAACGCCACCTTCGGCCTGTCGCTGACGGTGTTCGTGCTGATCGTCGTCTACGGCATGAAAGGCAAGGGCGTCGGCGGCTTCGGCAAGGAGATGCTGACGCACCCGTTCGGCAGCTTTCCGCTGCTGGTGCCGGCGAACCTGATCCTGAACATCGTCGAGATGGTCGCCAAGCCCGTCTCGCTCGCGCTTCGACTGTTCGGCAACCTGTATGCCGCGGAGCTGATCTTCATCCTCATTGCGATGCTGCCGGTATGGATCCAGTGGGTCCCCGGCGCCGCCTGGGCGATCTTCCATATTCTGGTGATCCCGCTCCAGGCCTTCATCTTCATGGTGCTGACCATCGTCTATCTGAGTCTCGCCTACGAAGAGCACTGACTCCGTAACGCCACACTTCTAACGCCTCATCATCTAGTCGGGAGGAACCCATGGAAGAAATCATCGCTCAGGTTCAGGCTTACACCGCCATCGGCGTCGGCCTGATCTTCGCCTTCGCCGCCCTCGGTACCGGTATCGGCTTCGGCCTGCTCGGCGGCAAGTTCCTCGAGGGCGCCGCGCGCCAGCCCGAGCTCACCGGTGACCTCCAGGTCCGGATGTTCATCGTGGCCGGTCTCCTCGACGCCCTCGCGATCATCGGTGTCGCCTTCGCGGCCCTGCTGATGTTCGCCAACCCGCTGCTTGGCGCGCTCGGCGGCTGACCCGGGAAGCGCTCTTCGAACGCTAAACCAAGCAGCAACCGGGAGTTTCAGCCGTGGGCATCAATGCAACCCTGATCGGACAGATGATCACGTTCCTCGTGTTCATCCTGTTCACGATGAAGTTCGTCTGGCCGCCGATCCGGCAGGCCATGCATGACCGGGAAAAACGGATTGCCGACGGGTTGGCTTCCGCGGAGCGCGGCCAGCACGAGCTCGAGCTGGCGCAGAAGCGGGCGGCCGAGCAGATTCGTGAGGCCAAGCAGCAGGCCAGCGACATCATCGAGCAGGCCAACCGGCGTGCCAGCGAGATCGTCGACGAATCCCGCGAGGAAGCGCGGGAGGCGGCCCGGCGTGAGCACGCTGCAGCCGAGGCACGCATCGAGCAGGAGGTCGCCCAGGCCCGCTCGGAGCTGCGCAAGCAGGTGTCCGACCTGGCGATCCGGGGCGCCTCCCGCATCCTCGAGCGCGAGGTGGACGCCAAGGCTCACAACGCCATGCTCGAAGAGCTGGCCGACCAACTCTGAGGCAAAGCCAACATGGCGGAGAGCACTACCGTCGCCCGGCCGTACGCCAAGGGCCTGTTCGACCTTGCCCGCGAGCAGGATGCGCTCGCGGCCTGGTCGGAGCAGCTTGAGCTGCTTGCCGGCGTCGTGGGCCATCCCGAGATGGCCCAGCTGCTCGGCAGTCCCAAACTGACCATCGAGCAGCGCGCCGACCTGGTCATCGGGGTGTGCGGCGAGGGGCTTACCGAACAGGGGCGCAACCTCGTCCATCTGCTCATCGACAACTCGCGCCTGCAGGTGCTGCCCGAGATCGCGGCACAGTATCGCGACCTGCGCGCCGACGCGGAGCGAACCGTCGAGGCACGGCTGGTTGCGGCACAGGCGGTGGACGAGGATGTCCGGGCCCGGCTCGAGTCGGCCCTGTCCAAGCGTCTCGACCGTACGGTGACGCTGACCGCCGAGATCGACGAGTCGCTTCTCGGCGGCGCGGTGATCCGCGCGGGCGATCTGGTCATCGACGGTTCCGTGCAGGGCAGGCTCAAGCGTCTCGCCGGCGCAGTGAGCCGCTAAGGGGAAGATTCAACGATGCAACTCAATCCGAGCGAAATTAGCGACCTCATCAAGCAGCGTATCGAGAACTTCGAGGCGGTTGCCGAGGCGCGCAACGAGGGTACCGTGGTCGGCGTGACCGACGGTATCGTGCGCATCCATGGCCTCGCCGATGCGATGCAGGGCGAGATGCTCGAGTTCCCTAACGACACCTTCGGCATGGCGCTCAACCTCGAGCGCGACTCCGTCGGTGCCGTCATCCTGGGTGACTACTCGCATCTCAGCGAGGGCGATTCGGTGCGTGCCACCGGGCGCATCCTCGAGGTGCCGGTGGGCGAGGGCCTGCTCGGCCGCGTGGTCGACCCGCTGGGCAGCCCCGTCGACGGCAAGGGCGCGATCGACGCCGCCGGCTCCGAGCCGGTGGAGAAGGTGGCTCCCGGCGTCATCACCCGCCAGGGCGTGGACCAGCCGGTGCAGACCGGCCTCAAGTCCATCGACTCGATGGTCCCGGTCGGCCGCGGTCAGCGCGAGCTGATCATCGGCGACCGCCAGACCGGCAAGACCGCGATCGCCATCGACACGATCATCAACCAGAAGGGCTCCGGCATTAAGTGCATCTACGTGGCGGTGGGCCAGAAGGCCTCTTCCATCGCCAACGTGGTGCGCAAGCTCGAGGAGCACGGCGCGATGGATCACACCATCGTCGTGTCCGCCTCGGCCGCCGAGTCCGCCGCGCTGCAGTACATCGCGCCCTACGCCGGCTGTGCCATGGGCGAGTACTTCCGCGACCGCGGCGAGGATGCCCTGATCATCTACGACGACCTCACCAAGCAGGCGTGGGCGTACCGCCAGGTCTCGCTGCTGCTGCGCCGCCCACCGGGCCGTGAGGCCTACCCGGGTGACGTGTTCTACCTCCACTCCCGGCTGCTGGAGCGCGCCGCGCGCATCAACGCCGAGGAGGTCGAGCGCCGCACCAACGGCGAGGTCAAGGGCAAGACCGGCTCGCTCACCGCGCTGCCGATCATCGAGACCCAGGCGGGCGACGTCTCCGCGTTCGTGCCGACCAACGTGATCTCGATCACCGACGGTCAGATCTACCTGGAGTCGGACCTGTTCAACGCGGGTGTCCGCCCGGCGATCAACGCCGGCCTGTCGGTCTCCCGTGTCGGCGGCTCCGCGCAGACGAAGATCATCAAGAAGCTCGGCAGCGGCATCCGCCTGGCACTGGCGCAGTACCGCGAGCTCGCGGCCTTCGCGCAGTTCGCCTCGGATCTCGACGAGGCCACGCGCAAGCAGCTCGAGCGCGGCCAGCGCGCCATGGAGCTGCTCAAGCAGCCGCAGTACTCGCCGCTGTCCGTGGCACACATGGCCGTGTCCCTCTACGCGCTCGACCAGGGCTATCTCGACGAGCTGGAGCTCGATCAGATCGGCGCCTTCGAGCACGAGCTGCACCGGCACTTCGATTCCAGCTACGCCGACCTGCTCAAGCAGATCGACGAGTCGGGTGATTACGGCGACGAGGTCGCCGAGTCGATCCGCAAGGGCATCGAAGACTTCAAGGCCCACGGCACCTGGTAAACCGACGGCGGGGATCGTATGTCCGGCGCTAAAGAGATCCGCACAAAGATCAAGAGCGTCCAGAACACGCAGAAGATCACGACCGCCATGGAGATGGTGGCGGCCTCGAAGATGCGCAATGCCCAGCATCGCATGCAGGCCGCCCGCCCCTATGCGGACAAGATCCGGCGCGTGATCCGGCACCTCGCACAGGCCAACCCGGAGTACACCCACCCGTTCCTTCAGGAGCGGGAGGTGAACCGGGTCGGCTACATCATCGTCTCCAGCGACCGCGGGCTGTGCGGCGGGTTGAACAACAACCTGTTCCGCTCCGTGGTGCGCTCGATGAAGGCGAGCGAGGACGCCGGCCGCGAGGTCTCGGTGGTGACCATCGGCTCGAAGGCCATCCAGTTCTTCGGCCGCCTGGGCGCCAACGTCGTCGCGGAGACGTCCCAGATCGGCGACCGGCCGCACCTCGACGACCTCGTGGGCGCGGTCAAGGTCATGCTCGACCGCTACGAGGCGGGCGAGATCGACGAGCTCCACCTCTGCTACAACGAGTTCGTCAACACCATGACCCAGCGGCCCACCATCGAGCGCGTGCTGCCGCTGCCGGCCGCCGAGGAGGACGAGGAGCCGCGCCACAACTGGGACTACATCTACGAGCCCAACGCGGTCGAGGCACTGGATCTGCTGCTGACGCGGTACGCCGAGGCGCTCGTCTACCAGTCGGTGGTCGAGAATATCGCCTGTGAGCAGGCGGCGCGGATGGTGGCGATGAAGGCGGCGTCGGACAACGCCGGCAACCTCATCGATGACCTCCAGCTCGCCTACAACAAGGCGCGCCAGGCCGCGATCACCAAGGAGCTCTCCGAGATCGTCTCCGGGGCGGAGGCGGTCTAGCGCCGGCGCATCGGCCGGGCAGCCGGATCGAAAGAATTCGCGAAGAGGAACTGGGTTATGAGTTCAGGAAAGATCGTCCAGATCATCGGTGCCGTCGTGGAGGTGGAGTTCCCCCGCGACCAGGTGCCGAAGGTCTATGATGCCCTGTACGTGGCGGACTACGACCTCACCCTCGAGGTCCAGCAGCAGATCGGCGACGGTGTCGTGCGCTGCATCGCCATGGGCACCACCGACGGCGTCAAGCGCAACGTCGAGGTCACCAACACCGGCGCGGCCATCTCCGTGCCCGTTGGCCAGAAGACGCTCGGGCGCATCATGGACGTCCTCGGCCGGCCCGTGGACCAGGCCGGCGACATCGGCGAGGAGCAGCGCTGGGAGATCCACCGCAAGGCGCCCTCCTACGAGGAGCAGGCCGCGAGTCAGGAGCTGCTGGAGACGGGCATCAAGGTCATCGACCTGCTCTGCCCCTTCGCCAAGGGCGGCAAGGTCGGCCTGTTCGGCGGTGCCGGCGTGGGCAAGACCGTCAACATGATGGAGCTCATCCGCAACATCGCCATCGAGCACAGCGGCTACTCCGTGTTCGCCGGCGTGGGCGAGCGCACCCGTGAGGGCAATGACTTCTACCACGAGATGAAGGAGTCGGACGTCCTCGACAAGGTCGCGCTGGTCTACGGCCAGATGAACGAGCCGCCGGGCAACCGCCTGCGCGTGGCGCTCACCGGCCTGACCATGGCGGAGTTCTTCCGCGACGAGGGCCGTGACGTGCTGATGTTCATCGACAACATCTACCGTTACACCCTCGCGGGCCAGGAGGTCTCGGCGCTGCTCGGCCGCATGCCCTCCGCGGTGGGCTACCAGCCGACCCTGGCCGAGGAGATGGGTGTGCTCCAGGAGCGCATCACTTCCACCAACACCGGCTCCATCACCTCGGTGCAGGCCGTGTACGTCCCTGCCGACGACCTCACGGACCCGTCCCCGGCGACCACGTTCGCCCATCTGGACGCCACCGTCGTGCTGGCGCGCTCCATCGCGGAGCTCGGTATCTACCCGGCCGTGGACCCGCTGGACTCCACCTCCCGCCAGCTCGACCCGCTGGTGATCGGCGAGGAGCACTACAACACCGCCCGTGCGGTGCAGACCGTGCTCCAGCGCTACAAGGAGCTCAAGGACATCATCGCCATCCTCGGCATGGACGAGCTCTCCGAGGACGACAAGCTCACGGTGTCTCGGGCGCGCAAGATCCAGCGCTTCCTCTCGCAGCCGTTCTTCGTCGCGGAGGTGTTCACCAACACCCCCGGCAAGTTCGTGTCGCTCAAGGAGACCATCCGCGGCTTCCGTGCCATTGTCGACGGCGAGTGCGACGACCTGCCGGAGCAGGCCTTCTACATGGTGGGCACCATCGACGAGGCCCGCGAGAAGGCGCAGTCTCTCTAAACAAAGGTTGCAGGTGAGCATATGGCCATGACCATGCACGTGGACATCGTAAGCGCGGAGGAATCGATCTTCTCGGGTACGGCGACCTTCGTGCTTGCCCGCGCCACGGATGGCGAGGTAGGCATCATGCCGCGGCACGTGCCGATGCTGGCCCAGCTCAAGCCGGGCGAGGTCATGGTGCGGGCCCAGGGCGGCGAGGAGACGCTGTACTACTGCTCCGGCGGGATGCTGGAGGTGCAGCCCCACGTGGTCACCGTGCTTGCCGACACGGCGGTACGGGCCCGCGACCTCGACGAGGCCGCCGCCAAGGAGGCCAAGCGCCGTGCCGAGGAGGCGATCTCCGAGCGCAGTGCCGAGATGGACTACGCCCGAGCCCAGGCTGAGCTTGCCGAGGCGGTGGCGAAGCTGCGGACCCTCGACAAGATTCGGCGGGGCCGCGGCAGCAACGCCTGACCGGTTGCCCGGACGGGCCATGGCGCGCGGTCACCCGCTCCGGGTGCCGCGCGTTTTTCGTTGTGCGGGAGGGACGAGACGATGACCGCGCCGCTGTCGATTGTGATCCTCGCCGCGGGGGCTGGTACCCGCATGCGTTCCGCGTTGCCCAAGGTGCTCCACCCGGTCGCCGGTCGGCCGATGCTGGCCCGCGTCATCGATGCCGCCGCCGCGCTGGGCCCGGACGATATCCACATCATCTACGGCCACGGCGGCGAGCGCGTGCGTAACGCCCTCGCGGATGCCGACGTGCGCTGGGTGGAGCAGGCGGAACGCCTCGGCACCGGGCACGCCGTGGGCCAGGCGATACCGGATATCGACGACCGCCACCGCGTCCTGGTGCTGTGCGGGGACACGCCGCTGATCACCGCGGCCACCCTGCAGCGGCTCTGCGAGACCGCCGGCGAGGGCGCGGCGTTGCTCACCGCCCACCCGGTGGACCCGGCCGGCTACGGGCGCATCCTCCGCGATGCGGACGGCGCCGTCGCCGGCATCGTCGAGGAGAAGGACGCCGACGCCGCCCAGCGGGCCATCGGCGAGGTGAATACCGGCGTGATGTGTCTGCCTGCCGGGCATCTGCGCGGCTGGCTCGACCGCCTCACCGCCGACAATGCCCAGGGCGAGTACTATCTCACCGACGTCATCGCCCTCGCCCGCGCCGACGGTGTGCCCGTCGCGGGGGTCGCCACCGCCGACGAAGGCGAGGTGCTGGGCGTGAACAGCCGCGCCCAGCTCGCCACGGTGGAGCGGCTGTGGCAGCGCCGCGAGGCCGACCGCCTGATGGCCGGGGGCGTCACCCTCCTCGACCCGGCGCGCTTCGATGTGCGCGGCGAGCTGCAGTGCGGGCAGGACGTCACCATCGACGTGAACTGCCAGTTCATCGGCGAGGTGAGCCTGGGCAACGGCACGGTCATAGGCCCCAACTGCACCATCACCGACAGCCAAATCGGCGAGGGCGTGAAGATCGCGGCGAACAGCGTGATCGAGGGCGCGGTGATCGCCGGTTCCGCCCATGTCGGCCCGTTCGCCCGCCTTCGTCCGGGCACGGTGCTGGCCCGGGGGGCGAAGGTCGGCAACTTCGTCGAGACGAAGAACGCCGGGGTCGGCGAGGGCGCCAAGATCAACCACCTGTCGTATGTTGGCGACGCCGAGGTCGGGGCCGACGCCAACATCGGCGCCGGCACCATCACGTGCAACTACGACGGCGCCAACAAGCACCGCACGGTCATCGGCGAGGATGCCTTCATCGGCTCGAACACGGCGCTGGTCGCCCCGGTGCGCATCGGTCGCGGCGCGACTATTGGCGCCGGCTCCGTGATCCGCGACGATGCACCCGAGGACAGCCTCACGCTCACCGGGATTCCCCAGAAGAGCGTGCCGGGCTGGCGCCGGCCGCGGCGGGACGACGACTAGCGCCGCGCCGGCCACTGTGCCACTTCACCGCGGGAGCCCGCGGCCACGGTCGAGGATCAGCAGCGCATGTGTGGAATCGTAGGAGCGGTCGCCGAGCGTGACGTCACCCCCATCCTGATTGAGGGCCTGCGGCGGCTGGAGTACCGCGGCTACGATTCCGCCGGGCTTGCCGTGGTCGACGCCGGCGGGGCGCTCCTGCGTCACCGGGTGGTGGGCAAGGTCGCGGCGCTGGATCAGCGCCAGGCGGCCGAGCCCATCAACGGCACCCTGGGCATCGCCCACACCCGCTGGGCCACCCACGGCGCGCCTACCGAGGCCAACGCCCATCCCCACGCCTCCTGCGGCCGAATCGCCCTGGTGCACAACGGCATCATCGAGAACCACGAGTCCATGCGCCGGGCGCTGACCGAGCAGGGCTACACGTTCGGCTCGGAGACGGATACCGAGGTGGTGGTCAACGCCGTGCACGCCGCCACCGCCCGCGGCGAGGACCTCCTCGGCGCGGTGCGCACCGCCGTGCGCACCCTGGACGGCGCCTACGCCCTGGGCGTGATCGACGCCGACGAGCCGGACCGCCTGATCGCCGCGCGCCAGGGCAGCCCGCTGGTGATCGGCGTCGGCATCGGCGAGCACTTCATCGCCTCGGACGTGGCCGCGCTGCTGCCCGTCACCCAGCAGTTCATCTTCCTCGAGGAGGGCGACGTCGCCGTGCTCACCCGTGAGGCGGTAACCGTCTACGACCGCGACGGCCGCCAGGTCCAGCGCCCGGTGCGCACCTCCGAGCTCTCCGCGGAGGCCGTGGAGCGCGGCAACTACCGCCACTTCATGGCCAAGGAGATCCACGAGCAGCCCCGCGCCATCGGCGACACCCTGGAGGGCCGACTGACCGCCGAGCGGTTGCTGGTCGAGTCCCTGGGGCCGGAGGCCGGGCCGGTGCTCGCCGACGTCGAGCGCGTGCAGATCGTCGCCTGCGGCACGAGCTACCATGCCGGGCTGGTGGCGCGGTACTGGTTCGAGAGCATCGCCGGCATCCCCTGCGAGGTGGAGGTCGCCAGCGAGTTCCGCTACCGCCGCCACGTGGTCGCGCCGGGGACGCTGTTCCTTACCATCTCCCAGTCCGGCGAGACCGCCGACACCCTTGCGGCGCTGCGCGAGGCGCGCAACCTCGGCTACATGGCGTCGCTGGCGATCTGCAACGTCCCCGAGAGCTCGCTGGTGCGCGAGTCCGACCTCGTGCTCATGACCCACGCGGGCCCGGAGATCGGCGTCGCCTCCACCAAGGCCTTCACCACCCAGCTCACCGCCCTCGCGCTGACCGTCATTGCCGCCGGCCGCCGCCATGGCCTCGACGCGGCCGCGGAGGCCGAGATGGTCGCCTCGCTGCGCCGGCTGCCGGGGCAGGTGGAGTCCGCCCTGGCGCTGGAGCCCGAGATCCGGCGCATCGCCGAGCAGTTCATCGACAAGCGTCACAGCCTCTTCCTCGGCCGCGGCGAGCACTACCCGATCGCCCTCGAGGGCGCGCTCAAGCTCAAGGAGATCTCCTACATCCACGCCGAGGCCTACCCCGCCGGCGAGCTCAAGCACGGGCCGCTGGCACTGGTGGACGGCGAGATGCCGGTGGTCACCATCGCCCCCAACGACAGCCTTGTGGAGAAGCTGAAGTCCAACCTCCAGGAGGTCCGCGCCCGCGGCGGGCGGCTGTTCGTGTTCGCCGACGCCGCCGCCGCGCCCGAGCGCAGCGACGGCTGCGAGGTCATCACGCTGCCGGCCACCGACACCATCACCGCGCCGGTGGTCTACACGGTGCCGCTGCAGCTCCTCGCCTACCACGTCGCCGTGCTCAAGGGCACGGACGTCGACCAACCCCGCAACCTGGCGAAGTCGGTGACCGTCGAGTAGGTACCGGGTCGGCATGATCCGATGGCGTAACGCCGCCGGCTATGAAGCCGGTCCGAGATGGGCGCCCCGGATAGGCCGGGGCGCGCGATCTGGCCACGGGCCACGCCGGAACAAATGGGCGGGGGCCACGACATGGGCTGAATTCACGTGGCGGCACGGGTCCGGACTGGATTTGGCTTCCCTGTCCCGGGCCTCACCCCTGACCGAGCATCAGTCCCGCCCCGACGACCACCAGTGCCACGCCGGCCAGCCGCCCGGCGAGCCGCCCGTGGCGGGCCAGCTTTTCGACGAATACGAAGGCGGCGATCAGCGCTACCCAGAGCAGGTTCATGACCCCCGCCGTGAAGAGCAACAGCATCAGTGCCCAGCAGCAGCCCAGGCAGATCGCCCCATGCTCCGCGCCCATGCGGAATGCGCCGGCGACGCCGGGACGCCAGTGGAAGAGAAAGAACTGCAGGGGGGAACGGCAATTGCGCAGGCAGGCGTCCTTAACCGGAAGCCACTGGTAGACACCGGCAATCACCAACAGGCTGCCGCTAAAGGCAGCGCTGGCCGATGCCATCGCCGGGGTCAGCAGCCACAAGGCTTGCAGCAGTCCGTGTAGGAGCGTGGCCGCCAGGCTGAACGCCGTCCACACCGCCAGATAGCCGGCAGTGAACACCCACGTTACGGGCAGGACCGGGCCGCCCGCCCTGTCCTTGCGGGCCATGGACGAGTAGAGCAGTATGGCCGGTGTGGCGCTGGGCAGCATCATGCCGACCATCATCACCGACCACATGATGAAGGTGAGCAGGAATATCCCGGCCGACCAAGGGGGCCGGGCGGCCATATCGGCCATCGCCATGCCGCCATCGGCGGACATGGATGCCATCCGGCCTGCGTCGATCCAGAGATAGACCCACGCCAGCAGGCTGACGCCCGCGAGTCCGGCGACCGCGGTCAACTGACCGTGTCGCCGGTTCACGGCATCAACGCCGCCGGTCATCTGACCACCCTGCTCGCGTTCTGCGACCGGGCCCCTCAGGCCGCCCAGCTGAACGGTGCGAAGTGGCCGTTCCGCGTGCCGCTGGTGTCGTCCCAATCCACCCCGAAGGCATGGAAATGGCTCACCCGGGCATTGGCGAGGGCCAGGCGCGGGGTGACGGGGTGAGCGGTGTTTTCCAGGTAGATCGGCTCGCCCTCCTTCGAGGCGCTCGGTACGCCGACCGCGGACTGCTCGACGAGCTCACCGGCGGAGACCTTCCACGCCATGCCCTCGTTCTCGAAGCTGATCGGGCGCCGCTCGATGCCCGCGTTCTCGCTGATCAGTGGTGTGATCGCCGCCAGGGGCCCGCCAAACCTGCCGGATGTGATGTCCGCGATGGCCCGGGCCTGGCGCTCGTCGGCCCGCTCGTCCACGATCAGGCCCACCTTGATGCCGCCGTCGGCCATCGGCCCCGGGGAGTGCATCAAGATGATGAAGCTCAGTCCGTCGAGAGACACGCCGTCCTTCTCCCCGTTGCCGATCCGCATGGCAACGGCCGCCTTGCAATCGCCTTCGGTAGGCCTCGCGGTGAGATTGGAGCCGATGCAGGGACAAATGAAGTCGCAGTTGCAGGTCTCCATGTACTGCCCGTCGATATGCCAGCCCGCCATGTTCGCTACCTCCAAGAGGCAGAGCGCGCGATCAAGTCGATCGCCCGGCCACCCCTGGTCCGTCCATCCACACGAAAAATGCGCTGCGTCGGGAATACGCCGCGTTTGGCGAGAACCGCATCGAGCGCCCACGGAACAGGCCTTATCCAATGCCCCGATTATAGTCGACGGTGGCAGAACGTCCGGGCAGCCGGTAAAGCAAATGAATGAACGGTCCAGCGCGGTCGCGCCAGCGGAGATTCAGGAGATGAACGCGCTGGGTGACGTGCCGCGGGCGGAGAACCTGTAAGGCAATGACCTGGGGGTGAAATACGCCCCAAGGGGTGCCTTGCGATGTCAGATGGCCGGGACGGCCGCTTTCCGCCCGAATTCGCGTTTCCGGGAAGGAGCAGAGACCCTCGTGACCATGTTTGACATTCCGGCATTGCCGGTCGAAGGGGTTCACTGATCCTGGCGGGGCCAGGTCTTCAGCCGTCTTCCACGTTCCGATCGCCCTCCTCCAGCCAGGCGCCCGCCAGCGCGCGGGCGAGCAGTCCGGAGATGACGGCCAGGGCGACGCTCGGGTGTTCATCCTCCTGCACGGCGAGCCGACGGCGCGGGTCCTCGGGCAGCTCGACGTGGCCGCGGGCGTGCGGAGTGAGGAAGAACTGCTGCTCGGTGCGGCGGGTGCGCTCGATCTGGCGGGCGACCTCGCCGGCCAGGCGGTCGATGCGGGCGCCGTTCTCCGGATCGGCGGCGTCGCTCCGTGACACCCCGCGGGCGAGCGCCCTCGCCCAGTGGGTGCAGCCGGCGAGCAGGAGCAGCTTCTCGCGAACCTCGCCGAACCGGCGCACCACGGTCCAGGGACCGCTGAGCGGGCGGGCGGCGCCGGCGAGGTCGGCGTAGCGGCGGTCCAGTGTGCGCGAGAGCGCGAGCAGGTCCGCCTCCCGCTGGCGGCCGTGGGCGCGTTCCCGCGCGACCCCGACCAGCTCGTCGAGGGCGTTCAGGTAGGCGTCCAGCGCCGACGCCACCTGCGTTCGCGCCCGCCGCGGGAAGATCAGGAACGCCGCGAACACCCCGGATGCCGCGCCGATGACGGTCTCCTCCAGCCGCACGACCAGCAGGTGCGGGCTGAACATGCCCATCAGCCCGTAGAGCAGGGCGATCGCGATGGTGATGAAGAAGATCATCAGCCCGTAGGAGGTCTGCAGGAAGTAGAAGGCGAGGAAGAACAGCACCAGGATGCCGCCGATCGAGGCGGCGACGTTGCCGTGCACGAGTGTCGCGACCACGGTGCCGGCGATGATGCCGCCGAACGTCCCCGCAGAGCGGCTGAACGCGCGCATGGCGGTGTCGGCGCGGGACTGGGTGTTGTTGAAGACGATGAACGCCGCGATCGCCGCCCAGTACCAGCGCGAGGAGGACAGCAGCAGCCCGCCGTAGATGGCGAGCCCGGAGGCGACGGTGACCTGGATCGGCACGTGCAGCGATGCCGGCACGAGCCCGCCCGCGGGCGGCGCGTCCGTCGACCCGCCGGTACTGTCGGCCTCCTCCGGCAGCGGCGTGGTGAAGGCCGGATGCGGCCGCTGCTCGAGGGTGGCCGCCAGCCGCTCCCGCGCCCGGTGGGCCCGTACGAGGACCTGCTGGACGGCGGTCTCGTTGTCCTCCGGGGCGTCACGCAACGCGCTGACCGCGCGCCGGATAGCCGGTTCGTCGGCATACAGCACCGCGCGGACCAGCGATACCGGCGGCAGGGCACGGAAGCTCGCGGCGACCAGCCGCTCCACCGCGAGCTGCAGGTCGAATACCGCCAGGGCGAGGTCCGACGCCGGCCCGCTGCCCGCGAGCGCACCGCCCCGGCCCTGGGGGATGAAGCCCTCTGCCATGAGTACGATGTCCCGCAGCCGGGCGAGATGGCGCTGCAGCTCCCGGCGCCGCGCGTCCGTGGGCGCGTCGTCACGGGCGGCATCGCGCAGCTCGCGCAGGATGAGGTTCATCCGGCGGTCGATGGTGACAGTGGCCCGGCGGAAGTCCCGCTCGGGGTCGCCGGGGAGGGCGACGGTGCACACGATCTGCGTCACCACCAGCGCCACCGTGGCCGCCAGCGCCACGCCGCCGCCATCGGCCAGCGTGGGGTGGAGGTAGTCGCCGATGAAGTAGGCCATGAAGGCCACCATCCCCACCATGAACCAGCGTGGTCCGAAGCGCCGGATGTAGACGGCGGCGAATATCACCGCGAGGAAGACGAGCTCGGCCACCGGTGTCGGCGACAGTGCGCCCGCGCCGATGACCACGCCCACGGCGGTGACGCCCGCCGCCGCGCGGCTCTTTGCCTGGGCCACCGGTGAACGATCGCGCACCGCGAGGGTGCCGAGGAAGGTGAGGATCATGGCGATGCCGTAGCCGGCGAACGGCAGCGGCGCCAGCTCCGCGGTCACGGCGGCCAGCACCACGCCGGTGATCATCATCGACAGGATCGCCCGGGAGGCCAGCCGCAGCCGGGAGAACGCCGGGTCCGAGGCGGCGACGCGGTCGCGCACGCGGGCCAGCAGCCGTCGTCGCCGATCGACGGTGAGCGGACCCGTCGAGGTCCGGCCGAGTTCGCTCATCCGGTTGCCTGCATGGGCGTATGCACGTCTCTCCCCCGTTTGCCGGTCCGGGCCCGGAATGGCCGGCCCCGGCCCCTGACGGGCACTCTACCGTCGGGACCGCCGGTCCGTGTAGGGCTTCCGTGCCGGTGCCGGCGATCGCCGGAGCGGGGCGGGAAATGGTGAAAACGGCCCGCCGGCGCGTGCCGGCGGGCCTCGGGAACACCCTGCGGGTGCGTTCAGTCCGGCGAGTAGTTAACGGGGAACCACTCGTAGCCCTGCCCGTCCGCGCGGATGTGGCCGATGCCCGGGAACGGCAGGTGCGCGCCGGCCACCAGCACGCCGGTCTCCGCGGCCTTTTCGTAGGCCGCCTCGCGGCTCGCGATGGCCTGTTCCGGGTCGGAGTCGAAGTCGATCGCCACCTCCGGGTGGTCGAACTGCACCGCGGCGGCGTGCATCAGATCCCCCCACAGCACCATCGCCTCGCCATCGCTCTCCAGGCGGTAGGTGGTGTGGCCCGGCGTGTGGCCGGGGGCGGGCTGGGCGTGGATCCCGGGGGCCAGCTCGGTGCCGTCGTCGAACGGCTCGAAGGCGTCCGCCTCCCGGTACGGCTTGAGCGAGGCCATGGCGCCCTTGAACATGCCCTTCCGGCCTTCCGGGGCCTTTTCCATGTTCGCCGGGTCGAGCCAGTACGCGCTGTCGTCCCGGTCCGCGCGCACCACGGCGTTCGGGAATACCCGCTCGCCGTCTTGGGTGAGGCCACCGAGGTGGTCCGGGTGCATGTGCGTCAGGTAGACCTCGTCCACCTGTTCCGGGCGGTAGCCCGCCGCCTCCAGGCTGTGCACCAGGTTACCGAGGGTTGGCCCGAACAGGCTGCCGGCCCCGGTGTCCACCAGCACCAGCTCGTCGCCGGTGTTGATCAGGTAGCCGTTCACCGAGGTCTCCGTCGGTGCACTGAGGAAATGCGCCTTCAGGGCCGCCCGGACCTCGTCCGCCGGGGCATGGAGCAGCTTGTCCATCGGCAGCTCGACGGTGCCGTCGGACAGGGCGGTGACCTGGAAGGCGCCCACCTGTACGTGGTAGTACCCCGGATTGCGGGTGTCCGGTGTCGGCGCTGCGGCGGATGCCGCCTGGGTGAAGGCCAGCGGAATGATGGCGGCCAGGGCGAACGCCGTGATCCGCAAGCGATAGCCATGTCTCATGACAGCCCTCCTGATCGTCTCGAATGGTTGTGTTGCGCAGGGCCGAGGTTAGCGCCCCCGGGAAACCGGCCTCCGGAAATTCTGCGTTTCGTGCACGGCCACGTGGCCGTGGGGGGCATCGCTGACAGTGTAGCCGGTGGGGCGCTACAGCCAGCCGAGCAGCGACCACCACAGGTAGGTCAGCGGCAGCAGCACCACCACCGTGATCGCAGCCATCGTCAGCGTCAGGCGGGTCGCCTTGCCGACGGGCTCGCCCGCGAGCAGACAGCCCGCCATCAGGGGTGGGACCTGGTAGGGCAGCAGCATTGTCGAGAAACCGACCACCTGGGTCATCAGCACGGTGTCCAGCGGCAGCCCGGAGGCGTGTGCGATGTCCCCCGCCAGCGGCGTCACCACTGCCACGAGGCCTGCCGCCGTGGTGAACGGGGCGATGGCGATGAAGCCGAGGGCGAGGACGATGAAGCTTTGCAGCGGGTTACCGGGGTCCAGGGGCAGCAGCGGCAGGAGGGCCTCCGCGGCGATGCGCCCGGCGCCGGAGTGGGCGAGGAGCCCGCCGAGGCCGAGGACGCCGGCGAGGTAGAAGAGGATCTCGTAGTTCACCCGGCCGTTGAGCGTGTCCTTCGGCGTGAGCCCGGCCCCCGGTACCAGGCAGACCAGTCCCGCGGTGAGGGCCACCCACGCCGCCGACACGCCGTGCAGCCAGTCCGTCGCCCAGAGTGCCACCGCCGCGGCCAGGATCAGGCCGACGGCCCGTTCCGGCCGGGACAGTGGTGCCTCGGCCACGGCGTCCCTGACGGACTCGCTGCGTGGCCGAGGCCGGTCCGGGAAGAGCAGCAGGATCGCCGCCACCAGCAGCGCCGCGCGCCCCAGCCCGAGCACCGGGAAGTGCAGGAGCAGGTACTCGCCGTAGGTGAACGCCACGCCGTGGACGTGCTCGGCGAGGCCCATGAGGACGACGTTCGGCACGTTCGCGGTGAGGATCGAGAAGGCGGGCTGGTTGCTCCCCAGGATCACTGCCAGGACCATGCCGGTTCGCCCGCGCGTGCCGGGGGCGAACCCGAAGCGCTCGGCGACCTCCGTGGTGAGGGGCACGAGCAGCATGACCCGGGCCATGGACGACGGGATCACGAACGACAGCGCCACGGCGATCCCCACCAGCCCGCCGATGATGAGCCCGTAGCCGCCGTGCAGGCGCTCGCCCACCCGCCGTGCCAGGCGGGTTCCCAGACCGGTGTGGTGCACGGCGATGCCGAGGATCAGCCCGCCGAAAACCAGCCAGAAGGCCTTGGCCTCGAAGCCGCTGAACACGACGGAGGCAGGCGCGGCGTCGAGCAGCATCGCCAGGGCGAAGAACGCCAGGCTTGCCAGGCCGGCGGGCACCGCCGAACTCGCCCACAGCCCGATGGCGAAGAGCGCCAGCCCCGCGGCCACCGCCGCCTCGCGGGGCAGCCACACCGGTCCCGCGAGCACCAGTCCGGCGGCCAGAACGGTGGTGACGAGCGCGGCGATCGTCGGCGGTCTCGGCGAAAACGGTGTCATTGGGCCCTTCCCGGTTCGGATGTGTCGCGGGGGCGCTGCCGCGCCCGGAACGCGTGATGGTACCGCGATCGCACCCCGGTGCCGGGGATGCCATTGCCCCGCCGCGCCGGAACGGCCGGGCGTCATCCCGGACAACGGGGTCGTCGCACCTCGCCCGGAAAGGATCGCGGACGGTGAGCAGGGACGGTCGTGGCGCCGTCAGCCATGGGCTGGTTCAGGGCCGCGATCACACCGGCATCGGGGGAATGTTGCACGCCTGCGGCGCACAACCTACGCGAGGCCCGGCGAGTCTGCGGTAGGTCGGGCACGGCCGTCAGGCCGTGTGCGACAGCCGTGGGGGCCGTTGCATCCAGTGCGGGCGTCGCTCCCACTGCTGTGTGAAAAATGCAGGGAAAGACCCTCGGGGGAGAGGCTTTGCCTTCGGCACCCGGGCCGGGACCGGCCCGGGTGCCGTTGCCGTTACCGCACCCGGGGCGTCACCCCTTGTGCCAGTAGTGGTCCACGATAACCGCGAAGACCAGCAGGGCGCCGGTGATGATCATCTGCAGGTAGGAGCTCACGCCCACCAGGTCCAGGCCGTTCTGCAGCAGCACCAGGAAGATCGCGCCGAGGATGGCGCCCCACAGCGAGCCCTGGCCGCCACGCAGGGAGATGCCGCCGAGCACCGCCGCGGCGATGGACTGCAGCGCGAACGTCCCGCCCAGGTTGGGTTCGCCGGAGCCCACGCGGGCGGTGAGCATGACGCCGGCGATGCCCACCAGTACGCCCGCCGAGAGGTAGGCGAGGAACAGCGCGCGTTTCACCGGCACCCCGGCGATGTGGGCCGAGACGGGGTTGCCGCCGACGGCGTACCAGTTGCGCCCGAGACGGTGCCAGTACAGGGCGATGTAGGCGACACCGACCACCAGCAGAACCACCAGCCACGGCACCGGGACGCCGGCGAGATCCCCGGTGTAGAGGGTCTCCTTGAACAGCTGCGGCAGGTTGAAGATCGGCACACCGCCGGTGATGATCAGCGCCAGGCCGCTGACCACCGAGGCCATGCCCAGGGTGACGATCAGCGGTGAGACCCGGAACTGGGATATCAGCACCCCGTTGGCGGCGCCCACCGAGGCCCCGGTGAGCATGCCGGCACCGGTGGCAAGCACGATCCCGCCCGCGCCGGGTACGGCGACGATCACCGAGCTGGTGGTGATGCTGGTCAGCGCCAGCGCCGCGCCCACCGAGAGGTCGAAGCCGCCGGTGATCATGACGATGGCCTGGGCGATGACGACCAGGGTGAAGTACACCGACTGGGTGGCGATGGTCGACATGTTGCGGCCGCTGAGGAAGTGATCGGAGGCCACCGAGAAGTAGATGGCCATGATCACGAACAGCGGCAGCAGCGCCCCGGTCTTGGTGAAGATGATCCGTGCGGCGTCGAGCACGGCATTGCCGCCCCCGTCGCCGGTCTCGCGCCCGCGTGTCTCTGCCATGGTGTTCATACTGCCTCTCTGCTGTCCTGGGATCCGAAGTAGGCGCTGACCAGCTGCTCCTCGTCCGCCTCGCCCTGGGTGAACTCCCGGGACATCCGCCCCTGGCTGATGGCGATGATGCGGTGGCACACGGTCAGCAGCTCGCGTGTGTCGGTGGAGATGACGATCACCGCCGCGCCGGCCTCGGCGAGCTCGCGGGTGACGGCGTAGATGTCCGCCTTGGAGCCGACGTCGACGCCCTGGGTGGGCTCCTCGAGGATGAACAGCCGCGGCTCGGTGAGCATGCCGCGGGCGAACAGCACCTTCTGCTGGTTGCCCCCCGAGAGCAGCTTGATGGGCTGGGCCGCGGAGGGGGTGCTCACGCGCAGGCGCTGCACGTAGTCCGCCACGGTGCGGCGCTCGTTGAGGCGGTGGAGGAAACCCATCCGGCCGAGCGCGTCCAGCGAGGAGAGGGTCGCGTTCTCCGAGACCGGGCGCACGTCGACGATGCCCTCGGCCTGGCGGTCGCCGGGCAGGTAGAAGATGCCCTGGCGCGCCAGGCGGTGCGGGCGCAGGTCCCGCGGCCGGAACGGGCGGCCGAGCAGCTCGATCTCGCCGCGGGTGACCGGGTGCAGGCCGTACAGGGCCCGGCCGATCTCCTCGACCCCCGAGCCGGCGAGCCCGCCGAGGCCGACCACCTCGCCGGCGCGCACGGCCATGGACAGGCCCTTGAGGCCGCCGGCGGTGTACAGGTCGCTGATGACCAGGCGGTTCTCGCTGCCGATGTGTGCCGGGTCCGGGGCCTCGGAGTCCGCGATCTGGCGGCCGGTCATCAGCCGGATGATCTCGTCGCGCTCCAGCGACGCGGTCGGCCGGGTCTCCACGAAACGCCCGTCGCGCATCACCGTGACCTGGTCGGTGATCTGGTAGAGCTCCTCCAGCCGGTGGGTGATCCAGATCACCCCGCTGCCGGCGTCCTTCAGCGAGGCCACCAGGTCGAAGAGCACCGAGGTCTCGGCGGCGTTCAGTGCCGCAGTGGGCTCGTCGAGGATGATCAGCTTCGGGCGCTCCAGCATCGCCTTGGCGACCTCGACGAGGTACTTCTGGGAGGTGCTGAGCGTGTCCACCCGGGCCGAGGCTGGGATGTGCGCGAAGCCGAGCTCCTCGAGCAGGGTGCGGGCGCGCACGCCCATGTCCCGCCGGCGGATGAAGCCGAGGGCGCCGGCCATCTCGCGGCCGAGGAAGAGGTTGTCCGTGACCGACAGGTTGGGGATCAGGCTGAGGTGCTGGAAGACCACGCGGATGCCGCTCTGGTATGCCTCCTGGGGCGAGCGCGGGTGGTAGTCCTCGCCGAGGAAGCGCATCCGCCCGGTATCCGGCTGCACGGCCCCGCAGATGACGCCGACCAGCGTGGATTTGCCGGCACCGTTCTCGCCCACGAGGGCGTGAACCTCGCCGGCGCGGACCGTCAGGTGGGCGTCCGCCAGCGCGGTCACGCCGGGGAAGCGCTTGCGCACGCCGGAAACGTCGAGAATCGTGTCCATGAGCTGCTGCCGTCTGCGCCCGCTCTCGGGCATGTCGGGGTGGGTGACGGCGGTGAGGGCGGGGACCGGCGGCCCCCGCCCGACCGCGTTACTCCTTCGGCTCGACGGAGAACACCGGGCGCCAGTCGCGGGCGCCCAGCATGTCCTCGTAGTCGTACTGGTCGATGGTCTCCGGGGTCAGCGGCTGGATCTTCGGGCCGGCGCGGAAGGGGAAGTCCTCGCCGGGTTTCTCGCCGTTGAGGATGCGCACCATCGCGTCCACCGCCATGCGGCCCTGCAGCGCGGTGAAGTCCGTCGGCGCCACCGCGACCTCGCCGTTCTTGATCTTCTCGTAGAGCGGCGGGATCAGGAACGTGGAGACGATCTTGGGCTTGTTGTCGCGGTCGCGGAGCACGTCCGGGGCGGCGTCCGCGGCGACGGCGTTGCCGGCGAGGTAGTCGAGGTCCGGGTTGGCGTTCATGACGTTCTCGATGATCGAGGTCTGAACGCTCTTGCCGGTGTCACCCCACTTCACGGTGATGATGTCCACGCGCTCCTCGGCGTCGTGGTCGGCCAGCGCCTGCTTGAAGCCGTCCAGGGTGTCGGGCGCCCAGCCGGATCCCGCCGGGCCCGGCAGGAAGGCGACGCTGACCCGGTCCTTGCCCTCGGAGTCCTTGGCCACGTACTCGCCGGCGACGTAGCCCATGGTGTAGAACGACACCAGGGTCTTGGCCGCGATGGCCGGGGCCTGGATGTCGTTGATCACCTCGATCACCGGGATGTCGGCGCTCAGCGACTTCACCAGCCCGTCCTGGGCGGTGTAGCTGATCGCCGCCAGGATCAGGCCGTCGACGCCGCGGTTGCGCAGGTTCTCGACCTGGGAGATCTGGCCGGTGATGTCCTCGTAGCCCTGGGCGGCGACCAGGTCGATGCCGACGCCTAGCTTGCGGGCCTCGTCGATGATGCCGTAGTTCACGGCGAGCCAGTACGGGTCCTTGAGGTGGGGGAAGGACACGCCGATGCGGTACGGCTTGTCCGGGGTCGGGGCCTTCCACTCCTCGCTCCGGGCCTCGCCGAGCGAGGTGGCGGGCCGGCCCGCCTTCTTGCCGGAGACGTCGTAGTTGCCGTAGTAGGCCTCCACGTCGAAGGCCTGCGCCGTGCTGGCGGCGAGCAGCAGGCCGCCGAACACGGCGGCGGAGCCGGCGCGCATGATCTGTCGTGCGTTCATCGTTGGGTACTCCTGGGCAGTGGCGTCAGTTGGACTCGATGACGACGAGACCCTGGCCCGGGTCCACGTCGCCCTCGTTGTCCACCAGAAAGGACTTCACCGTGCCGGCCACGCCGGCCTTGATCTCGTGGTAGGACTTCATCAGCTCGATGAGCCCCACCGTGTCGTCGGCGGTGACGGTGTCCCCTTCGGCGACGAAGGGCTCGGCCTCCGGGCTGGGGCGGCGGTAGAAGACGCCCGGCAGCTGGGCTTCGACGGTGTGTTCGGCCATTCCTGTCCTCCTTGCGGGACGTGTCGTTCGGGTTGCGGTCGGCGCCGGTCAGGCCGGGCGCAGGGATTCTCTGGAGCAGATACGGGTCATCTCGCGGGCCAGGCGCTGGGCCTCGTCCACGGAGATTGCGCGGAAGCGGATCACCTCGCCGGGCCGGACCTGGCCCAGCTTCCAGAAGCCGCTGGTGGGCACGGTGAAGGGGTTGATGAAACCCCCCATGCTCGGGCCGTCCTTGACCAGGATGATGGGCGTCAGCCCCGCCAGGTTGATGGCCCCGTTGGGGTAGCCCTGATCGATGATGTTGGACGGCTCGGAGCCGTGCTCCGGGCGCTTGTTGATCGCCTTGTCGGCGAAGGTGAGCCGGTCGCCGGGGCCCTCCAGGCGGTAGCCGGTACGGTCCGACTTGGCGGAGAGCTTCCAGTCCGCCTCCAGGAAGGTGCGGACCCCGGCTTCGTCGAGCCAGTCGTCGTTGGGGCCGGCGACGACCTCGATCTCCCAGCGCTTGTCGGAGGGGAGCTCGGGCCGTGCCTCGGGGATCACCACCATGTCCGGCGTGCCGCCGGAGGCGTCGCCGGTGGGGATCTGCTGGCCGGCCTGGATCGCGCGGCCCTCGAAGCCGCCGACCCCGGCCTTGTGGAAGGTCGCGCGGGAGCCGAGCCAGGGCTCGGTGCGGATGGCCCCGGCGACGGCGATGTAGCCGCGGGCGCCGGTCTTCGCGTAGCTCAGCTTCAGCGTCTGGCCGGCCTTTACCGCGTAGCTGCGCCACAGCTCGATGGGCTCGCCGTCGATGTGCGGCTGCATGTCGCCGCCGGTGACCGCGACCACGGTGTCCTCGTGGAAACGCAGCTCCGGGCCGGTGAACTGGCACTCGAGCGCGGCGTCTCCGGGCTCGTTGCCCACCAGCACGTTGGCCAGGCGGAACGACCAGTGGTCCATCGGCCCGGAGGGCGGGAAGCCCTGGTTCCAGTAGCCGACGCGGCCGGGGTAGTCCTGGATGGCCGTCTCCAGCCCGGCGTTCATGACTTCGAACATGTCCTCACCCCCTTCAGAACCGCTGGGTCTCGTCGATACCCGCCACCCACTCCTTGTACTGGGCGACCGAGAACTTCTGGTATTCGACGAGGTTGTACTGGTAGCTGCCGTCGGCGACCTGGGCCTCGACGTGCTCGAACTCCTCGATGGAGCAGGGCACGAAGCGGATGCGGTCGCCGGGGCGGAACAGGCAGATGCTGTTCTCGAACACGGGGAAGCGCTTCTCCGTGTCCCAGATCGGCACGGGGGTGCGGCCGAAGACCTGGTAGCCGCCCGGCAGGTGCTCGGGGTAGATGGCGGTGGACATGCCGCCCATGCCCACCGAGCCCTTGGGCGTCCAGGTGCGCGGCGGGTTGTACTTCGGCGCCACCAGCCGGCAGCGCGGGTCCAGCGGCATGGTGAACGGCAGGCCGGGCCAGAATCCCAGGGAGGCCACCCAGTACTCCGTGCCCGAGTGCACGCGCACGAGCTGGTCCACGCCGGAGAGGCCGTTGAGCTCGGCGACATACTCCGGGTCCGGCGTCTTCTTCGCGATCTTGGCGATGTAGTCCTCGACGCACTCCTTCGTCCACGGGTCCAGGTAGACCGTGGGGAAGTAGAACAGCCGGCTCGGCAGCTCGATGTCGTCGGCGGGCCGCAGGCCCTCGATCAGCGAGGCCATCTCCTTTTTCAGATCGGCGAAGCTGATCAGCTCCGGGTCGTAGTGGATCAGCGTGGACGCGAAGCAGGGTGCGGTCTCCAACACCCCCTTTGTCTTCTGCTCGGCGACGACGTTGGCCAGGTCCTGCCCCCGGAAGTTCAGCTCGAGATTCATCTCGTCGCCGAACTCGATGAGCATGTAGCGGTCGCCGCCCGGCAGGAAGCGGGGTTCCTCATAGATCATTGCGTTCCTCCCCAGCGCTGGTTACTCGGTGTTGAGCAGCTCGGACTCGTAGTCCGCGATGAAAGACGTCAGGGTCTCGCCCCGCCGGAAGGCGTCGGTGCGCAGGACGTTGACCAGGAAAGGCAGGTTCGTTCGGATGCCCTCGATGCGGCTGTTGCGCAGCACCTCCAGTGCCCGCTCGCGGGTCTCGTCGCGGTCCGCACCGCGGACGATGACCTTCGCGATCAGCGGGTCGTAGTAGGGGTGAACCCGGCTGCCGTCGTCGTAGCCGGTGTCCACGCGCACGTGCTCGCCCGCGGGCACGTGCAACGTCTCGATCACGCCGGGCTGGGGCAGGAAGTTGTTGAATGGGTCCTCGGCGTAGAGTCGGAACTCCATGGCGTGGCCCCGGCTCTCGATCCCGGCCTGGCTGAGCCCGGACTCCTTGCCCGCGGCGATGCGGATCTGGTGGGCGACGATGTCCTCGCCGGTGATCATCTCCGTGACCGGGTGCTCCACCTGCACGCGGGTGTTCATCTCCAGGAAGTAGAACTCCCCGGTTTCGTCGTCGAGCACGAACTCCACCGTCCCGGCGCCGTGATAATCCTGGGTCTCGGCGAGGGACACCGCGGCGTGGGTCATGCGCTCCCGTACGGCCGCGTCCACCGCCGGCGAAGGGGCCTCCTCGATGATCTTCTGATAGCGCCGCTGGATGGAGCACTCGCGCTCGAACAGGTGCACCGCCCGGCCGCCGCCGAGCCCGAGCACCTGCACCTCCACGTGGCGGGCACGCGGGACGAACTTCTCCAGGAACACCGCCTCGTCGCCGAAGTTGGACTTCGCGAGCCCCTGGGTGGACTGCACCACCTTGCGCAGGGCGGCGAGATCGTCGACCCGCTGCATGCCGATGCCGCCGCCGCCGGCGGAGGCCTTCACGAGCACGGGCAGGCCGATCCGGCGTGCCTCCGTCTCCAGGTCGTCGAGGTCGTCGCTGGTGAAGCGCCGGCTGCCGGGCAGCACGGGCACGCCGGCCCGCTCGGCGATGTGGCGGGCCCGTGCCTTGTCCCCCATGTCGCGGATGCTGTCCGTGCGCGGGCCGATCCAGGTCATGCCGGCGCCGGTGACCGCATCGGCGAGCCGGGTGCTCTCCGCGAGGAAGCCGTAGCCCGGGTGGACCGCGTCCGCCCCGGTCTCCGACGCCGCCTGCATCAGCCGCTCGATGTTGAGGTAGCTGTGCTGGGCGCGGGCGGGGCCGACCACGCGGTGCTCGTCGGCGAGGCGCACGTGCAGGGCGTCCTCGTCCGCCTCGGAGCAGACCGCGACGCTGGCGATGCCCAGCGAGCGGCAGCTGCGCGCGATGCGGCAGGCGATCTCGCCACGGTTGGCGATCAGGACCTTGCTGATATCTGCCATCGTCACTCCCCGGCTCAGGCGGCGGTGGCGCCGAGGGCGTCGCGTACGGCGCGGGCCACGTCGAGCGCGTTGGGCGTGTCGGAGTGCACGCAGACGGTGTCGGCGCGGACCTTCAGGGTGTGGCCGTTCACCGACTCGGTCTCGCCCTGCTCCACCGCGCGGACGACCCGCTCGGCCGCCCTGGCCGGATCCACCGCGGCGTGCTCGCGGGTGATGATCAGCTTGCCGTCGTCGTCGTAGTCGAGGTCGGCGAAGTACTCCGCGAGGAAGGTGTGGCCGCGCCGGGTGTAGACCGTCTCGTGGCAGGTCCCGGACAGGCCCATGAGCGGTACGCCGAAGACATCGGCGGCATCGCAGACGGCGTCGGCCACCGCCTCGTCACGGGCGGCCATGCCGTAGAGCGCGCCGTGGGGCTTGATGTGGTTCAGTGCCATGCCGGCGCCGTCCAGGAAGCCCTTCAGCGCGCCCACCTGGTAGATGAGGATGTTGGCCAGCTCCTCGCGGGGGATCTTCATCTCGCGCCGGCCGAAGCCCTGGAGGTCCGGCAGCGAGGGGTGGGCGCCGACACGCACGCCGTGGGACCGGGCGAGCTCCACGGTCTTGCGCATGTGGTTGGGATCGGAGCCGTGAAAGCCGCAGGCCACGTTCGCGGCCGAGATGAAAGGCATCATCCCGGCGTCGTCACCCATGCGATACAGGGAGAAGCTCTCCCCCATGTCGCAGTTGATCGTCGTTTGCATTGCGCTACTCCACTTGGTTCTGGAAGGCGGACAGCATCAAGCGTGCCAACGGCGAGTCGGCGGTCCGCACGGTGGGTTGGCGTGAGGGCCGGAAAGCGGGCTGCGCAGCGCTGGAAGGGGAGATCGACAACGGTTTCCTCTCCTCGGCGGTACCGCCCCGGCGGCCTCCATGCTGCGTTTTCCGGCGGGCTGGGTGGTTATTTTATTAACCACTAGTCCACGGGGGTTTCCGTGTCAAGGCGGCCTGGCAGGGGCGCACGCAAAGGGGGCCGCGGGCGGTTCAGGCTGGAGCGCGCAACCTTAAACATGCACCAAAAAGTCGCTATTTGCCCTTTTTGTGCACCATTTTGTTCCGTTTCAGCAGGTTGGCGTCAGCCTGAAAACGTGATCGGCGTCACGTGCGCCGGTCGGGGGGTAGCTGGACTTTCCTACAGGGTGTGTTTAATTGATAGATACAAACGACAGGGATGCAGGGGTGCCGTGGACACCGTCAATGGTGGTCGCCCAGGGGAGGGGCTTTTGCGGTGTCCGGCTGAAAGCAGTAATTTGCGGCGCCACCAGGCACCTAAGGAACGGGAGGTATGTCGAGTCGTGAACACATCGACAGGGCAGTCACAGGAGCGGTCACCGGAAGAGGCCGACCCCGTATTCGATCTCGGTGAGCGTCTGCGCCAGGTTCGCCTGGACCGCGGCCTGTCCCAGCGCGAGCTCGCCCGCCGCGCGGGTGTGACCAACGGGACCATCTCACTCATCGAGCAGAACAAGAACAGCCCCTCCGTGGCCTCCCTGAAGAAGGTCCTGGACGGCGTGCCGATGTCGCTGGCGGAGTTCTTCGCCGTGGGTGCGCAGGCGGCGGACCGGGTGTTCTTCCGCCGCGACGAGCTCTCGCTCATCACCAGCGGGCCGCTGGAGTTCCGCCAGGTCGGCAACGTCCAGGGCAAGAGCCTGCAGGTGCTGCGCGAGTACTACCCGCCGGGCGGCGACACCGGCCGCGCGATGCTGCGCCACGACTCCGAGGAGGCGGGTATCGTCATCTCGGGGCGCGTGGAGCTCACGGTGGGCAGCCGGCGGCGGGTGCTCGGGCCGGGGGACGCGTACCACTTCGATAGCCGTATCCCCCACCGTTTCCGCAACCTCGACGACGAGGACTGCGAGCTCATCAGCGCGTGCACGCCGCCCTATCTCTGATCCATCCCGGCAGGAGGTGCCATGAACGACGAACGGCCCATGGCCACGGCCACGGTGCAGGAGGACAACGAGCGCGTCATCGTGACCGAGTGGCGCTTCGCCCCCGGGGCACAGACGGGCTGGCACCGCCATGAGCATGACTACGTCGTCGTGCCCCTCACCGCCGGGCGGCTGCTGCTGGAGTCCGAGTCCGGTACCGCCAGCAGCGAGCTGACCCCCGGGGTCTCGTATTTCCGCACCGCCGGGGCGGAGCACAACGTGGTCAACGACGGTGACGCCGAGCTCGCGTTCGTCGAGGTGGAGCTCAAGGGGACCACCGCGGGCGGGGGCTGACCCGCCCCGGCCCGTCATCGCGGACCGGGGCGGGCGGCACGCCCGCGGCCGGCGGTCAGCCGGCCGCACGCTGCGGGGCACTGCCCGCGGCCTCGCGGATGGCGGCGCCGAGCCGTTCCACCGCGCCTTCCACGTCCGCGTCCGTGGCCGTGAGCGGGGGCAGGAGCCGGACCACGTTGCCGTGGATACCGCAGGTGAGCACCAGCAGGCCGTGGGCGCGGGCCCGGGCCATGACGTCCGCGGCCATCGCGGGCGAGGGCTGGTCGCCGTCGAAGAACTCCACCGCGACCATCGCGCCGAGGCCGCGAACGTCGCGCACCGCGCCGACCTCACTGGCGATCTCGCCGATACCCGTGGTCAGGCGCTCGCCGATGATCGCCGCACGCTGGATCAGGCCCTCGTCGTCGATCACCTCCTGCACCGCCAGGGCCGCCGCGGCGGACAGCGGGTTGCCGCCGTAGGTGCCGCCGAGGCCGCCCGCCGGACCGGCGTCCATGATCTCCGCGCGACCGGTGACCGCGGCCAGCGGCATGCCGCCGGCCAGGCCCTTGGCCATGGTGATGATGTCCGGGGTGACGCCGCTGTGCTCGACGGCGAAGCGCCGGCCGGTGCGGGCGAAGCCGGTCTGGACCTCGTCGACGATCAGGCAGATGCCGTGCTCGTCGGCGATCCGGCGCAGCGCCTGCATGAATGCCGGCGGCGCGGCGTAGAAGCCACCCTCGCCGAGCACCGGCTCGATGATCAGGGCGGCGACGCGCTGCGGGTCGACGTCGAAGCGCAGCAGCTCCTCGAGCGAGCGGACCGCGTCGTCGACACTGACGCCGTGCACCTCGTTGGGGAAGCGGGCATGGAAGATGTCTGCAGGCATCGGCCCGAAGCCGGCCTTGTACGGGCGGACCTTGCCGGTCAGGCCCATGGTCAGCAGGGTGCGGCCGTGGAAGCCGCCGCCGAAGCCGATCACCGCCGAGCGGCCGGTGTAGGCCTTGGCGATCTTCACGGCGTTCTCCACCGCCTCCGCGCCGGAGTTCACCAGCACGGTCTTCTTGGCGAAGTCGCCGGGGGTGATGGCGTTGAGCCGTTCGGCCAGGGCGACGTAGGGCTCGTAGGCGGAGACATTGAAGTTGGTGTGGGTGAAGCGCCCGAGCTGCTCCTCCACCGCCGCCATCACCCGCGGGTGGCGGTGGCCGGTGTTGAGCACCGCGATGCCGGCGGCGAAGTCGATGTACTCGTTGCCCTCGACGTCCCACAGGCGGGCGTTCTCCGCGCGCTCGGTGGCAATGGGGTGGATGATGCCGACACCGGCGGCGACGGCGTCGCTGCGGCGCTCGAAGAGTTCGCGATTGGTGGTCATCGTCCCGATCCTCGTTCCGGGTGGATGTGTGGCCTCAGGCGATGCCGCCGAGGCAGAGGTACTTGGTCTCCAGGTACTCCTCCAGGCCCTGGCGGGCGCCCTCGCGCCCGAGGCCGGAGGCCTTCATGCCGCCGAACGGCGCCTCGGCCGCGGACAGCAGGCCGGTGTTGATGCCGACCATGCCGTATTCCAGGGCCTCGGAGACGCGCCAGGTGCGGGCCGCGTCGCGGCTGTAGAAGTAGGCGGCGAGGCCGTACTCGGTGTCGTTCGCCATCGCCACCGCCTGGTCCTCGGTGGTGAAGCGGAATACCGGGGCCACGGGTCCGAAGATCTCCTCGCGGGCGAGGCGCATGCCGGTGTTCACGTCGGCGAGCAGGGTCGGCTGGAAGAAGCGGCCGCCGCCGGCGTGGCGCGCGCCCCCGGTGAGCGTCCGTGCACCCTGGGCGGTGGCGTCGGCCACCAGGGCGGTCACCTTCTCCACCGCGGCGTCGTTGATCAGCGGCCCCTGGTTGATGCCGTCGGTGAGGCCGTTGCCCACGCTCAGCTCCGATTCCATCACCTCGGCGAGGCGCTCGACGAAGGCGTCGTGGATGCCGGACTGCACCAGTATGCGGTTCGCGCACACGCAGGTCTGGCCGGCATTGCGGAACTTGGAGTCCATCGCGCCGCGGACCGCGGCCTCCAGGTCGGCGTCGTCGAAGACGATGAAGGGTGCATTGCCGCCGAGCTCCAGCGAGACCTTCTTCACGGTGTCCGCGCACTGGGCCATGAGGTGGCGGCCGACGGCGGTGGAGCCCGTAAACGAGAGCTTGCGTACGGTGGGGTTGGCGCAGAGCTCGCCGCCGATCGCCTGGGGCTCGCCGGTGACCACATTGAACACCCCGGCCGGGATGCCCGCGCGGTCGGCCAGCTCTGCCAGCGCCAGCGCGGTGAACGGCGTGACCTCGGCGGGCTTGACCACCGCTGGGCAGCCCGCGGCCAGTGCCGGCGCGACCTTGCGCGTGATCATCGCCGCCGGGAAGTTCCAGGGCGTGATCGCCGCGGAGACACCCACCGGCTCCCGGGTCGCGGCGATGCGCCGGTCTGCGGCGGGGGATGGGATCAGCTCGCCGTAGGCGCGGCGGCCCTCCTCGGCGAACCATTCGATGAACGACGCGGCGTAGGCGACCTCGCCGCGGGCCTCGCCCAGCGGCTTGCCGCACTCGCGGGTCATGATCCGGGCGAGATCGTCGCGGTGGGCGAGCACCAGACGGTGCCACTCCCGCAGGCGCGCCGCGCGCTCGCTGGCGGTGAGCGCCCGCCAGGCGGGCCATGCCCGGTCCGCCGCCTCGATGGCCCGGCGGGTTTCGGCGGCGCCCATGAGCGGCACGTTCCCCAGGGTCTCGCCGGTGGCAGGGTCGTCCACCGCCAGGGTCGCGGCGGCATCGGCGTCCACCCAGACGCCGTCGATGTAGGCCTGCTCCCGGAACAGCGCCGGGTCGCCGAGCTCTCGCATGGTCCTTGGTCCTCCGTGTGCGTGGACCGTCAGGGCCCACGTCTGCCTGTACCCCCACGATTAGAACCGATTTTTGGTCCCCGTATAGGAGCCAATCGGGTACGATGCAGGGAGCCAATCTGCGACGGCGGTGCCCATGCTCCTCAGCGACCTCCTCCTGCAGTACATGCAGCAGCGCACCGAGTGGACCCGGCTGCCGGTGCGCCGGCGGGTCTACGCCGCCCTGCGCCAGGCGATCCTGGAGGAACGTCTGGCCCCCGGCGCCAAGCTGCCGGCGACCCGGACGCTCGCCCGGGAACTCGGGCTGGCGCGCAATACCGTGATGCGGGCCTACGAGCAGCTGGAGGCGGAAGGCTATGTGCGTGGACACACCGGGGCGGGCACCTTCGTCACCGATACCCTGCCGCGGGATGCGCCCAGCGTGCCGGCCCCGCCACGCCGCGAGGCGGGGCATGCCCCGGGGTTATCCCGGCGGGGTGCCGATATCGCCGCGCATCCGGCGAGCAGCACACTCCAGTCCGGGGCCTTCGTGCCCGGCATCCCCGATGTCGCCGCGTTCCCTTTCCGGGTCTGGCGACGGCTGCTCGGCCGCTACATGAACAGTGATCACTCCCGGCTGATGCAGTACGCCTCCGGTGGCTACGGGCCGCTCAAGGCGGTGCTCGCCGAGCACCTGAAGGTCTCGCGGATGATCAGCTGCGACCCGCGCCAGATCCTCATCGTCGGCGGTGCCCACCAGGGGCTCGACCTGTGCGCGCGCATGCTCGCCGACCCCGGCGACGAGGCGTGGATGGAGGACCCGGGCTACTGGGGCGCGCGCAACGTGCTGCGCGCCGCCGGCCTGCGCCTGCGGGCGATCCCGGTGGACGCGGACGGCATCGCCCCGCAGCCATCGGACTGGCGGCGTCCGCCGCGGCTGATCTTCACCTCACCGTCCTACCAGCTCCCCACCGGCGCGGTGCTGAGCCTGGGCCGCCGGCGGCTGCTGCTGGAGCAGGCCTCGGCGGCGGACGCCTGGATCATCGAGGACGACTACGACAACGAGCTGCGCTACAACCGCGAGCCCATCGCGTCGCTGTACGGGTTGTCGTCGACGAATCGGGTGATCTACGTCGGGACCTTCAGCAAGGTGATGTATCCCGGGCTGCGGCTGGCGTACCTGGTGGTGCCGCCGGAGCTGGTGGAGCCGTTGTCCACGGCCAATGCGGAGCTCTTCCGCGAGGGGCGTCTGGTGGAGCAGGCCGCGCTCGCGGAGTTCATCGAGAGCGGCCGCTTCTCCGCGCACATACGGCGCATGCGCCAGATCTATGCCGAGCGACAGGAGGCGCTGCGGACGTCCCTGGAAACGCGCCTCGGTGACGCGGTGAGCGTGAGCGGCGGGCAGGGCGGCATCCACCTGACCTATCACTTCCGGGAGGCACTGGACGACGAGCGTGTCTCCCGGGACGCCCTCTCCGAGGGGATCGTCGCCCGGCCGCTGTCGCTGTATTATCACGATACCGCCGCGGCGCGGCCGGGCCTGGTGCTCGGCTACGCCACGGTCACGCCGCAGCGCATCGCCGATGCCTCGGCGGCGCTGGCCCGGGTGGTGGAGCGCCGGCTGGACGCGAAGGGGCGCTGACGGTGCTCAGGTGCGGATCTCGCTGACCCGGCCGGCTGCCTCGACCACCGATTCCGCGTAGCGGTTGACCTCCTCCATGGTCTCACCGGTCTCCCGCGTCAGCGCCACGCCCTGGCGGACATGCTCGAGCAGGCCCTCCATCTGGGCGACGAAATCGCGGGTGCGTCGCTGCACGTCCGCGACCATGCTGGTGATCTCGGTGGTCTCGCTGGCAGTGCGCTCCGCGAGCTTGCGCACCTCGTCGGCGACGACGGAGAAGCCGCGGCCGGCGTCCCCGGCCCGTGCCGCCTCGATGGCGGCGTTGAGCGCCAGCAGGTTGGTCTGGTCAGCGACGCCGCGTACCGCAGCCACGATCGCCGAGATCCGCTCGGCGTGCTCGTCGAGCCCTTCGGCCTCTCTGCCGGCCTGCTCGATGCGTTCCGACATCCGTCGGGTTTCCTCCAGCGAGCGGTTCACCGTCTCCACCCCCGCCCGCGAGCGCTCCGCGCTCTGGCGCGAGACGTCGAGGGCGTAGGCCGCACTCTCCCGCTCCGCCTCCTGGCGGTGGACCTCGTCGGTGATGTCGGTGGCGAACTTGATCACCCCGACCACCCGTTGCTCGTCGTCGAAGACCGGGTTGTAGCTCGCCTGCAGCCAGCGTGCACTGCCGTCACGGGCGCGCCGCTGCACCCGGTCGGCATAGTATTCACCGGCGCGGAGCCGCTTCCAGAACGCTGCATAGTCGTCACTGCCGGCGAACTCCGGGGGGCAGAACTCGCGGTGATGGACGCCCTCGATGCTGCCGGCGTCATACCCCATGAGCCGGCGGAAGTTCTCGTTGGCCTTGCGCAGGGTGCCGTCGACGGTGAACTCCGCGACCGCCATCACCCGGTCCAGGGCGCCGATGATCGCGCGGTCCCGAATGCCCTTGTTGACCCGTTCGGTGATGTCGCTGGCGATCTTGATCACGCTCGCCGTCTGTCCGTCGTCGTCCATCACCGGGTTGTACGACGCCTCCAGCCATACCGTCCGGCCTTGCGCATCGAGGCGTCGTACCCGCCCCTGCTGGGGATCGCCGCGGCGCAGGGCCGCCCAGAATGCCTCGTAGTCGGCGCTCGCCGCGTACTGCGCGTCGCAGAAACGCTGGTGGGGCACGCCCTGGAGCGAATCCGGGTCGGCATAGCCGAGGATTTCCGCAAAGCGCTGGTTGGCGTGGGTGATCCGGCCGCGGAGGTCGAAGTGCACGACACCCATGGCGGTCTCCATCGCCCGGCGTTCTGCACGCAGGCGCCGGGATTCTTCCTCGAGGCTCGCGACGTATTCACGATACGCGGCGGTGGTGATACCGGGGAGGCGGGCGCTGATAGGCATAGACGTATTTCCACGGTGACCGGGGCCGCAACGCTGCCGAAAGCGGGTGCGCCACCGGACGGCCGGTGTTCTCTTACTGTGGTTGTAAAATTCTTGTACAGCATTATGAGTTATTTGTACATTTAGTTCAATCCCGGACTATTCGGGTGGGCCGACGGGGTGGGGCCATCGGGCGCCGCCCGGGAGACCGCGTCGGCCCGGCGGACGAGGCCCGTCACGCCAGGGCCGCAGGGCGATCCGGCGGGTCATTGCATCCGTGGACCGGAGGGCGGATGTGTCGGTGCGCCGGGGCGGGCGGTGGTCGCGTTTACCGCGCCGCGGCCGGAAGACGCTGGCAGCCGGTGCGCGGGGCCCGTCCTTTCAAGCGCTACCGTCGGCGAAACGGTAGGTGTTGCCGCCGCTGCCCTTGGCGGCGTACATCGCCTGGTCGGCCTGCTGCATCAGCGCCTCCGGCGAGGCGTCGATTTCGGGGAACACCGCGATGCCGATGCTGCAGCCCACGGCGTGAGTGACCTCGTCGACGGTCACCGGCCGGGCGGCCAGGTCGATGACGCGCTCGGCAAGCACCTCCCCGGCGTGGCGCCAGCGGCGATGGGTGTTCACCCGTGCGACCACGACGAACTCGTCGCCGCCGACCCGGCCAACGGAGTCCGACCCGCGCAGGGTCTCGGCGAGTCGTTCCGCCAGGATCTTCAGTACCTCGTCGCCGACGCCGTGGCCGTAGGCGTCGTTCACGGGCTTGAAGCCGTCGAGGTCGATGAACAGGCACAGCACGGCGGTGCCGTCGCGCTGCGCCTCGTCGGTGGCCTTGCGCAGCCGGTCCATCACCAGCGTGCGGTTGGGCAGCTCGGTGAGGTCGTCGTGGGTGGCCATGCGCCGCAGGGTGCGCTCGCGGATGCGTGCAGCGCGGTATTCGCTGGCGAGCTGCATACGCAGCAGCTCGCGGAAGCGGTACGCCGCGCGTCGCTGGGGGATGCGCCAGGCCTCGCTCGTGCCACGAACCTCTTCCAGCCACAGCTCGAAGGAGCGTCGCGGGGTAAGTCGCGATGCCGGGTCATGTCCCTCGTCCGTGCCGGTTTTCTCGGGGTTGCCGGCCCAGGGGATGGAGAACGGGTTCTCGCCGCGCAGCCACAGGCAGTAGTCCTCGCCGTCCCGTGAGATCGGCAGGTACATGTAGCCGGCGATCCAGCTGTCCTCGGTGCCCTCCGGCCGGATCTCCGGAGCAAGGTGATCGGCGCAGGCGATCCGGTCGGCCTCCGGTGTGGCGGCGTGGTCCACGATCCGCCGCTCCGTCGCCGCGGCAATCTGCTCGCCGAGCACGGTCCGGTTATCCGCGATGTGGAGGATCAGCGAGCGGCTGTGGAACGCCCCGAGCAGGCGCTCGCTGCGCGAGCGCAGTGCCGAGGGGAGGTCGGTGCCGGCCTGAAGCAGCGCGCGCAGGGCATCGATCTCCTCGGCGGCCGCCACGGTCTCGGCATCGATCTCGCGGCGCAGATGCGACTCGATCTGCAGCCCGAGCATCCGTGCCAGGGTGTCGCAGAATTGCCGCAGCGGCTGCGGCATGGTCTTGGGGGTATCGGACTGGCAGACGATCATGCCCCAGAGCTCGCCTTCGACCAGCAGCGACATCACCAGTGTCGCCGTCACTCCCATGTTGCGCAGGTACTCCAGGTGCACCGGGGAGACCGAGCGCAGCAGGCAGTCGCTCATATCCAGCGGCTGGTCGGTGCCGGTGACCAGCGCCGTTGGGGTGTATTCGATATCCGGGATTACGCGGATGCGGTTGCGCCGGTAGAGCGCCCGGGCCTGGGCCGGGATATCCGTATGGGGGAAGTGATGGCCCTCGAAGCGCGGCGGTACACCGTTGGTGGTCTCGGCCACCACGTCACCGTTCCATGCGTCGTCGAAGCGGTAGGCGAGCACGCGCATGTAGCCGGTGGCCGCCGCGATCTCCTCCACGGCCAGAGTCAGCAGCTCGTCCGAGCCGGCTGCCTTGCTGGTACGCGATATGGCAGAGACCTGGTGCTGCAGCAGCGACCGGGAAAGCTCGATGGGGCTGTCCGGCTCCATCTCCGCGACCACTTCGTCGCCGACCCGGTGGACGGTCACCGAGACCGCCCGCTCTCCCGTGCGCCCGGGGGTCAGCGTGCCGCTGGTCACACGGTGACCCGTATCGAGCCCCCGCGCGGCCTCACGGATCGTTTCGGCCAGCGGCTTGCCGGTGAGCTCGGCCAGTGGACGGTTCAGGCAGGTCTCCGGCGGGGTGTCCAGCCAGGCGTCGGTGTTGGCGCTGACGCGGGTGATGCGTCCGCTTCGGCCGTCGCTGACCAGCATCAGGCCGAAAGGCTGGATCTGTTCGGGTACGTGGATGGGTTCGCGGTCGCAGTGGGTGAGGTCGATGACGGCGATGCGGGCCTCCTGGCTCATGCCGGGGTGTCGGGGACGTCGGGGTCGCCGGCGTCGAGTATGTGGCCCTTGGGCCAGCCCTCGCGCATCAGCTGCTCGGCCTGTGCCGCCTCCACCGGCCGGGCGATGTAGAAGCCCTGCGCGGCATCGCAGTCGAGGCGGCGCAGCTGAATGAGGGTCCTCGCGTCCTCGACGCCCTCGCCCACCACCTCCAGGCCGAGATCGTGGGCCATCTGGATGATGCGCCGCACGAGCGCGAAGTCGTAAGGCTGGTTGGGCATGCCCGTGATGAATGAGCGGTCCAGCTTGAGGGTGGTGATGGGCAGCGAGCGGAGGTAGGCGAGCGAGGCGTAGCCGGTGCCGAAGTCGTCCACGGCGATACCGACACCCGCCTCGCGCAGCGCCTCCAGCTGCTTGAGCCGGGAGCCCTTCACGTTGAGCAGCGAGCGCTCGGTGATCTCCAGCTCCAGGCCGCGCGGGTCGATCCCGAGGTTCACCAGGCGGTCGTTGATGAAGCGCAGCAGCTCGTCGCTGTTGAGGTTGCGCGCCGAGAGGTTCACCGCCACCGAGGCGTTTGTGCCGTTGGCGTGCCATTCGGCGAGCTGGGTGAGAGAGCGCTCCACGGTCCAGCGGGTGAAGGTGTCGACCATCCGGGTCTGCTCGATCATCGGGATGAACGTCCCGGGGCTGACCAGCCCGCGCTCCGGGTGCTGCCAGCGTGCCAGTGCCTCAGCGCCGCGCAGTCGCCGGGTGCGCAGGTCCAGGCTCGGCTGGAAGACCAGCCGGAATTCGTTGTCCGCGATCGCCCGCTCCACCTCGCCGAGGAGCTTGAGGCTGCGCTGGAAGTCCGACTCCTTGCGGTAGTTGTAGACCGCGACCTCCGAGCCTTCGGCCACCGCGCGGTTGGCGGCGACGTCGGCCTTGGAGACCAGCTCGGCCGGATCCGTATCGGCGGTTCGCTCCCGGGCAATGCCTGTGGCGATGTCGAGGAATACCGGCACACCGTCCAGCTCCACCGGCGAACGGGCGAGGCGGTCGATCTCGGCCATCAGCTCCCGGCGGGTCACGCCGCCGGCGCCGTCGTGGATGATCGTCATCCGGTCCGGTCCGCTGCGGCCCACGAAAAGCCCGGCGCCGAAACGCTTGCGCAGGGAGTCGGCGAAGGTGCGGAACACCAGTGCGGTGTTGCGGTGGCCGAAGGTCTCCACCAGCTTGTCGTGGTTCTGGACCCGCAGCGCGATCACGGTCACGCGGTCACTGTCGTCCGCGCTGCGGCGGCGGCTCAGGCGGTTGAGATGGCGGCGTATCGCGGCGAGGTTTGGCAGCGACGAGAGCGGGTCGCGAAAGCGCAGGTCCGTGAGCCGTTCCGCCTGGACCCGGGTCTGGTGCACCGCGTAGCCGACCAGTCCGCCGACGGCGGCGAACCAGAGCGTGCGCACGCTCCAGTGCAGTGCCAGCTCACCCGCGGAGCGTTGGATTTCGCCGATCCCGACCCCCAGTACCGGCCCGGCCAGCAGCCCCGTCAGCACGCCGGTGACCACACCGGCGCGGGCGCCATGGGCATATGCCGCCAGCAGGATGGGCGCGTACATGAAGTGCGCCACCGCACTCGGGGGGCCGCCGTCCAGGACGATGAACAGCGATGCACAGGCGGCCAGCAGCAGGATGATGACGGTGGTGCGGGTGCCCTCGCGGGGCAGCGCGCGCAGGAGGCCGGGGAGCGAGTCCGCGGACGCGGCTGGTGAGGTCTGCGACATGTCCCGGTGATTTCCCCGCGGTGTCCTGAAGTGGCATGCAGCCGGATCGTGGTACGCCCGCAAACCCGTCCGGGGGTTCCGGCGGGCGCTACGCCGGGCGATTGCCGGGGACCCGGTCGCCGCGTGCGCCCTCCTGCGATCATGACACGTCTCATTCTATAGAAGGTGGGGTGAGGTTCAAGCAATGATCCGATAGGAGGACAACGAAAACACCGTTAACGGGGTTTTCGCGACGAAAGCCCACATGATCGCGCGCTTTTCCCGCACGGAAGGGGGTTCTCGAACCCTGTTGCGGGGATCCCGTATTGGCCGCCCGGGGGGCGCTGGCTAGACTGCCCGGATGACCCTGCATCGTATTCCATTCCCGGGCCTCGTATCGGCCTCCGCGCAGACGCTGCTGCGGGGCGCGGCAGCCGTGCTGGTGCCGGCCTTCGCCTACTGGCTGGCTGCCCGCGTGGGGATGGTCTTCCTCATCGAGCGGGCCGGCGTGAGCCTGCTCTGGCCCGCTGCCGGGGTGGCCCTCGCCCTGGCCTGCCGGTTCGGCCCCCTCGCTGCCGCCGGTGCCGCCCTGGGGGCGCTGGCCGCCCATCTGGAGTCGGGCCACGACCTGACGGCCTCGGTGGCAGTCGCGCTCGGCATGGGCCTGGCGGCGTGGCTCGGTGCGGCGCTCGTCGCCCGGGCACGGATCGGCTTCGCCATGGACCGGCCGTCTGACGTGCTCGGCTTCCTGCTCGCCGGCGCACTGCCGTCCAGCATCGCGAGCTCGCTGTTCGGCGCCGGCGTGCTCTGGCTCGCGGGCATCGCGCGCTGGCCGGGATTCCCCTCGCTGTGGTGGCTTTGCTGGGTTGCGGACCTGATGGGGATCCTCCTGCTCGCGCCGGCGCTGCTGGTGTCGCGGCCGCGGGGGCTCGGCCGGCGCGGCTGGCTGGAGGCGGGGGTGATCGCCGTGCTGACGCTGCTCGCCGCCGTGGTGGTCTACGGCGAGTGGCTGCCGCCGGACGCCATGCTCGGGCGGCCGCTGTCCTACCTGATCTTCCCGCTGGTGATCTGGGCGGCGATGCGCCTGGGGCCGGCGCTCACGGTGTGGCTGCTGCTGTTCCACGCCGCCATCGCCGCGGGCTTCACCGCCATGGACTCGGGGCCCTTCGCCCACGGTGCGCTGAGCCAGGAGTTGCTGGCCCTGCACGCCCACCTCGCCATGGTCAGCCTCACCGGGCTGCTGCTCGCCGCCTCCATCGCCGGGCGCCGTCAGGCCGAGGAGCGTGCCCGGGCCTATCTCGACGAGCTCGCCCACGCCGGTCGGGTCAGTGCGATGGGGGAGATGGCGGCGGGGCTGGCCCACGAGCTCAACCAGCCGCTGTGCGCCATTGCCACCTACGCCCAGGCCGCCCGCCGGCTGGCCGGCAAAGACACGGACCCGACCCTGGTCCGGGCGCTGGAACGGCTGGACGACAACGCCCGTCGTGCCGGCGGGATCATCCGTCAGATGCGCAATTTCGTGCGCGGCGGTGAGCCCGAGAGCGAGCGCGTCTCCACCAACACGCTGGTCCGCGAGGGCCTGGCGCTAACTGCGGCGGCGGTGCGCCAGGGCGGCGTAACCCTGCGCCTGCGCCTCGATCCGGACGTGCCTGACGTCCGTGTGGCGACGGTGCAGATCCATCAGGTGCTGGTGAACCTCGTGCGTAACGCCGTGGAGGCACTGGCCGGGATGCCGGAGGCCCGGCGTCGCCTGGAGGTGACCACCGCGCGCCGCGCGGACGGGCGGGTGGAGGTCACGGTGATGGACACCGGCCCGGGGATTCCGGTGCGCCTGCGCGACGCCCTGTTCGAGCCCTTCGTCAGCGGTGGCGGCGAGGGCATGGGCCTCGGGTTGTCGGTATCGCGCTCGATCATCCGGCATCATGGTGGTGAGCTACGCTTCGAGGACCGACCCGGTGGCGGCTGCCTTTTCAGTTTCGACCTGCCGGCGGCAGGAGGGAGGGATTCCGATGGCTGAGGGCCCGGCGGTACCGACGGTGTTCGTGGTCGACGACGACCCGGACGTGCGCGACGCGCTGGCGATGCTGCTCACCGCCGCAGGACGGCCGGTGGAGGCGTGGGCCAGTGCCGACGCATTTCTTGCCGGTTGCGGCCCGGAGCGGCGGGGCTGCCTCATCCTGGATGTCCGCCTGCCGGGGATGAACGGCCTCACCGCCCAGCAGGAGCTCGACAGCCGCGGCTATACGCTGCCGGTGATCTTCATTTCCGGGCATGGCGACATCCCCATGGCCGTGCGCGCGGTCAGTGCCGGTGCGCTGGATTTCCTGGAGAAGCCGTTCAGCGAGATGGCCGTGCTCGACTGTGTCGACCGGGCCCTCGTCGAGGATGAGCACCGGCGCAGCGAGCGCGAGCGTATCCGGGGCATCGAGCGGCGGCTCGCCCAGCTCACGCCGCGGGAGCGCGAGGTCATGGACCGGCTCGTCGAGGGCAAGGTCAACAAGATCGTCGCCCGCGAGCTCGACTGCTCCACCCGCACGGTGGAGATCCATCGTGCCCGGGTGCTGCACAAGATGGGCGTGGCCAATGTCTCCCAGCTCGTGCGCTACGTCCTCGGCCATCCGGACTACCCCGGTGCCGCCGCCCCCGCAGAGGAAGAGGAGAGCGGCGGCTAGCCGGGCGTCTGGGTAACGTTTCCGCGGCCGTCATGGGCGTCTCCCGGCCCGTCCGGCGGCGCGGGCGACAGGCGGGGATGCGCCATTGCACGCATGCCTAGGCAGCCCCGTCTCCAGGGGATATAATTGCTTCTGTCAATTGTATAAATGGGTTTTGATTGACGGGAGTGAGATGGTCCATATCAATTTCCGCGACCTGCGCTACCTGGTGGCCGTTGCCGACCATCGACACTTCGGCCGGGCCGCCGCCGCCTGCTACGTGAGTCAGCCGACGCTGAGTACCCAGATCAAGAAGCTGGAGCAGTACCTCGGCGTCCAGCTCGTGGAGCGGACCAACAAGCAGGTCATGCTCACCCCGATCGGCAAGATGATCGCCGAGCGGGCCCGTCACGTGCTCAACGAGGTCTCGGACATCGTCGACAGTGCCCGCGCCGCTGGTGATCCGATGGTCGGGGACCTGCGCCTGGGACTGATACCGACCATCGGTCCGTACCTGCTGCCCCACCTCATCCCGGCCCTGCGCAGTACCTATCCGAACCTGCGCCCGCTGCTCTACGAGCAGCAGACGGCGGATCTGCTGGAGCGCCTGCGTCGCGGCGAGCTCGACGCGGCGGTGATGGCGGTGCCGGTCCCCGGCGAGGGGCTCCTGCACGCGAGCCTGTTCCACGAGCCGTTCTATCTGGCGATGCCCCACGATCATCCACTGGCGCGCAAGCCGGAGGTCTCGCTGGGTGACATCGAGTCCGAGCACATCCTCCTGCTGGAGGAGGGGCACTGCCTGCGCGACCAGGCGCTGGATGTCTGCAACATGGTCGGCGCCCGCGAGGACGCCGGGTTCCGCGCCACGAGCATGGAGACCCTGCGGCAGATGGTCGCCGCCGGTGCCGGCATCACCCTGCTCCCGGCCCTGGCGGCCAAGGCCGCCGTCGGCCAGCCGGACAGCAACGCGGTGGTGCTGCGCTCGTTCGTCGACGCCCGCCCGACGCGGGAGATGGCGCTGTACTGGCGCAAGGGCTCGGCCCGCGAGCCCACCATCCGCGCCATCGCCGAGGTGATCCACGGCCTGGAGGCGGTCCACGAGCTTTCCGGGGAAGCGGTTGAGCTTGCCGGGTGAGCCGACGCGGGTCCCCGCTCTGATACAATCCGCGGGCATGGACGCCCTCGACGACGACATCTCGGATCTGCTCGCCCCCCTCAACGACGCCCAGCGCGAGGCGGTGGGTGCCCCCCTCGGCCACGCCCTGGTGCTCGCCGGCGCCGGCAGCGGCAAGACCCGCGTGCTCACCCACCGCGCGGCGTGGCTGGTGCGGGTCCACGGCGCCTCGCCCTGGTCCATCCTGGCGGTGACCTTCACCAACAAGGCGGCCGCGGAGATGCGCGGGCGCATCGAGTCGCTGCTCGGCATTAGCGGCGGTGGCATGTGGGTAGGCACCTTCCATGGCATCGCTCACCGGCTGCTGCGGCTGCACGCCGAGGAGGCCGGCCTGCCCAAGGGCTTCCAGATCCTCGACAGCGAGGACCAGCGCCGGCTGGTCAAGCGCGTGATGCGCGACGCCGGCGTCGACGACAAGCGCTATCCGGTGCGCCAGGTCCAGGGCTACATCAACGCCCGCAAGGACGAGGGCCGGCGTGCCGGTGAGCTCGACACCGACGACGCCTACACCGCGACCCTGGTCGAGCTTTATGGCGCCTACGACTCGGCCTGCCGGTCCGCCGGCGTGGTGGACTTCCCGGAGCTGCTGCTGCGCTGCTGCGAGATGTGGCGCGCCCACCCGGAGCTGCTCGATCACTACCGGCGGCGCTTCCGCCACGTGCTCATCGACGAGTTCCAGGACACCAACGGCATCCAGTACGACTGGCTGCGCCTGATCGCCGCCGAGGATGCGGACGTGTTCGTCGTCGGTGACGACGACCAGTCCATCTACGGCTGGCGCGGCGCGCGGGTGGAGAACCTGCAGCGCTACCAGCGCGACTACCCGGACACGCAGGTGCTGCGCCTGGAGCAGAACTACCGCTCCACGCGCACGATCCTGGACGCCGCCAACCATCTCATCGCCCACAACAGCGATCGCCTGGGCAAGTCGCTGTGGACGGATGGCGGCCAGGGCCATCCGATCAGCGTGTATGCCGCGTTCAACGAGCAGGACGAGGCGCGCTTCGTCGTGGAGCGCATCCGTGCGATGACCGAGGAGGAGGGCTACTCCCGCAGCGACTTCGCCATCCTCTACCGCTCCAACGCCCAGTCCCGCACCTTCGAGGAGGCGCTGATCGGCAACCGCGTGACCTATCGCGTCTATGGCGGGCTGCGGTTCTTCGAGCGCGCCGAGATCAAGGATGCGCTGGCCTACCTGCGGCTGGTGGACAACCGCCACGACGACGCCTCGCTGGAGCGGGTGATCAACACCCCGGCGCGGGGCATCGGCGCGCGCACCGTCGAGGCCATCCGCACGGCCGCACGCACCCAGGGGATCAGCCTGTGGGAGGCGGCCCGCGGGGTCACCGGGCCCGGTGGGCTGTCGGCCCGCGCGGCACGGTCCGTGTCCTCGTTCATCGAGCTGGTGGACGATCTCGCTGCGCGCACCGCCGGGCAGTCCCTGCCGGACCAGGTGGAGACGGTGCTCGACGTCAGCGGCCTGCGCGGCGCGCTGGAGAAGGAGGGCTCCGAGCGCGCCCGGGACCGGCTGGAGAACCTGGACGAGCTGATCAGCGCGGCGCGCACCTTCGAGCAGGAGGGCGAGATCGCCGAGGACATGCCGCCGATCACCGCGTTCCTGGCCCACGCCGCCCTCGAGGCCGGCGAGGGGCAGGGCGACGACGGCGAGGCCTGCGTCCAGCTCATGACCCTGCACTCCGCCAAGGGCCTGGAGTTCCGGGTGGTCTTCCTCGCCGGCATGGAGGAGGGGCTGTTCCCCCACCGCATGTCCATGGACGAGCCCGGGCGGCTGGAGGAGGAACGGCGCCTCGCCTACGTGGGCGTGACCCGCGCCCGCGAGCGGCTGTTCCTCAGCCACGCCGAGCGCCGCCGCCTGCACGGGCGCGACGAGTACACCCTGCCGTCGCGCTTCGTCGGCGAGCTGCCCCCGGAACTCACCGAGATGGTCCGCGCGCGTTTCTCCGTGACCGGCCCCGGTGCCGTGCAGCGCCCGGTTGCCGCCTCGGCCGACGACGACGCGGATGGGGGGTTCGACCTCGGCCAGCGCGTGAGTCACCGCAAGTTCGGCGAGGGCACCGTGCTCAGCTACGAGGGCAGCGGCCCCGGGGCGCGGGTGCAGGTGCACTTCGACACCGCCGGCACCAAGTGGCTGGTGGCCTCCTTCGCCAACCTCCAGGCCTGCTGAGCGCGGCGGGCGGCTTTTCCCGGCGGTGGGCTACTGCCCTTGTCCCGACCGGATTTCCGATGAGGGATTGCCTGGAGCCTGGGCCTGACCTTCTCAAGGCGGTGCCGTGCCCGGTCGCCGGATGCGGGGGCACGGCGGGTACGGAAGGGACAGCGGGGACGGGGGTAGACCCCGTCCCCGTGGGGGCTACTTCTTGGGCAGCTTGGAGGCGACGCCCTCGACGTAGTAGTCCATCTTCAGCAGTGCCTCGTCGGAGAGGGTTTCGCCCTCCTTCGCCTTGACGCTGCCGTCCTTCGCGACCACCGGGCCGCCGAAGGGCTGGAGCTCGCCGTTGACGATCGCCTCCCGGGCCTTCATCACCTCCTGGCGTACGTCATCCGGGACGTCGCTGCTGAGCTCGGCGAGGTCGACCATGCCCGAGGCGATGCCGCCCCAGACGTCGCGGGAGGTCCAGGTGCCGTTGAGCACCTCGCGGGCGCGCTTGGTGTAGAAATCGCCCCACTGGTGGACCACCGCGGTGAGCTGGCTGTCGCCGCCGTACTTGGACATGTCCGAGTGGTAGGCGATGGCGTACTTGTCCCGCTCCGCGGCGGCCTGCACCACCGCATGGGAGTCGGTGTGGTGGGTCACCACGTCCGCGCCCTGATCCATCAGGGTCTCCGCCGCCTGGCGGGCCTTGGCCGGGTCGTACCAGGCGTTGATCCAGATGACGTTGACCGTCGCGTCCGGGTTCACCGAACGGGCGCCGCGGGTGAAGGCGTTGATCGCGCGGACGACCTCCGGGATCGGGAAGGCGGCGACGAAGCCGAGTTTGTTTGTCTCGGTCATCTCGCCGGCGATCATGCCCGCGAGGTAGCGGCCCTCGTAGAGCCGGGGCATGTAGGTGCCGACGTTCTTGGCCCGCTTGTAGCCGGTGGCGTGCTCGAAGACCGTGTTCGGGAACCGCTTGGCGACCTTGATCGTCGGGTTCATGTAGCCGAACGAGGTGGTGAAGATGAGGTCCGCGCCGCCGGAGGCGAGCTGGCGGATCACGCGCTCGGCGTCCGCGCCCTCGGGCACGTTCTCCACGAACTGGGTGGTGACCTTGTCGCCCAGCCGCTCCTCCATGGCCTTGCGGCCCTGGTCGTGCTGGTACGACCAGCCCGCGTCACCGATGGGGCTGACGTAGACGAAGCCCACCTTGATGTGGTCCTTGGGTTTCAGGTCGATGCCGTCCGAGGCGGCCAGCGTGGCTGTGGAGAATGCCGCCGCGGTCAGCCCGGTGGTGAGCGCGAGCAGCGCCCGTTTGAGTCTGCCGTGTCGCATGGATTGCCCTCCTGATGATGCGTCGTCGGCCGCGGCACCGCCGTCAGCCGGTGGCGAAGAACGGTTTGGTGAGCGAGGCCGGGCGGTTGAGCCGCAGCTTCGTCCGGTCCCGCGAGAGTATGACCAGTACCACGATGGTCGCGATATAGGGCAGGCTGGAGAGCGCCTGCGAGGGGATGGGCACGCCCAGCCCCTGCAGCTCGAAGCCCAGCCGCGTGATGCCGCCGAACAGGTAGGCCCCCGCCATCACGCGCCCCGGGCGCCAGGAGGCGAAGACCACCAGCGCCACCGCGATCCAGCCGCGCCCGGCGACCAGCCCCTCCACCCAGAGGTGGGGCTCGACCAGCGACATGTACGCCCCGCCGAGCCCGGCCAGGGCACCGCCGGAGAGCACCGCCAGGTAGCGGATGCCGATCACCCGGTAGCCCATCGCGTGTGCCGATTCCGGTGACTCGCCCACCGCGCGCATCACCAGCCCTGCCCGGGTATGGTAGGTGAAATAGATCACCGCCGCGCCGATCGCGATGCTGAGGTAGACCATCGGGTCCTGCTGAAAGAGGATCGGCCCGAGCACCGGGATGTCGGAGAGCAGCGGGATGTGCAGCTTGGCCAGGCCCTGGATGCCTTCGCCCTCGTAGGGCCGGCCCATGAACGCCGACAGGCCGACGCCGAAGATGGTCAGCGCGAGTCCGGAGGCGACCTGGTTGGCGCGGAAGGTCTGGGTGAGCAGCGCGAACAGCGATGCCATCGCCGCCCCGGCGAGCATGGACACGGCGAAGCCGGCAATCTGGCTGTCGGTCTCGACGAAGGCGATGAAGCCGCTCACCGCCCCCACCAGCATCATGCCCTCGGTGCCGAGGTTGAGCACCCCGGTCTTCTCGGCGAGGAACTCGCCGAGGCCGGCGAGCACCAGCGGCGTGCCCATGACCAGCGTCGCCGCAAGCCAGGTGACGATGTTGAAGCCCGCGATCTCCATCAGTTCGTCCCCTCCTGACTGCGCCGGGCCATGCGTAGGCGGAAATTCACGAAAAAGTCCACGGCGAGGATGAAGAACAGCAGCATCCCCTGGAACACACCGGTAACGGAATCCGGCACCTGCAGTGCGATCTGCGCACTCTCGCCGCCGAGGTAGATCAGTGCCATGAGCAGCCCGGCGAACAGGATGCCCACCGGGTGCAGCCGCCCGAGGTAGGCGACGATGATGGCGGCGAAGCCGTACTCCGGCGAGATGTCCGGCAGCAGCTGGCCGATGGGGCCGGCGACCTCGTTGACGCCGGCGAGCCCGGCGGCGCCGCCACCGATGAGCAGGCTCAGCCAGGTCATGCGCGAGGCGTTGATGCCGGCGTAGTGGGCGGCGTCCGGCGCCAGCCCGGCGGTGCGGATCTGGAAGCCCAGATACAGCCGCGAGAGCAGGAAGTACAGGCCCACAAGCGCACCCAGGGCGATCAGGAACGAGGGGTTCATGCGGATGCCCTCGATCAGTGGCGACCAGGTGGCGGACTCGCTGAACAGCCGGGACTCGGGGAAGCCGAAGCCCTCCGGGTTCTGAAGCGGCCCGTTGACCAGGTAGACCAGCAGCAGCTCGGCGACGTAGACCAGCATCAGGCTGACCAGGATCTCGCTGGTGTTGAAGCGCGTGCGCAGCAGCGCGGGGATCGCCGCCCAGGCCATGCCGCCGAGGGTGCCGGCGAGGAGCATGAGCGGCAGCACCCACCAGGCGTCGACGCCGTGGAAGACCAGCGCCACGGTACCGCCGCAGATGCCGCCGAGCACCAGCTGGCCCTCGGCGCCGATATTCCACACACCGGCGCGGAAGCCCACGGTCAGGCCCGCGGCGATCAGGATCAGCGGTGCGGCCTTGATGGTGAGCTCACCGAGCCCGTAGAGGCTGTTCACGGGCTGGATGAAGAACACGTAGAAGGCGTTGAGCGGGGCCTTGCCGAGGGCGGCGAAGATCACCAGCCCGAAGGCGAGGGTCAGCGCGCCGGCGATCAGCGGCGCCGCGTAGAGCATGGCCCGGGAGGGCTCGGGGCGTTTCTCGAACTTAAGCGACATCATGCGCGCCCTCCCGCGTCGAGCCGCCGTCCGCGCCCGGGAACAGTCCGCCCATCCAGCGGCCGACCTCCTCGTAGGACGTCTCCGCCACCGGTTTCGCCGGCGACAGGTGGCCGTTGAAGATCACCGCCACCCGGTCGCTGATCTCGAAGAGCTCGTCCAGGTCCTCGGAGAAGACCAGCAGGGCGCAGCCCTGCGCGCGCAGGTCCACCAGCGCCTGGTGGATGGCCGCGGCGGCGCCCACGTCCACGCCCCAGGTGGGCTGGCCCGCGATCAGTACCCGCGGGTGCTGCTCGATCTCGCGGCCGACGATGAACTTCTGCAGGTTGCCGCCGGAGAGGCTGCGCGCCTGGGCATCCACGCTCGGCGTGCGCACGTCGAAGCGCTCGCGGATGCGTTCGGCCAGCTGCCGGGCACGGGCGAAACGGATGAAGCCTCGTCCCACAAGACCCTGGTAGGCGCCGGTGAGCAGGGTGTTCTCCACCAGGTCCATGTCCGGCACGGAGCCTCGGCCGAGACGTTCCTCCGGCACGAAGGCGATACCGCGGCGGCGGCGCTCGGCGGGGTCGAGGCCGCCCACGGCCTCGTCGCCGAGGCGGATGCGGGTGGGATCCCCGCTGGTGTCCTCGCCGGAGAGCAGCCGCATCAGCTCCGCCTGGCCGTTGCCGGACACCCCGGCGATACCCATGACCTCGCCGCCGTGCACGTCCAGGTTCATGTCCACCAGGCTCACGCCGAAGGGGTCGTCGGTGGGTCGTGAGAGCCCGTCGAGGCGGAGCACCGGCGCCGGTGTGGGGGTACTCGCCGGACGCTCGGCGCGGGGGATTTCGCTGCCGATCATCATCTCCGCGAGTGAGTGCGGCGTCTCCTCGCGGGGGTCGCAGTGGGCGGAGACGCGCCCGTGGCGGAGTACCGTCGCCGACTCGCAGAGCTGCTGGATCTCGGCGAGCTTGTGACTGATGTAGAGGATGCTGATGCCCTCGTCACGGAGCTGGCGCAGGGTCGTGAACAGCCGCTCGATCTCGGTCGGCGTGAGCACCGAGGTGGGCTCGTCCATGATCAGCAGTCCGGGGTGCTGGAGCAGGCAGCGCACGATCTCCACGCGCTGGCGCTCGCCCACGGAGAGCTTGAGCACGGTGCGTCGCGGGTCCAGCGGCAGGCCATACAGCTCGGAGACCTCTACGATGCGGTCGTCGAGGTTGCGCGGATCATCGTTCACGTCCTCGAGGCCCAGGGCGATGTTCTCGGCGATGGTCAGGGTCTCGAACAGCGAGAAGTGCTGGAAGACCATGCCGATGCCCAGGTGGCGCGCCTGCGCCGGGGTGGCGATGGTAACCGGGTCGCCCTCCCAGTGGATGCGGCCTTCGTCGGGCTGGTGAACGCCGTACATGCACTTCACCAGCGTGCTCTTGCCGGCGCCGTTCTCGCCCAGCAGTGCGTGGATCTCCCCGGGCATCACCCGGAGGTCGACGTCCTCGTTGGCCACCACGCCCGGGAAGCGCTTGGTCACGCCCTCCAGCTCCAGACGCGGTATCACGGGCCGGTCCGCGGCGTCATGCGCCGTTGCATTCATGATCGAGTGTGCTCCCCGTTTCGTGCCCCGTTATGCCCCGCACTGGTGATACGGGTGCCCACGGCTGGTGCAGCCATCCGTTAGTGTGCCCGTTTCAGTGCGTTCGTCCAGTTGTCTACGAGGTCTGCCCGTAAAAGTAAGCATGATGCATGCCATGTTGTCCCCAGTTGTGGTCCGGGAATGGTTCGGAACATGGCGAACAGGGAGTGGTAATCCCGTTGCGGGGTACGCGGGCGTTCATGGCTCTCCTCCGGTGGCCGCGGGTGCGGCGCACAATTGTTGTCTCTCTGGGTGACAGGTTGTCTCTATTATTCTTTCAATCTGGTCGACAATTAGTCGCCGTGATTGGTTACACATAAAACTGGCCGCGTGTGCAGCCAAAGTCAACCATCAATGGGAGGGGGTGCCGGAGTGAGGGGCGGGAAGGCAGGCGGCGGGGCCCGCAAGGGGCCCCGCCGGGGGCGTGGCTCAGGAGTCGTCGGTCTCCAGGCCGAGCTTGGAGGTGTCGACACGGCGCAGTGCGAAGTCCGTGTAGGCGAGCTCGTTGGTGCCGTGCCAGGCGTACTGGCTGTCGCGGAAGTCCTTCCAGTGCTTGTAGACCTTGGCCCAGGTCTTGTTCTCCGCGGCCATGCCCTCGTACATCTCGAAGGCGTTCTTCTGCGCCGCCGCCATGATCTCGTCGCTGAACTTGCGCAGCTTCACGCCCCGCTCGACGAGCTTGTTGAGCGCGATGGGGTTGAGATAGTCGTAGTGGGCGACCATGCGCACGTTGGAGTCGGCCGCCGCGATCCGGATCGCCTCCTTGTAGGAGTCCGGGAGCTTGTCGTAGGCGTCCTTGTTCACGTAGATCGAGAACATGGCGCTCGGCTCCCACCAGGACGGATAGTAGTAGTTCTTGGCGACCTGCCAGAAGCCCAGACGCTCGTCGTCGTAGGGGCCGACGAACTCGGTGGCGTCGATCACGCCGCGCTCCAGCGCCGGATAGATCTCCGCGGCCGCGAGGGTCTGCACGTTGACCCCGAGGCTGGACATGATCTTGCCGCCGAAGCCGGGGATGCGCATCTTCAGGCCCTTGAGGTCGGCCAGGCCGTCGACACGCTTGCGGAACCAGCCGCCCATCTGCGTGGTGGTGTTGCCGCCGGGGAAGGCCTTGATGTTGAAGTTCGAGAAGACCTCGTTGTTCAGCAGCTCGCTGCCGCCGCCGTAGTACATCCACGCGTTCTGCATGCGGGTGGTCATGCCGAAGGGAATGGCGGTGTCCAGCGCCAGGGTCGGCTCCTTGCCTACGTAGTAGTAGGACGCCGTGTGGCCCATCTCCGCGGTGCCGGACTGGCAGGCGTCGAGGACCTGGAGGCCGCCGACGAGCTCGCCCGCGGCGTAGGTGCGTACGTCGAAGCGGCCCTCGGTGAGCATGGACAGGCGCTTGCAGAAGTCCTCGGCGCCGCCGTAGAGGGTCTCGAGGCTGGTCGGCCAGCTCGTGGCCATGCGCCAGCGGATGCGCGGGCCCTGGGCGTGGACGTACGGGGCGCCGACGGCGGCGGCGCCGGCCACCGCGCCGGCACCGGCGGACTTGACGAAGTCACGACGTTTCATGAGAGCTCTCCTCGTCGGGTTGTTGTGCGGCCACCCCCCTCGGATGGCCGCGTCAGTAGCCTGAGTACGGCACCAGCCACGTCACCAGTGACGGGAACACGATGACCAGCGTCAGGGCGATGATCTGTATCGCGATAAACGGCACCACGCCGCGGTAGATCTCGGTGGTGCGCACGTTCGCCGGGGTGACGCCGCGCAGGTAGAACAGCGAGAACCCGAACGGCGGCGTGAGGAACGAGGTCTGCAGGTTCATGGCGATGATCACGCCGAACCAGACCAGATTGATGTCCAGCCGGGCGGCTGCCGGCACCAGCAGCGGCAGCACGATGAAAGCGATCTCGAAGAAGTCGATGAAGAAGCCCAGGCCGAAGACCACCAGGTTGGCGATGATCAGGAAGCCGATCTCGCCGCCGGGCAGGTTGGTGAGCAGGTCCTCGATCCACATGTCGCCGTAGAAGCCCCGGAACACCAGGCTGAACGCCCGCGAGCCCACCAGGATGAAGATCACCATGGAGGTGAGCTTGGCCGTGGACTGCATGGTGCCGTTGAGCGCGGTCAGGGTCAGGCGGCGGTTGAGCGCGGCCAGCACCATCGCGCCGACCGCACCGAACGCGCCCGCCTCGGTGGGCGTGGCGATGCCCGCGAAGATGGTCCCGAGCACCACCACGATCAGCACCAGCGGCGGGATCATCACGAACCCGACCCGCAGCAGCAGCGCGGGGATATTGTCGGGGCGGTCCTCCGGCGGCAGCGCCGGCGCCGCCGCCGGCCGCAGGGTGGCGACCGCGCCGGCGTAGATCGCGTACATGCACGCCAGTGCCACGCCGGGCAGCAGCGAGCCGCGGAACATGTCGCCCACGGACACGCCGATCTGGTCGGCGAGCACGATCAGCACGATGCTCGGCGGGATCACCTGCCCGAGTGTGCCCGACGCTGCGATCACGCCGGTGGAGAGGCTGCGCGAGTAGCCGTAGCGCAGCATCACCGGCAGCGAGATCAGGCCCATGGCGACTACCGTCGCGCCGACCACGCCGGTGGCCGCGGCGAGCAGCGTGCCTACGACGATCACCGACAGTGCGAGTCCGCCGCGAACCGGGCCGAAAAGCTGACCCATGGTCTTGAGCAGGTCCTCGGCCAGGCCGGAGCGCTCCAGCATGGTGCCCATGAAGATGAAGTACGGCACCGCCAGCAGGGTGTAGTTCTCCATGATGGAGAAGATCCCCTGGGGCAGGGCGGTGAGCAGGTTGGGTCCGAAGGCGTCGGCCCAGAAACCGACGGGGACGAAGGCCATGGCCGCGCCGGCCAGCGCGAAGGCCACCGGGTAGCCGGAGAAGATGAACACCAGCGCGACGAGGAACAGGAACCCGGCGTAATACTCAATGATCATGGCACGTCCGTCCCGTGGGTCGCCTCGTCCTCACCCTCGGCCGCTTCGCTGTCGTCGAACAGCCGTTTGCGGTGGCCGGTGAGCACTGCCCCCGACTTGACCGCCTGCGAGAACCCCTGGAGGAGGAGGAGCACGAAGGCCACGGGTACCACCGTCTTGATCGGGTAGCGGGCCAGTCCGCCGGGGTTGCCCGAGCTCTCCCAGGTCTGCCAGGACAGTGCCGCCCACTTGGTGGACAGCCAGATCACGAGCATGCAGAAGGGGATCAGGAAGAGCACGCTGCCGAGGAAGTCCACCCATGCCTTGCCGCGCTCGGAGAGCCGGCCGTAGAGGACGTCCACGCGGACGTGGCCGTCGCTGGAGAGCGTGTGCCCGGCGCCGAGGAGGAAGACGATCCCGAACAGGTACCACTGCGCCTCGAGGTAGGCGTTCGAGGCGAGGTTCTCGCCGATGTAAGAACCGAGGTAGCGTACCGAGGCGTTGTATACGCCGATGAGGATCATCGCCAGGGCGAGCCAGTAGACCGCACGGCCTATCCAGCGGTTGAGGCAGTCGATCCCCCCGGCGATTCTGAGCAGAAACCGCATTCAGGCTCCCTTGCTGGCGGGTGGACCGGGTGGGTACGCCCCGCCGATTGTCGTTATCCCGCTGCCAGCAGCCGTGCCCGTCGTGGATCGGCACGCGGGCGCACGCGCGCTGGTCGGACCAATCGAGCGGCCAACGCTAGCGAGCGGTCCGCAAGGCGTCAAGCTGCAACGCAGCAGTCTACCAGCGCAGCAGCTCCCAGCGGTGGATGTCCGGGGCGTCCAGGTTTTCCGGCGGGCGGTCGTTGAGGCGGCCGTCGCCGTTGCTGTCGTAGAGGTAGTAGGCGGGGCCCGTGCGCGGATCGATACGCACCGCGTAGACGCGCCCGTTGACGCTGTACTCGCGGATCTCCGCCCAGGGGCGGGAGATGATCTGCACGCCCGGTTCGATTTCCTCGCCCTTGGTCAGCGCCTCCGGCGGCGGCGGGGCGACGATGTTCGGCTTGGATTTGCCCTGCTCGTCAGCGGCGTGGGCCGCGCCGGCGAACACGGCGGCGGCGATCAGCAGGGCGGGCCAGAATGCACGCATGCGCGCTCCTTGTTTACAGGTCGAGGAGGATGTCCGTCTCCGCCTGGGACGGCTCGAAGCCGCGATTCTCGTAGTGGTCGAAGATGGCGTCCACCACGGCCTGCGGCTCGTCGATGATCTGGAACAGATCCATGTCGTCCGGGTTGATGGTGCCCTCGGCGATCAGGCTGTCCCGGAACCAGTCCACCAGGCCGCGCCAGTAATCGGCACAGACCAGGATGATCGGGATCCGCCGGGTCTTGCCGGTCTGCACCAGCGTGAGGATCTCGGCGAGCTCGTCCAGGGTGCCAAAGCCGCCGGGCAGGACCACGTACGCAGAGGCGTACTTGACGAACATCACCTTCCGCGAGAAGAAGTGGCGGAAGTTCAGCGCGATGTCCTGGTAGGGGTTGCCTACCTGCTCCTGCGGCAGCTGGATGTTGAGGCCGATGCTCGGTGACTTGCCGGCGAACGCCCCCTTGTTGGCGGCCTCCATGATCCCGGGGCCGCCGCCGCTGACCACCGAGAAGCCGGCGTCCGAGAGGGCGCGGGCGATGTCCTCGGCGAGGCGGTAACGCGGGTTGTCCGGCGGGGTGCGCGCCGAGCCGAACATGCTCACCGACGGCTTGATGCGGGCCAGCCGCTCGAAGCCCTCCACGAACTCCGCCATGATCTGGAAGATCTTCCACGACTCCCGGGTCATCACGGAGTCGTTGACCTGGGAGCGTTCACGCTGCTCGAGGGATTCCCATCGCTTGTGCGTCAAGATCGCCTCTCCCCGCATCCGGGCCCATGGGTGTCCGGCCATCGGCGGCCGGCAGCGGCGCCGGCCGGCGCCGCGCCTTCACTGTAACCCCGGGTGCGCTCTTGTACCATATGGCCTCCATGATACGACCGCCGAACGGGAACGCGCATGAGTGACCACCCTCCCCTCATCCTGGTGGACGGCTCGTCCTACCTCTACCGCGCCTACCATGCGCTGCCGCCCCTCTCCACCGCGGACGGCACCCCGACCGGGGCCATCTACGGCGTGGTGAACATGCTGCGCAAGCTCCTCGCGGAGTATCCGGACAGCCCGGTGGGGGTGGTCTTCGACGCGCCGGGGCGGACCTTCCGCGACGAGCTCTTCGAGGAATACAAGGCCAACCGCCCGCCCATGCCCGACGACCTGCGCAGCCAGCGCCAGCCCCTCGCGGAGATCGTCGAGGCCATGGGGCTGCCGCACATCGAGATCGCCGGCGTGGAGGCGGACGACGTCATCGGCACGCTGGCGGCCCAGGCCCACGCGGCGGGCCGGGGCCTGCTGGTCTCCACCGGCGACAAGGACATGGCGCAGCTGGTCAGCGAGCACGTGACCCTGCTCAACACCATGTCCGGCACGGTGCTGGACGTCGCCGGCGTGGAGGAGAAGTTCGGCGTCACCCCCGGGCAGATCATCGACTACCTCGCCCTGGTCGGCGATACCTCGGACAACATCCCCGGTGTCCCCGGCGTGGGCCCGAAGACCGCGGTGGCCCTGCTCGCCCACTTCGGCGACCTGGACGCCCTTTACGCCCGCCTCGACGAGGTCGCCGAGGTGAAGGTCCGCGGGGCCAAGGGCCTCGGCGCCAAGCTGGAGGCCAACCGTGAGCAGGCGTTCCTCTCACGGGATCTCGCGACCATCCGCTGTGACCTGACGCTGGATGTCCGCCCGGAGACCATCGGCCGCGGCGAGCCGGACACCGCCCGGCTTGCCGAGCTGTACCGCCGCTACGAGTTCGGCCGCTGGCTCGACGAGCTGCTCGCCGACGCCCCGGAGGCGGAGGACGGGGATGCGCGCGGCGCGGACAAGGCCGATTACCAGTGCGTGCGCGACGAGCCCGCGCTTGACGCGTGGCTGCGGCGGCTGGAGGCGGCGGAGTGCTTCGCCTTCGACCTGGAGACCGACAGCCTCGCCTACATGGATGCCGCCATCGTCGGCCTGTCCTTCGCCGTTACCCCGGGGGAGGCCGCCTACGTGCCGGTGGCCCACAGCACGGACGACGCCGACGGCCAGCTCCCCCGCGAGACGGTGCTGGAGCGCCTGCGCCCGCTGCTCGAGGACGACAGCCACGCCAAGGTGGGCCAGAACCTCAAGTACGACATGTCCGTGCTCGCCCGCTACGGCATCACCCTGCGGGGCGTGCGCTTCGACACCATGCTGGAGTCCTATTGCCTCGACTCCACGGCGACCCGCCACGACATGGACTCGCTGGCGCAGAAATACCTCGGCCACCGGACCATCAAGTTCGAGGAGGTCGCCGGCAAGGGCGCCAAGCAGCTGACCTTCGACCAGGTCGAGGTGGCCACCGCCACCGACTACGCCGCCGAGGATGCGGACATCACCCTGCGCCTGCACGAGACCCTGTGGCCGCGCCTGGAGGCGCTGCCCGGTCCGGCCGCGGTGTTCCGCGACATCGAGATGCCGTTGCTACCGGTGCTCTCGCGCATGGAGCGCACCGGCGTGCGCGTCGACCGCGAGCTGCTCGCGCGCCAGAGCGGCGAGCTCGCCGAGCAGATGGCCACCATCGAGGGCCAGGCCTTCGATGCCGCGGACGGCGAGTTCAACCTCTCCTCGCCGAAGCAGATCCAGGAGATCCTCTTCGAGCGCCAGGGCCTGCCGGTGCTGCAGAAGACCCCCAAGGGCCAGCCCTCCACCGCGGAGTCGGTGCTCGAGGAGCTCGCCGCCCGCGGCCACGAGCTCCCGCGGCTGATCCTCGAGCACCGGGGCCTGGCCAAGCTCAAGTCGACCTACACCGACAAGCTGCCGCGACTGATCCACCCGCGCACCGGCCGGGTGCACACCTCCTTCCACCAGGCGGTGGCCGCCACCGGGCGGCTGTCCTCCTCGGACCCGAACCTCCAGAACATCCCGGTGCGCACGCCGGAGGGCCGGCGCATCCGCCGGGCGTTCATACCCCGGGAGGGCTGCCGGCTGATGGCCGCGGACTACTCCCAGGTGGAGCTGCGCATCATGGCCCACCTCTCCGGCGACGAGGGGCTCACCCGGGCGTTCGCCGAGGGCGCGGACATCCACCGCGCCACCGCCGCCGAGGTCTTCGGTGCCGAGCCCGCGGCGGTGACCGACGAGCAGCGCCGCGCCGCCAAAGCGATCAACTTCGGGCTGATCTACGGGATGTCCGCCTTTGGCCTGGCCCGCCAGCTCGGCATCGAGCGCGCCGACGCCCAGACCTACGTGGACCGCTACTTCGAGCGCTACCCCGGTGTGCGCGCGTTCATGGAGCGCACCCGGGAGCAGGCCCGGGAGCAGGGCTACGTCGAGACCGTCTTCGGCCGGCGGCTCTACCTCCCGGAGATCAACAGCCGCAACGGCCAGCGCCGCCAGTACGCCGAGCGCACCGCCATCAACGCGCCCATGCAGGGCACCGCCGCGGACATCATCAAACGCGCCATGATCGTGGTGGACGACTGGCTCGGCCGCGAGCACGACGACGTGTACATGGTCATGCAGGTGCACGACGAGCTGGTCTTCGAGGTGCCCGAGGCCAAGACCGACGCGGTGGCGGAGCGGGTCAGCGAGGCGATGCGCCAGGCGGCGGCGCTGAACGTGCCCCTGGAGGTGGATGTCGGCGTGGGCGAGAGCTGGGAGGCGGCGCACTGACGGCATCCGCTCCGGGCGGTCGCGCGATTCCGACAAGTGGCGTGAAAAACCGTCGCGGCGCGCTGGAACCCCGGCGTGGATGTGCTGTCATTACAAGTGCGCCAGTGCCCGGCGCGGCTCACGTCTCACCCATTCCCACGGGTGCGTGAGCCTCTACCGGCCCGGTCCTGCCCCCAAGCCCGGGTCGCTTGCCCCGAGCCGCCATCCCCCATGGTGCTCGGGGTCTTTTATTTTCGGGCATTTATGTACGGGGCCGGGGAGCTCCTCCATGCCGCCGGCGTCGCCGGACAACCCCGATCCCGGATCGGTCGACTACGCGCGGCAACCGACGGTCGCGGTGGTGTGTCGCCCCGCATGCCGGGGCCCGTCGCTGGGGCGGGGGTGTCGCGCGCCTGTGGCGTCCGGTCCGCACGAACGCTCGACCGCTCTCCCCTTCCGTGGGCCGGCGGGTTCCCCTGTAACCGCTATTTTTGTACCCGTGATTGTCGATTGCCTTCGAGCAACCGGTCGATGGCAGATTCGGCGCGACGTCGGCTGCCGGGAGCAGCCGACCCAAGGGAGGGGCCGAACCGCCGCGATCCCGGGTACGTCGGTCGTTCCCGGCAACCGACAGCCACGGCGGTGTCGCCCGGCATGCACGGGCAGGGGGCGCCGGGTGCCCGTCGGCAGGCCCCCGCGTAGGTTGTGCGCCGCAGGCGTGCAACGTCCCGCACGGATGTCGGGCACCACCTGCGGCCATGCGGAACGTGCCGGATGCCGGTGTCATCGCGGCCATGAACAGGCCTGCGGTCGATGGAGGCCGGCGACAGTGCCTGCTTCCCGCTCACCACCGGCGAGCTCTTCCCGGCAAAGTGCGGTGACCCCTTTATCCGGGTTCCGGCACTTCCGCGTCACCGGCGTCCGTGAGCCATTCGTCCAGTCGGGCGTGCAGCTCGTCCACGCCGGTGGCCTTCGCCGCCGAGAACAGCTGTGCGCTGGTCTCGGGGTAGTCGCGGTCGAGCGCGGCGCGCACCCGTTGCAGGGTGTTCATCGCCGGGCCGCGCTTGAGCTTGTCCGCCTTGGTGAGCAGCACGTGCGCCGGCAGTCCCGCCTGGATGCACCACTCGAGCATCTGCCGGTCGTAGTCGGTCAGCGGGTGGCGCACATCCATGATCACCACCAGCCCGCGCAGGCTCACGCGCTCGGCAAAGTAGCGCGGCAGTGCCTCCTGCCAGTGCACGCGCACGCGCTGGGGAACCTTGGCGTAGCCGTAGCCGGGGAGGTCTATGAGCCGCAGTGTGCCCTCGTCGTTCAGCGGGAAGACATTGATCGCCTGGGTCCGCCCCGGCGTCTTGCTGGTGCGTGCCAGTGACTTCTGCCCGGTGAGGGTGTTGATGGCGCTGGACTTGCCGGCGTTGGAGCGTCCGGCGAAGGCGACCTCGGCCCCGGAGTCCGGTGGCAGGTGCGTGACGTCCGGCGCGCTCAGCAGGAAGCGGGCCTTGCGGTAGAGCGGATTCATGCCAGGTTCCACGGTTGCCGGCGACGGCGTGACGGGGCGGGATTGTCGCAGATGCGCAGCACGGGCGCCACGGCGCCAAATTGACCCCTCGGGGGGCGGCTGGTATAACGTCCCGTGCCTTTTCCCGGGGGCCCGGAGCGCCATATCGTGCAGGTGAACCGGTCGACTACCCGCACCCCCGGACGAGTCCAGCCGGTATAGGAGAAAGCTGCATCATGATCAACAGCCGGTTGCTAGCCGTGTTCGCCTCGCTCCTACTGCTCGCGGGCGGCCTCGCGCACGCGGAGGGCGATCCCCAGGCGGGCAAGTCCAAGGCCGGGGCCTGTGCGGCCTGCCACGGTCCGGACGGTAACAGCAACAGCCCGCAGTTCCCGAACCTGGCGGGTCAGCATGCCGATTACGTCTACGCCCAGCTCAAGCACTTCAAGAGCGGCGAGCGGCAGAACGCCATCATGGCCGGGCAGGTGGCGAACCTCTCCGATCAGGACATGCAGGATCTCGCGGCGTACTTCTCCTCCCTCTCCATGGAGGTCAACGCCGCCGACAAGTCCCTGGCCGATCAGGGCGAGCACATCTGGCGTGGTGGCGTGCCGGAGCGTAACGTGCCGGCCTGCAGTGGCTGCCACGGGCCCACCGGCGCCGGCATGGAGGGCGCGGGCTATCCCAAGATCGGCGGTCAGAAGGCGACCTACCTGGTGACCCAGCTTCAGGCCTACAGTGCCGGCAAGCGCAGTGGCTACCCCAAGGCGGAGATCATGACCGCCGTTGCCTCGCGTCTTAGTGACGACCAGATCAAGGCCGTGGCGTCGTTCGCCTCGGGGCTGTACCGCAAGACGGACGGTGAGACCGCCTCCGGCGAGTGATCCGGAGGCCGCGTTCGGTGAACGTGACGAAAGGGGGCGGTCCGGTGGCCGCCCCCTTTTGCGTCCGGGGCTCCCGTCGCGGCTGGACGGGAACCGTCGGCGGATGACACGGTCTCCTGCATGAACCGCGCTTGTGAGACGACAACAAGGGGGACGCTCTTGATGGCACGGTGGATGATGACGATGCTTGCGGCGCTGGTGCTGGGCACCGGCAGCGCGATGGCCGCGCCCCAGGCGGGCAATGAGTACCGGGTGCTGGATCAGCCACAGCCCGTCGAGACCGAGGGCGGTGTGCAGGTCCGCGAGTTCTTCTCCTATGGCTGCCCGCACTGCAACGATTTCCATCCGCTGCTCGCCGACTGGCAGGAGCGCATGGGTGACAGGATCGCGCTGGAGCACGTGCCGGTGAGCTTCGGCCGCGACTCCTGGAAGCTGCTCGCCAAGGCGTTTTACGTGGCCCAGGTGCTCGGCGTGCTCGACACGACCCACGACGCCGTGTTCAAGGCCATCCACGAGGACGGCCGGCGCTTCTCCAGCCCGGAGGACATCGCTGACTTCTACGGCGAGCTCGGTGTGGACCGGGACAAGGCGCTGGACGCGTTCGACTCCTTCGCGGTGACCATGAAGATGCGCCGCGCCGAGCGCCTGGCCCGAGAGTACCGGATCCAGGGCACTCCGACGCTGACCGTGGCCGGGCAGTACGTGATCGACGTGCGCGCCGCCGGCGGCCAGGCGGGTATGCTCGACGTCGCCAGCTACCTCGTGGAGCGCGAGCGCTCCGGCGATTGAGCGTGGATGCCGCAGAGCCTGCAGCACGCGTCCCCCCGCCCGCCGGGACGGCCGGGGGGAGCGTGTTGCGGCTGATGAGTTACAACATCCAGACCGGCATCGAGACGCGTTTCTACCATCACTACCTCACCCGCGGGTGGCGCCACGTGCTGCCCCACGATTCCCGCGCCGGGAATCTCGAGCGCATCGGCGAGATCGTGCGCGGCTTCGACATCGTCGGCCTCCAGGAGATTGACGCCGGCAGCCTGCGCAGTGGTTTCGTCAACCAGACCGGTTTCCTCGCCGAAGCCGCGGGCTTTCCCTACTGGCATTTCCAGACCAACCGCCGCATCGGCCGCATCGCCAGGCACAGCAACGGGGTGCTCTCGCGTTTCCGGCCCCTGGAGGTGCGCGCACACAAGCTCCCGGGCATGATCCCGGGCCGGGGGGCGCTGATCCTGCGCTTCGGCGGTCCGGGAGAAAGCCTGGACGTGGTGCTGCTGCACCTGGCCCTGGGCCGGCGTGCGCGGCTGCGTCAGCTCGCCTACATCGCCGAGCTGGTCAACCGCAACCGGCACACCATCGTCATGGGCGATCTCAACTGCCTGTCGGACAGCCCGGAGCTGCAGTTGCTATGCGGGCACACGGACCTGCGCGAGCCGCTTCACGACCTGCCCACCTACCCGAGCTGGCGCCCGCGGCGCAATATCGACCACATCCTCGTGTCCTCCTCGTTGAAGGTCCGTTCGGCGGAGGTGCTGGACTATCCGCTGTCAGACCACCTCCCCATCACCATGGAAGTGGTGCTGCCGCCGGAGATCGTGCTGGTGGGCTGAGTCGCGGGAGACGGGCAAAAAAAAGCCGACCTGTAGAAGGTCGGCCAAGAGGAGGAGAGACAGATGTAACGGCCGCGCCGTTACGATGGGATGCATCATAATCGTCCCCACCCGGACTGAAAACCGGGGTTGAAGGCATAGGTATTGTGCCTCTCGGTTGAAAATCTCCGTCTTTGCCGACCAGAGGGAACCTCGCGGCCCTCCGGGTGGTCCCTCCGTAAGACGGGCGGGTGTTCATCGACACGCCCGGCGAGGCGATGCAAAATAGCGGGCTTGACAGCGCGCGGCGCAGGGTGGGGCATTCCCCGGGCCGCGCCGGCCGTACGGACAGTGAACTACCCGACTGTGACAATGACGCGGCGGCTCGCCGAATCTCCGGAGGAATAAACCATGTGGACGTGGTTCCATCGCTTGGGATCGCCGCCGTATTTCTACGAGTGGGCTGGGCGATGGGCGCCGCGTATCGGCGTGCTTGCCGCGTTGCTGTTTGCCTGGGGGCTTTACGACGGGCTCGTGCTCGCGCCGACGGACTACAAGCAGGGCGAGAGCTACCGGATCATCTTCATCCACGTCCCGGCGGCGTGGATGTCCATGATGGTTTACGTGACCATGGCGGTAAGCGCGGCCATCGGGCTCATCTGGCGGATGAAGGTCGCGGAGGTCATGGCGCGGGCCGCGGCGCCTCTGGGGGCATGGTTCACCGTCCTCGCGCTGGTCACCGGTTCCCTGTGGGGCAAGCCCATGTGGGGGACCTGGTGGGTCTGGGACGCGCGTCTGACCTCCGAGCTGCTGCTGCTCTTCCTCTATCTCGGCTATATCGCGCTCAACGCCGCCATCGAGGAGCCGCGTCAGGCGGCCCGGGCCTCGGCAGTGCTGGCGGTGGTCGGCGTGGTGAACATCCCGATCATCCATTTTTCGGTGGAGTGGTGGAACACCCTGCATCAGGGGCCGACGGTCACCCGTCTCGACGCCCCGGCCATAAATATCGCCATGTTCTTGCCCTTGATCACCATGGCGCTGGCCTTCATGGCGTATTTTGCCGCGGTCTGGTTGATGCGCGCCCGGGGTGAGCTGCTCGAACGCGAGCGGCGCAGCCGCTGGGTGCAGCGTGTCGTCGCGGAGGAGTCCGGATGAACGAGTTCCTGGAAATGGGCGGCTACGCCGCCTACGTCTGGCCGTCCTACGGCCTGGCGCTGGTGGTCCTGGTGGGCAACTGGCTGGTGGCGCTGCGCCGCCGCCGGGCGGTGGTCCGCCGGCTGGCGAGGAGGCAGCAGCGATGAAACCGGCACGCCGCAATCGCCTGATCCTCGTGCTGCTGCTGGTAGGCGGCGTGGGCGTGGCCGTCGCGCTCATGCTCTCGGCGTTCCGCGAGAACATGCTCTATTTCTATCCGCCGAGCCAGGTGGTCTCCGGCGAGGCACCCACGGGCTACCCCTTCCGCATGGGCGGCATGGTGGCCGATGGCAGCGTGCGCCACGGGGAGGGCGTCAACGTCCACTTCCAGGTCACCGACGGCGGCGCCTCGGTGCCGGTGCGCTACGAAGGCGTGCTGCCCGACCTCTTCGGCGAAGGCCAGGGCGTGGTCGTGCGCGGCCGGCTCTCCGCCGACGGCACGTTCACTGCCGAGGAGGTGCTCGCCAAGCACGACGAGAACTACATGCCGCCGGAGGTGGCCGACGCCATGAAGGACGGCAAGGCCGCGCAGACCGTCAGCGAGGGGGGTGAATGATTCCCGAGTTCGGACAGTTCGCGCTCGCGCTCGCACTGGCGCTGGCGCTGGTGCAGGCGGTCGTGCCCATGGCCGGTGCCGCCCGCGGCCGCGTTGCCTGGATGGCGGCGTCGCGCTCCATCGCCGCCGGTCAGTTCGTGTTTCTCCTCGCCGCCTTCGTCTGCCTGGCGTGGTCGTTCTATGCCAACGACTTCTCCGTGCTCTACGTGGCGAACAATTCCAACACCGCCCTGCCGTGGTACTACCGCCTGTCCGCGGTATGGGGCTCCCACGAGGGCTCGCTGCTGCTGTGGGCGCTGATCCTGGCCGCATGGACCCTGGCGGTGGCCGCGTTCAGCCGCGAGCTGCCGCTGGCGTTCACGGCACGGGTGATCGGCGTGCTCGGGGCGGTGAGCTTCGGCTTCCTGCTGTTCACCATCCTCACCTCCAACCCCTTCACCCGGCTGGCACCGGCGGCTGCCGAGGGGCGGGACCTCAATCCGCTGCTCCAGGATCCGGGACTGATTTTCCACCCGCCGATGCTCTACATGGGATACGTCGGGTTCTCCGTCGCGTTTGCCTTCGCCATCGCGGCGCTGATCGGCGGTCGCCTGGATGCCGCGTGGGCGCGCTGGGCCCGGCCGTGGACCACCACCGCGTGGATCTTCCTGACCCTAGGCATCACCCTCGGGAGCTGGTGGGCGTACTACGAGCTCGGCTGGGGCGGCTGGTGGTTCTGGGACCCGGTGGAGAATGCCTCGTTCATGCCCTGGCTGGTGGGCACGGCGCTGATCCACTCCCTGGCGGTTACCGAGAAGCGCGGGGCGTTCCGGAGCTGGACGGTGCTGCTCGCGATCTTCGCGTTCTCGCTGTCACTGCTGGGCACGTTCCTGGTGCGTTCCGGGGTGCTCAACTCCGTGCACGCCTTCGCCACCGATCCGCAGCGGGGCATGTTCATCCTCGCGCTGCTGGTGATCGTGGTCGGCACCTCGCTGGCGATCTATGCGTGGCGGGCGCCGCGGCTCGCCGGCGGCGGGCGCTTCGAGCTGCTCTCCCGGGAGACGCTGCTGCTGCTCAACAACGCGGTGCTCACCGTGGCCGCGGCCACGGTGCTCGCCGGCACGCTCTACCCCATGGCGACGGACGCCCTCGGGCTTGGCAAGATCTCGGTGGGTCCGCCGTACTTCAACACCGTGTTCATCCCCCTGATGCTCCCGCTGCTGGCGCTGCTCGGGGTCGGCGTGCTGGTCCGCTGGAAGCGCCACGATGCCCGCGGGCTGCTGCACACCCTGCGCTGGGCGGCGCTGGCCGCGGTGATCGCGGCGGTGGTGACCGCGTGGTGGTTCACGGGCATGCATCCGATGGGCGTGCTGGGCGTGGCGCTCGCGATCTGGATGCTGTGGGCCAGCGTGCAGGCGGTGATCGAGCGCGTGCGTGGCCGCCGGGACCGGGTGCGCGCCCTGCGCGGGATCCCCCGCGGGTTCTGGGGCATGACCCTGGCGCATACCGGCCTTGCGGTGTTCGTCCTCGGTGTCAGCGCGGTGGGCAACTTCGACTGGCACAGCACGCTCCGCCTCGCCCCCGGGGAGTCCTACCAGGCCGCGGGCTACACCTGGCGGCTGGAGGACGTCTCCACGGTGGAGGGGCCGAACTATACGGCCAAGCAGGGTACGGTGGTGATCTCGCGTGACGGTGAGGTGGTTACCACCCTGTACCCGCAGAAGCGTCGCTACCCGTCCTCCGGGATGCGCGTGATGACCGAGGCGGGGATCGACGGCGGCCTTGTCCGGGATCTCTTCGTCGCCCTCGGCAAGCCCCGCGAGGACGGCAGCTGGACACTGCGCGTGCAGTACAAGCCCATGCTCCGCTGGGTCTGGTACGGGGCGCTGATCATGGCCGTCGGTGGTCTTCTCGGTGCCACCGATCCGCGTTACCGCCGTCTGCTCGATCGCGAGCGCCGGGCGGCGCTGGCCCGCGGTGAGGTGGCGGCATGAAGCGATACCTCCTGCCGCTGGCGATCTTCGTCGCGCTCGCCGCGGTGCTTGCGGTCGCTTTGCACCTCAACGACCGCGAGATCGTGCCCTCGCCCCTCGTGGGCAAGGCGGCGCCTGAGCTGGGCGCCTCCCGGCTGCTGGCACCGGACGAGCGGCTGACCCTCGCGGACATTCGCGGCGAGGTGGCGCTGGTGAACGTCTGGGCGAGCTGGTGCGTGGCCTGCCGCGAGGAGCATGCCTACATTTCCGCGCTCGCCGAGCAGGGGGTGCCCATCTACGGCCTCAACTACAAGGATACGCGGGCCGAGGCGCGGCAGTGGCTGTCCGAGTTCGGCAATCCCTACGACGCGATCGTGTTCGACAAGGAGGGCGACATCGGCATGGACTGGGGTGTCTACGGTGTGCCGGAGACCTTCCTCCTCGATGCCGACGGGCGGATCCGGTACAAGCACATCGGCGCCATTACCCGGGAGTCGATGGAGGAGGAGATCCTTCCGCGGGTGCAGCGGCTGCGTGAGGAGGCGGACGCATGAAGGGGGCCGTTCTCGCCATCGTCCTGATACTGGTCACCGGCGCGGCGTCAGCCGCCGGCACCGTCTACGAATTCGATACCCCCGCCCAGCGCGAGCGCTACACGGAAATCATCGGCCAGCTGCGCTGCCTGGTCTGTCAGGGCCAGAGTATCGCCGAGTCTAACGCTGATCTCGCCCAGGACATGCGCGACAAGGTCCACGAGCTCATCCTCGAGGGCCGCGACCGGGAGGCCATCATCGGCTACATGACCGACCGCTACGGCGACTTCGTCCTCTACCGTCCGCCGGTGGATCCACGGACCTGGCTGCTGTGGTTCGGGCCGCTGGGGCTGCTGGTGATCGCGGTGGCCGTGCTGGCCGTCGCCGTGCGCCGGCACCGCGCCGCCGCCGGGTCGCCGGCCCTGTCTGCCGGCGACCACGAGCGGGCACGGCGACTGCTCAGCGAAGGCCTTGACGACGATGACGACGACACCCAGGGAGGGCGCCCGTGACCCCGGTGATCTACACGCTGGTGCTGCTTGCCGGCGCCCTGGCCGGCGTCGCCTTCGTCGTCGTGCCGCTGCTGCGCCGTCGCCGTGCGGAGGCCGTCAGTGAGCGCCAGGCCCTCCTGTCCGCGCATCGTGAGCGTTTCGTCGAGCTCGACGCCGAACGCGAGGCGGGCAACCTCTCCGAAGACGAGTACCGCGAGGCCTACGAGGAGCTGGAGCGTCAGCTGCTCGAGGGCGTGAGCGGTCCCGCCGAGCAGGGCAGCGGTGGCGGACGCTGGATGTCGGTTGCCGCCGGCCTGGCCGTACCGGTGGTTGCCCTGGGTGTCTACCTCGTGGTCGGCTCGCCGCAGACCGTGCTGCCGACGACGGGGACGCAGGCCGAGCGTATCGCCCAGAGCGGCAGCCTCGAGGAGCAGCGAAAGTTCATCCGTGACAACCTCGGCGAGCTCCAGCAGCGCTTCGAGGACGACCCCGGCGACGTTGAGTCCGGGCGCATGCTCGCCCGGGCCTACCTCGCCGTGGACCGCCCCGCCGACGCCGCCCGGGTGCTCGCCCGGCTGATGGAGACCGCCGGGCGTCAGCCCGACCTCCTCGTCGACCGGGCCCGGGCGCTTGCCATGGCGAACGGTGAGACGGGGCTTACCGGTGAGCCCCGCAAGCTCCTGGAGCAGGCCCTGAAGCAGGCCCCGGCCCATCCGGACGCCCTCTGGTTCGCCGGGCTCGCCGCGGTCCAGGCCGGGGAGGCCGGCCGGGCGCGTTCGCTGTGGCAGCGCCTGCTGAGCGAGCTGCCGCCGGGTAGCGACTCGGCCAAGCGTCTGACCGCCGCGATCGAGCGTCTGGGCGGCGGAAGCGCCGGCGGTGATGCCGCCGCCTCCTCGGGCGCCGGCGTTACCGTGCGGATCCGGGTCGCCGACGATCTCGCCGCGGACCTGCCCGCCGGGACCACGGTGTTCGTCTACGCCCGCTCCCCCGAAGGGCCGGAGATACCACTGGCCGCGCGCCGCCTGACCCTGGGGGATCTCCCTGCGGAGGTCCGGCTGGATAGCTCCATGGCGATGGCGGGGCGTTCCATGGCGGAGGGTGACCGTGTCGAGCTGATCGCCCGCGTCTCCCGCAGCGGCCGTCCGATGGCCAGTGCCGGCGACCTCCAGGGTAGCGCCGGGCCGGTCCCGGTCTCCGGCGAGGATGGCGGCGATCCGGTGGCCGTGGTGATCGACCGCCGCGTGGAGGGCGGCGACGCCGCCGGCGGCTAGCTGAGACCTCCCGGTAGGCCGTTCACTCGGCGTGTGCCGGACGACTCCGCCAGGAGGCCCGGGTGAGCAACCGTGTCTGTTGATCCTGCCCCCGGGGGTAGCGGATGGGAGTTCCGGTAGGTCGTGCGCCACAGGCGTGCGACATTCCGTATGGTCCCGGCAGTGCGTCGCACACGGCCTGCGGCCGTGCACGACCTACCCGCCTGTACCGGCGGGCAGGGCGGCATTCGGCGGTGCGCCGGTCACCGCGGCCGCCTGAATCCGCTCGCCGACCGTCTGCACCGCCGCCGCGTTGGTGCCCAACCCGGGCGGCCCCTCGACGAGGCAGGCAAAGCAGGCCGGCAGTGCCGGTAGCCCTTCGCCGGGACCGGCCTCCCGCATGCCGCTATGGCCGTTCTCGACCCGCGCCCGGTCGAGCACGCTGATCGCCAGTCCGGCGGCGACCGCCGACTCCACTCCCGTGACGCTCGCGCTCGAGAACACCGTCTCCCAGTCACGTCCCGCCGCCTCCAGCGCCGTCAGGGCGATGGCGCGATAGGGGCATTCGGCGGGATGCAACGCCAGCGGCACGAGCGCCGGTATCGCCTCCCGTTCACCGGCCGCCATGGCCCAGACCGGCCGCGTCCGCCACAGTCGATGCCGCGACGGCGCCTGCGCCTCCGGCACCACGACGAGGGCCAGGTCCAGCGTGCCGGTGTCCACCAGATGCCGCAGGGTGCCGCTGGTGTCCGTGCGCACATGCAGGTGGAGGTCCGGATGGGACCGCGCCAGGTCCGGCAGGACGCTGCCCAGCAGGGCGGGGACGTATTCCTCCGGCAGGCCGAGCCGGACCACGCCGGCGGCGGGCCGGTCGATGAGGCGGTGGATCAGGGTGTCGTGCTCGTCGAGCAGGGTCGCGGACTGGGCCCGCAGCCGGGCGCCCTCGGCGGTAAGCGATACCCCGCTGCGCGAGCGCACCAGCAGCGTGCGGCCAAGCTGGTGCTCCAGGCGCTTGATCTGCTGGCTGACCGCCCCGAGCGTGAAATGCCGCCGCTCGGCGACCGCCCGCAGCGTGCCCAGTGCGCAGGCCAGATGAAACGTGCGCAGCAGGTCGATATCGAGGGTACGGTCATGGGTTAGGTTTATGGTCATTAAACTGTCGGTTAATACAATATAGATTTTATAGTGTATCAGGACCGGGCAGCATGACGGACCTCATCCGAAACGAGGGGGCTGTCATGGGAATGACGCTCGCACCGGTGCTGATCGCCGTCGGCCTGGTGGTGTGCTGGAGCTCGGGGTTCATCGGTACACGGATGGCGACGGTGGTCGACCTGCCGCCGACCGCCATCTTCTTCTGGCGCTTCGTGATCGCGGTCGCCCTGTGTGCGCTGATCCTGCTCGCCCGCCGCATGGCCACTGCCCGGCGCGCGGCGCTGACGCCCCGGGCGGTGGCGGCCGAGCTCGTGGCCGGCAGCTTCAGCGTCGGCGGCTTCCTGCTCGGCGTCGTATTCGCGACGGCGCTCGGGGTCAGCCCCGGGATCGTCGCGCTGATTACCGCGTTGCAGCCCCTGATGACCGCGCTCGTCACCAGCCTGCGCGTCGGCGAGCGCATCGGCGCCGCCGGGTGGGCGGGGGTCCTGGTTGCCGTGGCCGGCGTGGCGATCAGTGTCGGCGGGGACATGCATGGGGTCGGAAGTGCCCCGGTCTGGGCCTACAGCCTGCCGTTTGGCTCCGCGGTATGCCTGACCGCCGGCGGGCTGCTGTCCGCGTACCGCCCGGCGGTGGGATTCGGTCTCGTCGACCGGCTGCTATGGCAGCTCGCTGCGGCGGCGGCGCTGTTCCTGCTGGCACACCTCGTCTGTCAGGGTGGCCTGCCGGCACTGCCCGGGGCGGAAGCGGGCGACTGGCGCGCCATCGTCTGGCTGGTGGTGCTGTCCAGCTTCGGCGGCTACGGTTTCTTTATCGCCAGCCTTCGGTGCCACGGGGCCAGCCTCACGGCGGTGCTGTTCTATCTCACTCCGCCGGTGACCATGGTCTGGACGGTCCTGCAGTTCGGTGACCCGGTCCGGCCGCGGGAGTGGCTCGGTGGTGTGCTCGCGGTGGCGGGGGTCGGCGTGTCCCTGTGGGGGATGCGGCGTATGCGCACCGTTGCCCCCGGCCGTCCGGGGTGGCAGCGTGACGGGCGTCTGCGCTCAGTCCAGGCTGATCCGCAGGCCCGCGGCCGCGGCCAGCGGTGCCAGGGTCAGGGCGAGGGCGGCCATCGCGCCGAGCAGCTCGAGCTGGCCGGTCACGCCGAGCCCGGAGGCCGCGGCGTCCGCTGAGCCCGCGCCGAAGATCAGCACCGGCACGTACAGCGGCAGCACCAGCAGCGCCAGCAGCAGCCCGCCACGGCGCACCCCCACGGTCAGCGACAGGCCGACGGCACCCAGGGCGCCGAGCACCGGTGTGCCCAGGGCGAGCCCCGCCATCAGCTGCGGCAGTGCCTGCCAGGGGTAGTGCATGAACAGCGCCAGCAGCGGCGAGACGATCACCAGCGGCAGGCCGGTGATCAGCCAGTGGGCGCAGAGCTTGGCGAGCACGAGTACGGCGAGGGGCTGGGGCGCGAGGGCGAACTGCTCCAGGGTGCCGTCCTCGAAGTCCCCGCGGAAGAGCTGCTCCATGGAGATCAGCGACGCCAGCAGCGCCGCGACCCAGATCACCCCGGGGGAGATCTGGCGCAGGGTCTCCGAGGCCGCGCTCACCGCGAGGGGGAAGAGGCTCGCGATCATCACGAAGAAGATCACCGGATTGGCGAGCTCCCCGGGGGCGCGCAGGGCCAGGGAGAGGTCCCGGCGCAGTACCGCCAGGAAGGCCGGCACGAGGCGGATCTCATCCATGGCCGAGCTCCAGGTGGCGCAGGTTCACGCCCTCGAGCATGACCGGCTGGTGGGAGGTCATCACGGTGATGCCCCCCGCGGCGGCGTGCTCGGCGAGCCGCGCCTCGAGCGCCTCCACCGCGTGGCGGTCGAGGGCGGTGTAGGGCTCGTCCAGGATCCAGGCGCTGGCCGGCTCGATGAGCAGCCGTGCCAGCATGACCCGGCGGCGCTGGCCGGCGGAGAGGTGGCGGCAGGGCGTGTCCAGGCGCTCGCCAAGACCCATGCGGGTGAGCGCGGCATCGCGGTCACCCTCGCCGCCGTGGAGGCTGGCGAACACCCGCAGGTTCTCCCGAGGGGTGAGCTCCAGCTTGATTCCGGGCTGGTGGCCGATCCAGATCAGTGCCTGACGGTAAGTGCCGCCGTCGCGGCGGACGTTCCCGCCGGCCCAGTGCACGCTGCCCTCCTCGGGCAGGGTGAGACCGGCGAGGGTGCGCAGCAACGTGGTCTTGCCGCTGCCGTTGGGGCCGGCGACCAGCAGCACCTCCCCCGGCGCCACCGTGAGGTCGAGTCCGTCGATGAGCACGGTCTCCCCGCGGGAGACCACGAGTTCCCTGGCTTCCAGCACCGTTTCCGCCTGTGCCCCTGATCCGGCCGCAAGGTTACCACCTGGTGTCCGGATTCATAAGTCCTCGCCCGTCCGGCGAGGGCGTGGTGGCCTCGCGACGAGCCGGGTCGATGCGCCCCGGGGCGTCGTCGTGTGACGGGTCATTCCGGGGCCCGTCCCCGTCGCGGTCGCCGATCACGGGAACGGGCACGCTGCTACCAGAGCAGGGTCAGACCGCCCTGGACACGCCCGGCGACGGCATCGCCGCTGGCGGCGACACGTGAGCCGAAATAGGCGGTCAGGTTCTCGCCGAGCTGCAGCCGGGCCTGCAGTGTCGCGCTGCCGGTGTGCTCACCGGCATCGGGGGCGCGTACGCTCCAGCTGGCACCGTGGAGCGTGTTGGTCATCGGCGCGAGCCGGTCGTCGTCCGGCGTGTAGTGCCAGTCCGCGCTGGCGCGCAGGGCCATGGGGTGGCCGAAGGCCTGGACGTCGGCCTCCGCGGCCATGCCGACGCGCAGCTGTGTGACCACCTCGCTGTAGCCGTCCTGGCTGACCGTCACCGCGGGATCGCCGTCCTCGGTGAAGCCGTCGCGTCGGGCGCGTTCCGCCGAGAATCCCACCCGGGGGGTGAGGGTGACGCTGTCCAGGTGCACGCTGTGGCCGGCCTCGAGGTCGAGGGACAGGGTATGGCCGTCCACGTCCGAGCGCGCTTTCGCGCGGCCGGCGGCGAGGTCCACGTGGCGGCTGGTCTCGTATCGGTCGTCCGAGCCGCCGGCGGTGAAGGCCAGGTAGTTGTTGTTGGCGGCGATGCGGCCGTAGGCGAGCAGCTGGTAGGAGCGCAGATCGGCGCTGCCGGTGTCGTCCCGCCAGACGTCGGTATCGGCGACGCCGACGCCGATGCCGAATCGGGCGGTGTCGCTGCGGTGCAGATCGAGGCCGCCGTAGATCGCGCCCGTGCGGCTGCCGTAGCCCTCGGTGGCGTTATCGTCGTCCACGTGGGCCCACTCTCCGGCCACGTCGACCCACAGGCCTGACGGCGAGACCAGTCCCTCCGGCGTGGTGGCGGCGTCTTCCGTGCCGTGGGTGAGGGCCCCGGTCGCCCCTCGCGTGGCGCTCGTGGCATGGGCGATCATGCCGTCGCGCACCAGCTCGCGGGCCCTGCGGGACGCGGTCATCGCGACGGGATGGATGTCGGCGGCGGTCTGCTCGAAGGCCTGCGTGATCCCTTCCGAGGACAGCCCGGCGAGCCGTGTGAACAGCGCCCCGGTGACGCCGTCGTCCGCGTTGGCGCCGTCCACGGGACGGATCCCGTCGAGCGCGCGTGCCGCGGCGACCGCGTTGTTTCGCCCGTTGGTGGCCACGGTGTCGGCGTAGCGCTGGGGGGTCACCGCCAGGGTCACGTCGTTCGGGTTGTAGAGCACCACGAAGCGGGTGTCGGCGGGCAGGCCGGCCGCGGGCTGGACCAGGGTGTCGTAGGTCCCGGTCACGCCGCCCTCGGCCTCCACGACCCGGAACAGGTCGCCGACCGCCGGGGAGAAGGTGTTCTCGGCGTCGCCGGGGATGCCGCGGAGCTGTGCGGTGATGGTGCCGTCCGCGGTGTAGACGCTGTTCGCACCGGTGAGCAGCACGCGGTCGTAGTTGCCGGCGCCCGTGCCGGTCCCGTAGCCGTCGATCTCGACGACGTAGTTGCTGCCGTCCATCTGGGTGACGCTGCCCGTGACCGTGAGGGTGCCGGGGGAGTTGCCCGGGGCGAGCGTGCCCGTCACCGAGATGTCGCCGCGCACGTGGCCGGAGCCGCCCATCGTGCCGTCGCCGTCCACCCACACGTTGCCATCGAAGCCGGCGTTGAACGCCAGCTCGCCCTCGTGCACGCAGGCCCCGACGTCGTTGGCGCCGTCGCTGCGCAGGTCGAGCCGGCCGCTGCCGTTCTTGGTCAGGCAGCTGGACCCGCCGACCGCGCCGGAGAGGGTGACGTCGTTGGCGCCGGTGTCGAACACGGATGTCCCGTCGGTGGCCGCGAATCGGATGTCGTGGGTCAGTGTCCCGCCGCCGAGCGCCTCCGCCGTGGCATCGCCGATGACGAGGGAGGCCGAGGCGCCGCCGAGGGCGTCGTCGCCCGAAAAGGCAAGGGTTCCGGCGTGCACCACGGTATCGCCGGTCAGGCCCGAGTTGTCTCCCGTAAGGGTGAGCGTGCCGTTGCCGCGCTTGTTGAGGGTGCCGTTGCCGCTCATGGCCCCGGAGAATGTCGAGTCGTGGCCATTGGTGTCGATGGTGCCGCCGTTGCCGGTGACGGTGAAGTCGTTGGTCACGCCGGCATCGGTGGTCACCTGCAGGGTGCCGCCGTCGAACGTCGGGTTGACCGCGTCGTTGGAGAGCTCGTCGGTGGTGTAGCTACCCTGTGAGGTATCGATGTCCGGCGTGGCGCCCCCGACGCTGACCAATCCGCCGTCGGCCCCGATCGCGAACGAGCCGTTGTTGATTGCCGGGTCCGAGGGTTCCCAGTCCTGGGAGAGACTGGAGCTCGCGTCGTAGCCGAAGGTGTAGGCGCCGGCGAGGATGTCCGAGAAGAGCACCGACTGGAACGCAAAGATGCCGTCGCCCTGGCAGCTCGCATCACCGCTGAGATCGCCTGTTTCGGGGGTGCACTCGTCGGGCCAGAAGTAGTTCTCGCCGGCCACCAGTCCATCGGGTACGGTGCCGTCGGCTACGCCGTTGAAGCCGGGGACCAGGGTGAACGCCTGGTTGTCGACGAGGTTGCTGTCCGCGTCGTAGAGGTCCAGCGAGCCTTCCGCCTGGCCCACCGTCGGATGCCAGCTACCGTAGTAAACGGTGACGTCGAACCGGTCCGCGCCGGATCCGTCCGATATGATGAACCCCAGTGAATCGGTGTGTGCGAGGCCGTAGCCCGGTGTCAGCAACGTGCCCGCGAACAGGGCATACGTGGCCAGTCTTGTCCTGTGCAGTCGGAATGCCATCCCCTTGGCCCCCCTCCGTCTCGTAGTAATCAATTGGCGTTCGCCGGCGAGTGCCCGCGGCAAACGCGCAATTATTGCCGGCCCCGGGGGAGGGGGGTATCAGGGATTCCCTGAAATAGAATCAATTAATGGAGGTCCGGGGTGCCGGGGGCTACAGCCCCCGGACCATGCCGCCGTCGACGAGCATCGACTGGCTGGTGACGTAGCTGTTCCCAGGCGAGGCGAGGTAGGTGACCGTGCGGGCGAACTCCGCGGGCTCGGCGTAGCGGCCCAGGGGGATGCGCCCGGCGCTCTCGGCGCGGATCTCGGCCTCGTCGCGGCCCTGCTTGCGGGCCTGGGCCGCGTCCAGGGTGCGCACGCGCTCCGTGTCCACCCGGCCGGGGCCGACGATGTTGACCAGCACGCCGTCACCGGCGAGCTCTGCGGCGAGACTCTTGGCGAGCCCGAGCAGCCCGGCACGGAAGACGTTGGAGAGCAGCAGGCCGTCGATGGGCTCGTGGATCGAGGAGCTGGCGATGAATACCACCCGCGGGGCGTCGCTCGCGCGCAGGTGGGGCAGTGCGGCGCGGATGGTGCGCACGGCGCTCAGCAGGTTGAGCTCGAAGGCGCCCTGCCAGTCCGCGTCGGTGAAGTCGTCGAACCGTCCCGGCGGCGGCCCGCCGGCATTGGTGACCAGGCTGTCGATGGCGCCGAAGCGCGCCACGGCGGCGTCGATCAGCGCCTCGATGTCGCCGCTGCGGGTGATGTCGGCGGCGACGCCCAGGGTCTCGGCGCCGGTCTCGGCCTCGATGCGTTCGGCGGCCTCGCGCACGGCCTCGGCGTCGCGGCTGGCGAGGACCACGCGGGCACCCTCGCTGGCGAGCGCGTGGGCGGTGGCGTAGCCCAGGCCGCGGCTGGCGGCGAGGACGACGGCGGTGCGTCCGGTGAGCTGAAGGTCCATCGGTATCTCCTCGTGGGGTGGGTGTTCCTACTCCGCGTAGATCATCCGCCGGGTCATGCCGCCGTCGACGATCATCTCCTGTGCGGTGACGAAGCCCGCCTCCGCGGAGAGGAGGTACGCCACCATCGCGGCGACGTCCTCCGGGCGGCCGACGTGGCCCGCCGGGTGCTGGGCGTGGTCCTCCGCGGAGAGGTCCTCGTGTTCCGCCGCCGCGGCGATCCAGCCCGGGCTTACCGCGTTGACCCGCACGTCCGGGCCCAGGCTCACGGCGAGGGCATGGGTCAGGGCGAGGATCCCGCCCTTGCTTGCTGCATAGGCCTCGGTGTGCGGCTCGGACTGGCGGGCGCGGGTGGAGGCGATATTGACGATGGCGCCGCTGCCCGCGCGGAGCAGGGGTGCGGCGGCGCGGCTGCACAGGTAGGTGCCGGTGAGGTTGGTGGCGATGACCCGGTGCCAGTCCGCCACCGCCTGTGCCTCGAGGGGCCGGGCGGGGGCGCCGTGGCCGGCGTTGTTCACCAGGGCGTCGAGCCGGCCGTGGCGTGCCGAGACCGCCTCGATCAGGGCCGTGACCGCCGCCTCGTCGCCGACGTCGACGGTGATGCCGTGCGCCGCGCCGCCGAGGGCGTCCGCGGTCTCCGCCGCGCCGTCCCGGTCGGCGACGATCACCGCCATGCCGTCGGCGAGCAGCCGCGCGGCGATGGCCCGGCCGATGCCGCGGGCGGCGCCGGTGACGAGGGCGACGCGCCGATCCTGCCCGCTCATGCCTGCCTCCCGGATGATCCGTGTGCGGTGTCAGCCGAAACCGTACAGCCTTGCCGGGTTGTCCACCAGTATCGCCCGCCGCCCGGCCTCGTCCGGGACCAGGCGCAGGAACTCGTCGACCAGGTCGCCGTCGTTGGGCATGGGCCCGGGGAGCTGCACGTGGGGCCAGTCCGTGCCGAACACGCAGCGCGACGGGCCGGCCTCGCGCAGGGCATGGAAGAACGGCTCGACGTCCGTGAACGGCGCGCGCTCCTGCGCGCTGATGCGGTTCGGCCCGGTGAGCTTGGCCCAGGTATTGCCGTCGGCGACCAGGTCCACCAGTGCCCGGAAGCCCGGATCGCCGGTGCCGCGGCCGGCGGGGACGTGACCCATGTGGTCCACCACGCTCGGCACGGGCAGGGCGCTCAGCCGCTCCGCCAGGCGCTCGAAGCGCGAGACGTCGACGAGGAACTGGATGTGCCAGCCCAGCCCGGCGATGCGCCCGGCCAGCGTCCGGACGTCGTCGAAGGTGATCCCGCCGGGGAAGACCAGGTTGATGCGGATGCCGCGGACCCCGAGCGTGTGCATGCGCTCCAGGCTCGCATCGTCCACGTCCCGGTCGACCACCGCGATGCCGCGCCACTCGATGGGGTCGCCGGCGCCACCGGCCGCCGCCAGGGTGTCGAGCATGCGGCGGTTGTCGGTGCCATAGACACTCGGCTGCACGAGCACCGCCCGCTGGAAGCCGAGGGTGGTCAGCAGCCGGCGGTAGGCGGTCTCGTCCGCGTCCGGCGGGGTGTAGCCCCGCGGGGTCTGGTAGGGGTAGTCCGCCTGGGGCCCGAAGAGGTGCGCGTGGGTGTCGCAGGCCCCCGCCGGCAGCGGCGTGGCCGGTGCATGCGGGGCCGGGTCCGGTCCGGGGATGTCGGGGGGTGTGGTCATATCTGCGTCTCCCTGGCGTCGGTGCGGGCGAGGCCCAGCCGGCGCATGGCGTTGGTCAGGTGTACGCGCATCGCCGCCCGTGCCTCCTCCGGTTCGCGGGCGAGAATGGCGTCGAGGATCGCACGGTGCTCGGCCTGCACCGCCTGGGCCCGGCCGGAGATACGGGCGGTGTTGGAGCGGGCGGCGGTGATGGACTCCATCACCCGCGGGTAAAAGAACGAGAGGAACTCGGGGAAAAAGCGGTTGCCCGTGGCCTCCGCGATGGCCCGGTGAAAGGCCAGGTCGTGACGGGCGCCGGGGCGGTCCTCGTGCACCGAGCGCTCCAGTGCCGCGAACGCCTCGCGCATGGCGGCGATGGCCGCCTCGTCAGCGTTGCCCGCCGCCAAAGCCGCCGCGCCGGCCTCCACCTCGCGGCGGATCTCATAGACGTGGCGCAGCTCCACCGGGTCGAGGCTGTCGCTGGACAGCGAGAATACCGGTTTCTCCGGCAGGGTCTCGGCGACGAAGGTCCCGCGGCCCTGGTGGGTCTTCACCAGCCGGGCGCGGCGAAGCTCCGCGATGGCCTCGCGCACGGCCGCGCGGCTCACCTCGAAGCGCGTCGCCAGCGCCGCCTCCGTGGGCATCCGCCCGCCGGGCTGGTGGCGGCCGTCGCGGATCTCGCGCTCGAGCACGCTGGCCACCTCGCCGGGAAGCCGGCGGTTCGCTCGGGTCATGTCTCCCTCCTGGATATCCGTACCGGGTCCCGGCGCGTTCGGGCGCCGGGACCCGGGCATCCTAGCCGAGCAGGCCCGGCAGCCACAGGGTGACCGCCGGGACGTAGGCGATCAGGCCCACGACGGTGATGAGCACCAGCAGGAACGGCCAGAGGTAGCGTGCCACCGTCTCGATGCGCAGGCCGCTGATGCTGGAGGCGACGAAGATCGAGTAGCCCACCGGCGGGGTGACCATGCCGACGGCGAAGTTGATCACCACCATCGCGCCCAGCTGAATCGGGTCGAGCCCGATCTGCTGGCCCACCCCGATGAGCACGCCGCTGAGGATCACCATCGCGGAGACGTTGTCCATCACCGCGCCGAGCACCAGCAGCATGACGTTGAGCATCAGCAGCAGTAGGATCGGGTTGGAGGTGATCGCCAGCAGCCCCTCGGTGACATGGGCCGGGATCTGCTCGCTGGCCACGACCCAGGCGAAGCCATAGGCGACGGCGATGATGAACATGATCACCGCGGTGGTGCGCATGGAGCGCATCAGGATCGCCGGGACGCTGCGCCAGTGGAGGTCGCGGTAGAGGAACAGGCCCACCACCGCGCTGTAGAGCGCCCCCACCATGGCGGCCTCGGTGGGCGTGAACACGCCGCCGTAGATGCCGCCGAGGATGACCACCGGCGCCATCAGTGCCCAGAAGCCCTCGCGCAGCGCGGTGAGGATCTCCCGGCCGGTGGCGCGCCGCTCCAGGGTGATCCCGCGGCGGCGGGCGTAGATCACGCTCACCAGGCAGAAGCCCCCGGCGGCGAGGAGCCCGGGGATGACGCCTGCGAGGAAGAGCTTGGCGATGGACTCCTCGGCGAGCACGCCCCAGATCACCATGGGGATGGAGGGCGGGATCATCTGCCCGAGGGGGCCCACGGCGGTGGCGAGCGCCGCGGCGTAGCCGCGCTGGTAGCCGCGCTCCTCCAGCTCGTCGACCATGATCGAGCCCACCGCGGCGGTGGTCGCCGGCGCCGAGCCGGAGATCGCGCCGAAGAAGGTGCCGGCCGCCACCGTGGACATCGACAGCCCGCCGGGGAGGTGGCCGAACAGCGTCGCCGCGACCCGTACGAGCCGCCGCGAGAGCCCGCCGGCGCTCATCAGCTCGCCGGCGAGGATGAATCCGGGAATGGCCAGGAGACTGGTGACGGTGCTCCCGGCGATGAGCCGCTGGGCGAGGATCAGCGGATTGAGGTCCGCCATCCAGATGCCCACCGCGGTGAGCAGCCCGAGCGTGAATGCGATGGGGACGCCGAGCAGCAGCAGTACGAACAGCCCGACGATCAGTACCATACCGATCTCACCCATTGCCGTTACCCTCCATGCTGCGAATGGGTGTCGGGCGCAGCAGCAGTACCGCCGCGTGGAAGGCGATCAGCGCCCCGCCGACGGGCATCGCCGCGTTGCGCAGCCACAGCGGGTAGCGCATGGCCGGCGAGACCTGGTTCGCGGTGAAAAGCGCGAAGTTCCATCCCGTCCAGAGCATGATCAGCCCGAAGGTGAGCACGAGCAGCACGATCAGCCGCTCCAGCACCTCCGAGGCGGGCCCGGGCAGGGACTCGACCAGCAGGGTCACGCGCACGTGGGCCATGTCGCGGACCAGTGCGCTTGCGAACAGGAACACCGTCCAGGTGAACGCCAGCAGCGCGACCTCGCCGCTCCAGACCAGCGAGTCGCCGAGCACGTAGCGGTAGAAGACGCCGAGCAGGAGGCTGCCGATCATCACCAGCGCCGTCGTCGCCCCCAGTGCGGAGGATGCGGCGACCAGCCAACGGCCCAGGCCATCCAGATAACGGTACATGGGGATGCCTTTCCGGACAGGGCGGCCCCGGCGCGCGGCCGGGGCCGTCGTGGACTACTCCGAGACCTGATCCAGCGCCTTGTCGAGCAGCGCCGGGCCGATCTTCTCGCGGTACTCGTCGTACACGCCAGTGACCTTCTCGCGGAAGGCGGCGACGTCGTCGACCTCGTTCACCTTCATGCCCGCCTCGCGGATCTTGGCCAGGATCTCGTCGTTGTTGGAGGCCACGGTCTCGCGCTGGCGCTCGATGGCGCGCCGGGCGGCCTTGCGCACCGTCTCCTGCTGCGTCGCGGAGAGGCTGTCGAAGGTCTGCTTGGACATCAGCAGCGCCAGGGCGTTGTAGGTGTGACGGGTCAGCGACAGGTACTCGGTGACCTCCGGGTACTTGTTGGCGTAGATCACCGCCAGCGGGATCTCGAGACCGTCGACGGTGCCCTGCTGCACCGCGGTGAACACGTCGCTCCAGGCCATCGGCACCGGGTTGGCCCCGATCGCGCGGAAGCTCGCGATGAACAGGTCGCTGGGCTGCACGCGCAGCTTCACGCCCTTGAAGTCCGAGGGCTTGCGGATCGGGCGCACGTTGTTGATCGCGTTACGGAAGCCCGCCTCCGGGAAGCCCAGACCGACGATGCCCTGGGATTCGAGGCGCGAGAGCATCTCCTGGCCGACCTCGCCGTCGAGCACCTTGTGGGCCTGGCCGGCGTTGGCGTAGAGGAAGGGCAGGTCGTTGAGCTGGAAGGCCGGCTCCAGCGTGCCCACCTGGGTGCCGGTGATCACGCCGGCGTCCAGGGTGCCGAGCTGCATGCCCTGGAGCATCTCGGTGTCGTTGCCGAGCTGGTGGTTGGGGAAGAACTTGACGTCGAACTCGCCCGGTGCCGCGGACTCCAGCTCCTCGGCGAAGTAGTGGGCGGCGATGGCGTAGGGGTCGACCTCACTGTCCGCGGTGGTCCAGCCCAGGCGGATGGTGGTAGCGGCGTGACCGATGCCGGAGACGCCGATCACGGCGGCGGCGACGAGGCCGCTCAGCAGGCGGCGGGTGCGTTGGGATCGGGTAGTCATGGAGGCTCTCCTCTTCGCTGGTTAACCGCGGCCCGGTCTAGGATAACCGGGCCGCCATGATCTCCACCGGATGGGGCGGGCGGGTGCCGGCGAGCCGCTGCGTCTGACAGCGGCAGGAATAGCCCGTGGCGAGCAGCGCCCGCGGGTCGTCCGCCGCCACCTGGGGCCGCCAGCTTTCCTCGAACAGCCACCGGCTGGTGTCCGCGTGCTCGGCGAGGTGGCCGTAGGTCCCGGCCATGCCGCAGCAGCCGGTGGCCACCGGTTCCACCGCGATGCCCATGGCCTCGAAGGCCTGGCGCCAGTGGCCCGCACTCGCCGGCTCCGCGGTCTGCTCGGTGCAGTGCAGGGCCAGGCGGTAGCCTGGCTCGCTGCTGGCGCCGCCCGGCGGCGCGTGCCCGGCGAGCCAGGCCGCGAGCTGGTGTACGCGGGGGCCGCCGGCGGGGTAGTCCTCGTTCACCGCCACGACCACGCTCGGCTCGATGCCGACGAGGGTCGCGCCGGTCTCCGCCGCCCGGGCCAGGAGCTGCTGATTGTGCCGGGCGCGGTCCCGGAAGCGCTTCATGAAGCCCTGCACGTGCAGGGCCTTGCCCGACGGCACGTAGGGCAGGACGACGACGCGGTGGCCGCTTGCCGCGATGACCCGGACCGCCGCTTCCAGCACCCGGGGGTCCAGGTAGCGCGAGAAGGCGTCCGCCAGCAGCGCCACCGCGGGCCCGCCGGCGGCGAGCGCAGCCAGCGCCTCGCCCTGGCGCCGCGGCCAGTGGACGCCCTCGATCCGCGGCCGGGACCGGCGCCCGGGCAGGCGGGGCAGTGCCTGCAGGCCGAGGCGGCCGGCCAGGGCGCGGCCGGCGGCGCCGTGGAGCACGCCGTTGGTAAGTCGCGGCACGGCGGCCATCAACGGCATCAGGTGCTCCATGGCGCCGAGGAGGTAATCCCGCGCCGGGCGGCGGTGATCCCGGTGATACGCCTCCAGGAAGCGTGAGCGCATCTCGGGGATGTTCACGTGGATGGGGCACTGGGTGGCGCAGGCGCGGCAGCCGAGGCACCCGTTCATGGCCTCGTAGGTGGCCTCGGCGATCTCGTCGGTACCGCCGTCGCCGGTCTCGCGGCGGCGCAGCCATTCCCGCAGCAGCGTCGCCCGGCCCTTGGGCGAGTGCACGCGCTCGCGCGTGGCCTTGTAGCTGGGGCAGATGACCTGGGCGACGTCCCAGTCGAAGCACACGCCGTTGCCGTTGCACTCGAACGCCTTGGTCCACTCGTCGCGGACCGCGGTCGGGACGCTGCGTTCGTGTTCGCCGCGCATGGGCACGCCGTCGATGCGCCACACGCCCTCCGGGGCCGCGTCGGGGGCGACGATCTTGCCTGGATTCATGCGGTTGTCCGGGTCGAAGAAGCGCTTCACGGCGGCGAGCACGCCGTAGAGCTCGTCGCCGAAGAAGGTGCGGGTGTACTCGCCGCGCACGCCCTTGCCGTGCTCGCCCCAGAGCAGACCGTGGTAGCGGCCCACCAGCTCGACGACCTCGTCGCTGATCGCGCGCAGGCGCTTCGCGTCCTCCGGGTCGGTCATGTCCAGCGCCGGGCGCACGTGCAGGCAGCCGACGTCGACGTGGCCGAACATGCCGTAGTCCACGCCGTGACGGTCGAGCAACGCGCGGAACTCGCGGATGTAGTCCGCCAGGTGCTCCGGCGGGACCACGGTGTCCTCGACGAAGGGCACCGGCTTGCGCCGGCCCGGCGTGCGCCCGAGCAGCCCGACGCCCTTGGCGCGGACCCCCCAGAGCCGGGCGATCAGGCCGCCGTCGTCGGTGACGTGGAAGCCCGCGTGGTCGTCGCGCCGTTGCAGCGCCGTGCGCAGACGCTCGACCGCGGCCTCCACCCCGGCCGGGTCGCTGTCGCGGAACTCGATGAAATTGGTCACCAGCGGCGGCGCGTCGTCGGCGCGGTCACCGGCGAGCGCCTCCCGCACCGCCGGCCAGTCGCCGTCCGCGCGGGCCAGCTCGAAGATGCGCTGGTCCAGGGTCTCCACCGCCGAGGGCTCGGCCTCGAGCAGCCGGTGGGCGTCGGCGAGGGCGTCGTCGAAATCGTGGTAGCGCACCACCACCAGCGCCTGGTGCCGGGGTGCGGGGATCACCCGCAGGCTCAGCTCGGTCACCAGCCCGAGGGTGCCCTCCGCGCCGGCGATCAGCCGGGCCGGGTCCACCGTACCGTCCTCCGGGAAGGCGTCGCGCAGGTTGTAGCCGGTGAGCGAGCGGCTCATTGCCGGGAACCGGTCGCGGATCGCCTCGCGGTGCGGGCAGACGATGGCGCGCAGCGCGCTCGCCGCGCGGGTGCCGGCGTTCTCGGCAGCGCTGGCCTCGGCGGCGGTGTAGCGCTGGAACTCGTAGCGCCGGCCGTCGGGCAGCGCCAGCGAGGCGCCGAGGACGTAGTCCCCGGTACGGCCGTAGCGCCGCGAGCCCTTGCCGCAGGCGTCGGTACCGACCATGCCGCCGACCGTGGCGCGGCTGGCGGTCGAGGTGTGCGGGGGGAAGAACAGCCCGTAGGGCGCGAGGGCGCGGTTGAGCTGGCCGAGGACCACGCCGGGCTCGACGCGCACGCGCCCGGCCTCCGGGTCGATCTCCAGGATCCGGTTCATGTACCGGCTGGTGTCCACGAGCACCTGGTCGCTCAGGGACTGGCCGTTGGTCCCCGTGCCGCCGCCGCGGGGGGCGAAGCGCACCGTGGCGAAGCGTTCCTCCGCGGCCAGCGCCATCAGGCGTTCGCAGTCGCCCCGGTGACGTGGCGCGATCACCAGCGACGGCATCACCTGGTAGACGCTGTTGTCCGTCGACAGTGCGATCCGGTCGGCGATGTCGTCGCTGACATCCCCTTCGAAGCCGCCGTCGGTAAGCGCCGATGCAAATGCCTTGAGGGTCGGGGGAATCACGGCCCGCTCTCGCTCCACGGAGATAGTTGTCAGATTATTGATGGCGTAAAGCCTATTTAAATTGATGTTGTCTGACAAGTTATCAGGCTACCGCCCATCGCGTGCGCCGTGCACCCGCGCCCTTCCGCATCGCCGCACGCAGCGGCTGACGCACGGCATCACCTCTGAGAAGATGAGTGGACCGCCCAAACGCGGGAAACGGGGCCGGCCGCGCCGGCGGGCGATATCGTGCGAGCAGGAGAAGCACAGTGCACGTACTGGTTATCGGTGGCGGTTTGATGGGGGTGTCCACGGCGTATTACCTGGTCGAGGCCGGGCACCGGGTGACGCTGGTGGAGCGCCAGCCCGAGCTGGCGGCCGAGGGCAGCCATTCCAACGGCGGCATGCTCCACGCCAGCCACACGGAGCCCTGGAACACCCCGGAGGCCATCCGCCAGTTCCTGCAGTGGATCGGCCGCGAGGAGTCCCCGCTGCTGCTGCGCCCCGGCCAGATACCCAACCTCATCGGCTGGGGCCTCGGCTTCCTGCGCTACAGCCGTACCCATCACCACGAGCGCAACACCCGGGTGAACACGCGGCTCGCCGTCTACAGCCAGCGGCTCATGGCCGGCATCCGCGAGGCCACGGGGCTGGAGTACGACGCCGACCACCGCGGGATCCTCAAGATCTTCCGCGACCGGCGCGAGTACGAGCACGCCCTGGCCGGTTCCGCGCTCACCGAGTCGCTGGGCGTGCGCTTCGAGCGTCTCGGCACCGACGAGGTGATCGGTGTGGAGCCGACGCTGGCCGACGTGGCCGGCGATATCGTCGGCGGCATCCACTATCCCGACGACGAGTCCGGCGACGCCCGGCGCTTCGTCGAGGGCCTCGGCGAGTGGCTGCGAGGGCAGGGCGCGGAGCTGCGCCTCGGTGAATCGGTGCAGCGCATCGACGGCGGTGCCGACGGTATCGCCGGGGTGGTTACCGACCGGGACACCCTTACCGCGGATGCCTACGTCCTCGCCTCCGGCGTGGACGCGCCGGCACACGTCCGGCCGCTGGGCGTCAACCTGCCCATCCGCCCGGTCAAGGGCTACTCCGCCACCCTGCCGGTGGACGGCGACGCCGGCGCGCCGCGGGTACCGATCATCGACGAGGGCAACAAGGTGGTGATCACCCGCCTCGGCGAGCGCCTGCGCGTGGCCGGCACCGCGGAGTTCGCGGGCATGGACCGCTCGGTGCGCGAGCGCCGGGTGGAGATCGTGGTGCGCCAGGCGCTGTCGAACTTCCCCGCCTACGCCTCGCGGGTCGAGCGCAGCGCCGCCGAGCCGTGGGCGTGCCTGCGCCCGATGACCAAGGACGGCCCGCCGATCCTCGGTGACAGCGGCGTGCCGGGCCTGTTCCTCAACGTCGGCCCGGGGCATCTCGGCTGGACCTTCGCCGCCGGCGCCGGCCGGGTGGTGGCGGACTGCGTCATCGGCCGGGACCCGGAGATCGACATGCAGGGGCTGACCCTGGCGCGTTACCGACGCCAGCCGAGGGGCTAACGTCCGCGGCGGGCGGTGCCGGCGTCGCCGTCAGCGGTTCATGCGGTAATAGGCGGTGACGACGGTGACCTGGTCCTCGTCCTCCGCAGTCGCGGTGCTGTCGCCGTAGGCCATGCGGTCATCGACGCTCCACGCCACGCCCGTTGTGCCCGTCGAGTCCGCCTCGCTGTCCTCGCGAAACCGGCCGAAGCGGGCATCCGCCTTGCCGTCGATCCCGGCGTCGAGATGCCGCGCGAGGGAGGGGGTGAGGTCGCGGATCACCATCACGTTGCGCTCCCGGGTCACGTAGTTGTCCACGGAGGAGCCGGGCACGGCCCACTCCACCGTCCGGAAGCAGACCTGCACCTCCTGGGGATTGCCGTTGCTGTCCTGGTAGACGTAGCGGTCGTTCTGTCCCTCCGCACGGCCTTCCGGCAGCTCCACGCCGGCGGCGAGGAAGGTGTTGAGCAGGGCATCGTCCGTGCCGTTGCACAGTGCCGAGCCGTCGCCGTTGATCTCGCCGCCGGGGTCGGAGGGGGCGTCGCCCGGGACCACGCCGGTATTGGCCGTGTAGGTGTCGTAGGCGATCTGCCAGCCCTGCACGAACGTGCTGGAGATGCGCTGGTACTGCGCGTTGCGATACAGATCGCGACCCACGGTCACCGCGCTGATGATCAGCCCGATCACCGCGAGCACGATCGCGAGCTCGAGCAGCGTGAAGCCGGCGGCGGTACCGCCAGGGGCGGCTGCGCCGGGCGTCCGGGTCCGGTGGTTGGCTGTGTTCACGGTGCTTGCCTCGGTGCCTGGGTAAGAGGGCATGACGGTGGCCATCGCTCAGAAGCCGCGCGCGTCGGCGTCAAGGGCGTTGTCGCGGATGGACTCGGCCAGGTCGACGGCGTCCGGGACCAGCTTCTCCGCGCGCTCGACCCGCCTCTCGGCCTCGACGACACCGGCAATCGCCGCGCCGAGCCCGGCGGCGGCGGTAACGGTCGCCGACGTGTTGGTGACCACCGACGCCACACCCGCCGCGATGATCGGCGACAGGGTGCCGTATGACCCGATCGTCTGGGCGATGGCCAGCGCGGTGTCCGCGGTGCCGCTCGCGAGCCCCCCGGCCGCGGCCGCGACCCCGGCGGAGGCGGAGACCGTGGAGGCCTCGGCCTGGCGCAGCTGCAGGCGCAGCAGCTCGAGGTATTCGGCGGAGGTGATTGCCATCATCCGGGCGCTGTTGGCCGCGTTGAAATGCGTGTGCCCGATGGCTGCGAGGGCCTCGACGCAGTCGAAGTAACCGGCGAGACCGTCGAACGACGCGGTGGCCACGCGGTCGTCGTTGACCGCCGAGGCGCCGCGACTCGGCGCGTCGAAGACCGGCTCGCCGCTCGCCTGACGGCCGTCGAAGCGGCTGCCGTCGCCGTCGTCGTCGGACAGCCCGGGAGCGGCGATGGCGTAGGCGACATTGGTGTCCGTCCCCCCGGTGCTGGTGTGCAGCAGCGCGGGGTCCGTGTCGCCGGCGGCGGCGCGGTCGAGGGCGAAGCACAGATCGAGCATGTTCGCGTTGCCGAGGGGCGGCTCGCTGGGGGTGCCTTCCGCGTCCGTGAGCAGCGGATTGAACCGGTCGGCGGCGCGCGCCAGATCCAGGTCCTGGTCGGGGTTGCGGTAGACCCCGTAGCGCAGCTCGCCGGCGGCGCGCGTCGGCAGGCCCAGCGTCCGCCACGGCAGCAGGCCCTTCTGGGCCGGGTCGCCACAGGCCTCGCGGCCGTCATGGTCCGGGGCGGGGCACGGCAGCCGCCCGGTCTCGTAGATGAAGCCCACCAGGGCCCGCTCGGCGCGGACCATGAGCTGTTGCTGGGCCCGGGCCACCGAGGCGCGCTCAGCTGACGCCCAGTATGCGGTGAAGCCCACCGCGAGAAGACCGAGCACGGCCAGGACCACGCTGACCTCGAGCAGCGAGAAGCCGGCGATTCGGCGTCGTGCGCTCATGGCAGCAGACCTCCGCTGTCCTCGTTCACTGCGGATTCGAAGCGGTGCCGGGCGTCACCGGCATCGTCGAAGCCGATCCCGTTGCAGCTGGCCACGCCGCCGAGGCCGATCCGCGCGATCAGCTCCCGGCCCCGGCGCGGGTCGTCCGGGTCGGCCGCGGCGTCCTCGAACTTGACCTGCTCGGCGAAGCGGATGGCGTTGCAGATGTTCTCCTCCGCGGTGGCCACCTTGTCCACGGCTAGGCCCACCTGGACGGAGGCGGCCGCGACCTGGGCGGCGGCCGCACCGATGCCGACCACGGCGGCGGCGATGGGTGCCGACAGCGAGCCCTTGCTGGTGGCGGCCAGGGCGATGGCGCTGGCGGAGGTGCCGATGGCGTTGGCGAGACTGACGCCGGCGATGGCGACCCGCACACCGGCCATGATCTCGTTGCCCCGGCGTACGTGCAGGGCGAGGTCGCGGAAACGCAGGTACATGCCGGCGTCGATGCGTACCGGCGCGCTGCCGGCCTTGTTGTGTCCCTCGTATCCCGCCACCCGGTCGAGATCGTAGGCGGCAAAGGCCGCCCGGGCGGCGATGTTCGAGCGCGCGAGCCGCCGCGTGCAGCCGAGCTTTCCGGCCAGCTCCGCGGGTCCCACGGCGATCACACGGTCGTCGTTGTCGCCGTCGCGGCGCTGTCCGGGCAGCTCGAAGCCGGCGGCGGCGTTGAGTCCCTGGTACCGGCCGTCGTCCCCCGGGTGTGCGAGGGCATAGGCGGCGACCGTGTCGTGGGCGCCGATGGTCAGGCCGCTGTCCGGGGCCCGGTCGAGCAGGTTGCGGCAGAAGTCGAGCCCGTTGACCGGGTCATCGTGGGTGCGGGGCAGCTCCGGGGTGTAAGCGGTGGCGGCGGGCAGCGCCGTGAGGTCGCTGCCCCCGGTGTCGGCGCCGTAGCGCACCGGTGCGTCCGGTGGGTCGACGCCCAGGCTCTGCCACGGGACGCGGCCGATGGCGTCCCCGCCGCAGTCCTCGGCGCCGTCGCCGTCGCTGTCCGGGCACGGCAGGCGGTGACGGCGCAGGACGAACCCTTCCACGGCGCTCTGCAGCCCCGCGAGCCGGGAGGCGGCGCGGTCGCCGCCGGTGCCGGCCTCGAGCGCCAGCGGCACCAGCCGCCAGGCGGCGACGGCGATCGTGCCGAGCACTACCAGCACGACCGCGAGCTCGATCAGGGAGAAGCCGCGCGCCGGCGTCACGCGTGTCATAGGCTGCCCCCCTTCTCGTCGGAGCGCTCGAGGATCTCCCCGGTCCGGTCCCAGAGTACCGGCGGCTCGCCGGACGGCTCCTCGGTCGAGGGGTCGCTGAACTCGTCCAGTGCGCGCTGGGCCTGGTCCCGCGATTCGCGGGCGTTCTCCACGCCGTCGCGGGCGAGGCGCCATTCGCGGTCGGCGATGAAGCACGCCTCGAAATCGGAGTCGGCATCGTCCGGCTGGTCTCCGGGTCGCTCGGCCTTGGCCTGGAAATAGTCGTCGATCGCGTCCTCCATCTCGTCAGTCCTGTCGACGGTGCGCGTCTTCGTCTCCGTGTGGCATTCCTGCTCGCCGTCCGCGTTGGTCTCGCAGACCTCGACCTCTTCCTCGTAGGTGCCCTGTGCCGCGTCGATCACCTCCTGGCGCTGGTCCTCGAACGCCTCCTTCGTGCGCTCGGTTTCGGACTCCGCCTGGTCGATGCGCGCCTCGAGCTCGTCGATGTCCGGGTCGATCCTTATCTTCTGCTCGAACAGCGAGCGCCGGCTCTCCTCGAGCTCGTCGAGGCGGTTGTTGAGCTGCTGGCGCCGGTCCGGGTCGTCGACCGTTTCCCCGTTCGTGCAGCTTGCGTCGTCGCGCTCGCCGAGCAGGCACTCGACATTCGCGATCTCGGCGTCGATGTCGTCGATGGAGCTCTCTATGCTCTCCAGCTGCTCGTCGCTGGACTGCCCGGAGGTGGTGCTGCCGAGGTCGTCGAGGGTCTCCTGCAGCGTCTGCCGCTCCTCGAGCAGGCGCTGGCCCTCCTCGGTGTCCGCCGGGTCCCCGGGGAGCCCGTCGATCCGCTCGTTGACCTCGTCGATGCGGCTCTCCAGCTCGGCTTCGACCTCGTCGCGCGCCGAGCCGAGGGCGTCGTCGGCCCCGCCGGCGTCGTCGCCGAAGTCCTCGTCGCGTTCGGCACGGTCGCGGTCGTCGATCGCCTGCTCGAGTGCCTGCTGCGCCTCGAGGTTGTCCGCGGCATCGCCGCGCAGCTCGTCGACCAGGTCGACGTCCGCATCGGTGTCGTCGGCCTTGTTGCTGACCTCGTTCATGATCGAGCGCATCTCGTCGTCGAGGAACGCGTCCAGGCCCCAGCCCCAGTTGTCGTAGTAATTGCGGCACTGCCCGGCGTCGCCGCAGCGGCAGGCGTCCTGGCGCTCGTCGAAGGCCTCGTCGAGCTCCTCCTCGCGTTCGTCGAGCTCGTCCTGGGCCTGGTCACGGGCCTCGATCAGCTGGTCGTTCACCTCGTCCAGGCCGACCAGGCTGTCAATGTCGATGCCGCCACCGTTGCCGAGACCGGTGTCCACTTCGTCGAGTTCCACGCCCATCTGCACGGCGACGGTCAGGTTCGTGATCAGAGCCCCGAGGTTGAGGCCGTAGGCGGCGACGTTGGCGATGATCGCCGCCGAGCTCGCGCCCACCGCCACCCCGGCCGCAGCGGTCCACGCCGCCGCGTGCGGTATCTCGGCGCAGCCGACGATGACCACGCAGGTGCTGATGGCGGCGCTCAGCGCGGCCGATGCCGCGGACAGCTCGGTGATGGATGTGCCGAGGGTGCCGCCGGCGATCACCGCCTTGGTCCCGGCGATGGCCATCTTCACCGCGTTCACTGCGGCGGCGACGCTGGAGCTCCCGATGAGCCATTCCTGTTGGGAATGGACCTCGTCCACGGCGGAGACGCCCAGCGACAGCCCCTCTAGGGAGAGGATCAGGCTGCTGCAGTTCAGCGCCTCCGAGAGGCGGCCGTGGCTGCGCTGCACGACCCGGTCGTCGTAGCCGCTGCCGGCGGCGCGCCCGGGGTCGGCCATGACCGGGCCGGCGGCGGCGTTCTCCCCGTCGAACAGCCCGCCGCTGCCGTCCATGTCCCGGCTGCCAGGGTGGGCGATGGCATAGGCCACGGGCGAGCCGCCGGCGCCGCCGACCGTCGGTGCGGACGCGTTGGCGGCCCGGCTGATCCCCAGGCAGAGGTCCGGGGTGCCGACGTTGTCGAACACGCGGAACTCGTTGTCGCCGCCGTCGTGGCCGACGAGGCCGTCGTCGTCCACGGTCCGGAACTCCGCGGTCCCGACGGAGCCGGGATCGAAACGGTTCGCGGCGCTGGCCAGGTCCGCGCCGGTGCGGTCGACCATGTACGCCAGCTGGCGGATGCGCGCGCGCAGGGCCGGATCCTCGACCCCGAGGTCGCGCCAGGGCAGCGCACCCTTGATGGCGCCGCCGCTGCAGTCCTCGAGGCCGTCGCCGTCGGTGTCGGGACAGGGCAGGCGGTAGTGGGCCGTGGCGAAGCCGAGCAGCGCCCGGTCGGCCTGCCGGAGGATATCGGCCTGCTCCCGGGCCTGCCCGCTCGCGGTGTGGATCTGCAGCCACAGCGTGCCGGCCACGAGGGCGCCGCCCACCAGCAGGGTGATGAGCAGGGTCTCGACGAGCCCGAGCCCGTGCTGGCGTTTCATGTCGGGGAGCGCACGGGGGAACACGGTCACACGCCTCCCGCGGAGATCTGCATGGCCTGGCGGATGAGGTCGTAGATCGGGATGAGCAGCGCCAGCACCAGTACGAAGAACAGCGCGCCGGCGACCAGGATGATCGCGGGTTTGATGATCTCGGAGAGCGAGGCGATGACCACGTCCAGGCGCTTGCGGTACTCCGCCGAGAGGTGGTCGAGCTGCTCGTCGATCGAGCCGCTGTCCTCGCCGACGGCGATCATGCGGACCGCCATCGCGGGGAAGCCGCCCACCGCGCGCATGGAGGACGCCACGCCCTCGCCGCGGGTGACCGCCTCGCGCACCCGGGCGAGTCGCCGGCGGTAGTAGAGGTCGCCGGTCGCGCGGGTGAGCACGTCCAGGCTGGTGACGATGTCCAGCCCCGAGCGCACCAGGATCGCCAGGTGCTCGCTGATCGCCGCCATCCCGGAGGAGGTCGCCAGCACGCGGGTCACCGGCAGCCGGTGCGCGAGGGTGTGCATCGCATGGCGTGTGGGCTCGTGGTTGCGCACCGCCCAGGTGATGCCCGCTATCAGCGCCGCCAGTACCAGGATCACCGCGAGGGCGTTACCGGCGACCAGGTCCGAGAAGGCGATGAGGTTTCTGGTGATCGCCGGCATCTCGGCGTTCAGCTGCTCGAAGAGGTCGCCCATGGTGGGGACGACGTAGGTGATCCAGAACGCCGCGACGGCGATGATTGAGGCGAATACGAAGATCGGGTAGATGAGCGCGGTGCGGATGTCGCGCCGGATGTTCACCATCCGCTCGGTGTGTTCCGCGCCCTCGATGAGCATGCGGTCGAGGTTGCCCGACTGGTCGCCGATGGCGACGAGGTTCCGGACGGTCTCCGGGAAGACGTCCGGGCGCCGGGCGAACGCCTCGCTGACCGACACGCCCGCGTCCAGGTCGTCGTGCATCTGCCGCGCGATGCGGGTGATCCCCCTGGTGCCGGTGGTCTCGCCCTCGCCGATGATGGTGCGCAGGGCGTCCAGCGCCGGCACGCCGGCGCGGAGCATGATGCCCATGTCGCGGAGGAAGCCGGCGAGGTCCTCGGCGCGGATCCCGCGGTGGATCATGCGCCGGAGACCGTCACAGGCGGCGGTGACGGGGCGGGGCAGCGGCCACAGGCTGACCACCGTGCCGTCGAACTCCTGCTCGAGGCGCAACCGTGCGGAGAAGTCCTGCTCCACCGCGATCCGGTAGAAGCCCGTCCGGAGCGCCCCGTGGGGCATGAGCACGCGATAGTAATAGGTCCTGAGCGCCGTCAAGACAGGTTCCTCCCGATGGCGCGGTTGATCTCGTCGACGGTGGTCTCGCCGTCGGTGACCCGCTGGCGCGCGAGCACGCCGATGGGCCGCATGCCGCTGGCCTGGGAGATGTGCCGGAGCTCGCCGCGGGAGCTGTCCACGGCGATGGCGTCGGCGACGTCCCGGTCCGGGAGCAGCATCTCGTAGACCGGCACCCGCCCGAGGTAGCCGGTCCCGCGGCAGTGACGGCAGCCGGCGCCCTCGTACACGGGCTGGTCCGTCTCCAGCCCGAGCCACTCGCGCTGGGCCGTCGTGGGTCCGATCGCGACCCGGCACATGGGGCAGATCCGGCGCACGAGGCGCTGGTTGATCACGCCGACCAGGTTCTCGGCGATGGTCTCCACGTCGACCCCGAGGAGCTTCAGGCGCGGGACGACGCCGAAGATGCTGCCGACGTGCAGCGTGGAGAGCACCAGGTGTCCGGTGGAGGAGGCGTCGATGGCGGCGCGCGCGGTCTCGTCGTCGCGGATCTCGCCCACCAGGATCACGTCGGGGTCGTGACGGAGGAAGTAGCGCAGTGCGTTGGAGAAGCCGTAGCCGGAGCGCTGGTTGACCTCCGTCTGGCACACGGCGGGGACGCGGTATTCCACCGGGTCCTCCACGGTGAGGACGTTGCGCTCGATCAGTGGCTGCATGCGCAGGGCCGCGTGCAGCGTGGTGCTCTTGCCCGAGCCCGTGGGCCCGGTGAGCAGCACCAGGCCGTGGGGCCGGGAGAACAGCTCGGAGAGCTCGTCCACGTCCTCGCCGATGAAGCCCAGGTCCTGGAGCTTGTCGAGGTCGCTGCGCTCCGGGAGCAGGCGCAGCACCATGCGCTCGCCGTGTTCGGTGATGAGCGTGGACACGCGCAGGGTGAAGGGCTGGTCCAGCACCACGCGGTTGAAGCTGCCGTCCTGCGGCAGGCGCTGTTCGGCGACGTCCATCTCCGCGCACAGCTTGATGTAGCTGTTCAGCCGGTCGAGCACCACCGACAGGCCGAACATGGGCCGCAGGACGCCGTCCACGCGAAAAAGGACGTGGCGGCTGTTCTCCGCGGGGGTGATGTGCACGTCGGTGGCACGCTCCCGCACCGCCAGGGTGAGGATGTATTCGAGCAGGCGCTCCGGGCTGTAGACGCGGTCCACATCGCGCTCGAGCATCCGGATCTCGCGCTGGATCACGTGCTCGGGCGGATTGTCGGCAAAGTAGAAGTGCTGCCGCACCGCGCGGGCCACCCGGGCGAACTCCCCCTGGAGGAAGCGTACCCGCCAGCCGGTACGCCGGCGTACGAGATCGGCGATCTCTTCGGGGCTGCCGTCGCCGAGCACCACCGTCAGCGTCTCGCCCTCCAGGGCCAGCGGCAGGAACCCCCGGGAGAGGCACAGCGCCTGGTTGAAGGGCTGGGTTGCCTCCGGGTGGGGCTCCGGCAGCGTGTCCATGTCGGCGAACTCCGCCGGATGGCTCTGCTGTTCGGCGAGCACGCGCGCGATGTCCTTCTGGGTCGCGAGCCCGTGGGCGACCAGGAGGTTGCCGAGGCGCCCGTTCTCGACGCCCTGCTTCTGCAGCACGAATTCGAGTTCGGCTTCGGTGATCAGGCCCTTGCGGACCACCAGCTCGCCGAGCCGGACCGGGGCGGTGCCCTCCGGGGGCCCGTCGGTGTCGGGCTGCTGACTCTCCTGCGGATCGTGGTCGAGCATGATGAAGCGGTCCTCAATCGCTCCGGGTGAGTCGCTGGCGGCGGTCACCGCCGAGCACCCGCAGCGCAAGAATGGTCAACGAGTCGATCTCCCCGGTGCCGGGGATGCCGGTGGTGCGCTGAAACCGCTGCAGCGCGTCCTGGGTGACCGGGCCCATGAGGCCATCCACCCCGTCCGGCTCGAGCAGGCCCCGGTCGACGAGCCGCTTCTGCACGTGGCGGACCAGTGCGCCCTCACGCAACGGCGGCATCACGGGCATCGCGATCCAGCGCCGGTCGTGCACGCTCAGCGTGCACAGCTGGCGCGAGGCGTCGCCCGCGATGGCCCGACCCAGCCGGCGCGGCAGCGGCCGCAGGCTTACGCCGTCCGGGCCGTGGCGGGCGCGCAGCGTGTCCATGCACGTCGCCCCGGCGGTACTGCGGGTGGCCGGGCGCCGCTCACGCACAGCGGTGGCCAGGTCGTCGATACCGCCGCCGGCCGCGTGCGCCGGCTGCGGTGAGGGAACGGGGAGGAGCCGGATCTTTCCGTCCCCGGGGCCGCCCGGTGGTGGTCCGCTGTCATCGAAGGGGGTGTGCACCGCCGCGAGGACCGGGGATATCCAGTCGCCCGCCGCCCCCGGTTCGTCGATGGACTGGTGTACGCCAAGCGAGGTGAGGGCCGCGGCGACGGCGAACGTGGCTGCCGCCGCGGCCGCGAACCGCAGGGGTCTGCGGCGAGCGGGGCGGTAACCCAGCTCGCGGGCCGCCTCGCGCACGAGGCCGGCGTCGATGGCGGTGCCCTGCCGGCCGACGAGGCCGTACAGGCAACGGTCGAGGATCAGGTGCAGGCTGCGGAGATTCCCCCCGGTGGCCTGGAACAGGGCGCGGGCGGCGCCGGGTCCGAGACCCAGGCGGCCGCCGTCACCGGCGGCATTGACGCGGAATTCCACGTACCGGGGGATCTCCGCGGCGGTGAGCGGGGCCAGCCGCAGGCGCTTGACGATGCGGCTGCGGAGCTGGCGCAGCGAGTCCGCCTCCAGGGTCTGCTCAAGCTCCGGCTGGCCGCACAGGATGATCTGCAGGAGCTTGTCCTGCCCGGTCTCGAGATTGCTCAGCAGGCGCACCAGCTCGAGGCTGGTGATGCTCAGGTTCTGGGCGTCGTCGACGAGCAGTACACAGTTGCGTCCCGCCCGCCGTTCGGCGATGAGGAAGTCGTTGAGCCGCTGCAGGTTCACGGAGACGCTGTCGGCGGGCTCCAGGCCGAAATCCGCACAGATCGCCGCCAGCAGTTCCGGCCCCTGCAGGAAGGTGTTGAACACCAGTGCGAAGGCCATGTCGCCGCCGGAGTGCGCGTCGAGGAGCCGCCGCAGGAGCGTGCTCTTGCCCAGGCCCACCTCGCCGGTGACCAGCATGATGCCCTTGCGGGTGTCGATACAGTGCGCCAGTTCGGCGAGCTCCTGCTCCATGCCGTGCGTGTAGTAGTACGCTGCCGGATCCGGTGTCGGTGGAAACGGATGCCGGCTGAGTCCCAGATATGCGTGTGCGGTGAACGCCTGTGCCATCGCGTCACATCCCAAGCCGGCGTACGGCCCGCTCCAGGGCGTCCGAGTCGGGTGAGTGCCGGCGCGCCGATTTCAGTACCTCGCGGGCGCGCTCCCTGTCGCCCTCGCGCAGGTGGATGTAGGCGAGGTTGATGCCCGCCTCCTCGTCCCCGGGGAAGCGCTCGAGGATCTGCCGGTACCGGTCCCGGGCCCGGTCGTAGTCCTCGTGCCTGAACGCGAACCAGCCCTCCATGCGCAGGCGCAGCACGTGTCCGGCCGGCAGCAGCGTGGCCACCTCGTCGAGGGTGTCCCCGGCGGCCGTCCAGTCACCCGCGGCGATCTGGCGCATCATCCGGGCATACAGTTCACGGGCGTGCTCGAGCGCCCCGCCCGTGAGCGTGCTGCTCGCCCGGTTCGCGGTGGTGCCGTCCGGTGTACGCGTCTCCCGGGCCCCGGCTGCCGGGGAGGGCGGTGAGGCGGTCCGGCCGGTGTCGCCGGTGTCAGGGGAAACCGGCTCCGTGCCGTGTTTTTGCCCGCCCGTCGCCGGCGTGTCATTCGCTGCCGCGGCGACGCCGGACGGTGTGTCGTCGCCGTCATTCGATGCCCTGTCCGTACCCTCGTCCCGGGCGCCGTTGTCCGCCGGCGGCGGGCCACTGTCGGCGTTGGCCGCGGTGCCCGCCGTGTCTGCCGGCGCCCCGTGCCGGTCCGTCTCCTGCACCTCTCCGCGATCCGCGTCCGGATCGGTGCGCCCGTGTTCCGCCGGCTCGCGCGTGTCCGCCACCGTGATGGCCTCCGGGGCGTCCCCCGGCCGCTCCGGTGCCGCCGTTACGGGGGACGGGGCTGGATCCCGGACGTCCGCCGCCGATGACGCCGCTCCCGTGGCCCTCTCGTTCACGCCCGTCTCCGGGGGGGACGGTATGACGACCGCCTCGGCGGCGGCCGGCCGCGGGGGTTCAGGCGCCGGGGCCAGCAGCCGCATCGCCAGCAGCGGGCTCACTGCACCGAGAACGGCGACGGTCGCCAGCCCCGCGAGCCGGCGCGGCCAGCGCCGCGGCCCGGCCGTCGAACCCGCCGGGGGCAGGGGGCCGCGGGCCGTCTCCCCCTCGACCTCCTTGAGCGCGCGGTGGATCAGGCTCATAGCACGTGCACGCGGAGGGCGACCACCAGCTCGCGGGTCTCCGTCAGGCGCTCGCGGGTGCCGAAGAGCCGGCCCACGAGGGGCACTGACGACACGCCGGGCACGCCCTCGTCGCTCTTGCTGCTGGTCTGGTCGATGAGTCCGCCGATCAGGGCGACGTCGCCGTCGTTCAGCCGCAGCGTGGTGGTCAGGCCCTTGAGGTTGACCTCCGGCAGGGAGACCCGGGTCTCGCCGCCGACGTCGACCAGCTGCAGGCTCTGCTCGTCCACCTCCGTCTGCATCGGGCGGACCAGCAGCTCGACGGAGCCGTTATCCCGGACGTAGGGGACCACGCCCACCATGACGCCGGAGAACACCGAATCGGTCTCAACGTCCGAGGTGGTGGTGGTGGCGCCGCCGCCCGGTGCGGTCTCGGTCACCGAGCTGCTGGAGACGAAACGCGAGGTGGTGCCCACGCTCAGCATCGCCGGCGTGCCGTTGCGGGCGAGGATATTCGGGTTCGAGAGCACGGAGACGCTGCCGAAGGAGTCGAGCGCCTGGAGGATCGCGCCGAAATTGCCGTCCCGGTAGGCGACGCCCAGGGACTTGCCGTTACCGTCGGTCACGTTCCGCTGCGGGATGGTCAGCGAGGTCCCCGGCAGGGCCCCGCCGGCGTTGGGGAGGTTGGCCGTGGTGCCGCCGAGCTGAGTCGCGGCGCCGGTGATCACGCCCCCGAAGTTGTCCCGCAGCACGGTCCAGTCGATGCCGAACTTGAAGCCGTCGCTGAGGCGCACGTCGATGAGCTGGGCCTCGATGAAGACCTGCCGCCCTACCGTGTCCTTGAGCTGTGTGATGTAGCGGTCGACGGCGTGGATCTTCTCCGGGCGTCCCTTGACGTAGAGGGACCCGGAGACCTCGTCCACCGAGACTGTCGAGCGCTGGCTACCGGTACGCTGACGCTGCTCCTCGTCGTCGCCGCCGCTGCCCTGTTCGTTGCCGAGGATGTTGCGCACGCTGCCCTCGACCACCTGGTAGGGGCTCTCCGTCACGCCGCCGCTTGCCTTCAGCGTGAGGTGCCCCTGTAGCGCCCCGGAGCCGCCTCCGCCGTCGCCGGTGGCACTGGCCCCGGCGCCGAAGACATTACCGCCGTCGCTCATCTGCAGGCTGCTCGCGGTGTCGAGGAAGTCGAGCGAGTAGAGCTTCTCCTGCATCAGCGATACGCGCAGGGTCTTGCCCTGGACCTCGCCGTGCACGTTGTAGATATCGAGGATGTTCTCGATGGCCTCGCGGACGCTGACCTCGCGCAGGGAGAGCGTGGCGCGCTGGTCGAGCTCGACGACCCGGGGGTCGATGATCAGGTTCAGCGACGAGTTCGCGCTCAGTGCCCGCAGTGCCTCGCCGATGCGGGCGCCCGACAGGCTCAGGGAGACGGTCTCCGCCTCCAGCGGGTCGAACTTGGGCTTCACCGGCTCGATCGCCGGCTCTTCGGAGCGTTTTTCGACCTTCTCCCGCAGCCGGTCCATCGCTTCCTGGAGCTTGCGGGACTGCTTGGCGGTGCGCGAGGCGACCTTCCTGGTGGTCTTGGTATCCACCTTGTCCATGTTCTGCAGGCTGCGTGTGGGCTGCTGGGCACACCCGGCCAGCAACACGGCGGCCGCGGCCGCTAGCAGGACACTCCTCGTTGCGCTTTTGCCGGCGATGCTCATCCCATTGACTCTCACTTTTCGGGGAAAGGAATTTTCGGGCCCGTGCCGGGGCCGTTACCGTGCGTTCAACCAGCCGGCGAGCGACGCGAACCCCTCCGCGGTGACGACGTCGTCCCGGTTACGGGTGGCGCCGGTGCCCGGTGCATAGGCGCACGGCCCGGTATGGACGGAGTCGAAGCGCCCGCCGTCACCGTCGCGGTCCGTCAGCGGCACGACCAGGAAGAACGCCACGTTGCGCACGGCGTTGCCGGCGCAGTCGATCGTCCCCTGGGTGCCGTCGTCGCCCGTCAGAAAGATCTCGTCGGTGCTCACCGGCGTGTCGGCCGCGTTGCCCAGGCCGATGATCAGGTCCGTCGTGTCGAGGCGCCCGTTCCCGCTGCGGTCCCCGGCAACTGCCAGATCGGCATCCGCATCGCCGTTGCGGTAGACCCCGTAGAACGCGCGGCGGGCGTCTTCGGGTACCCCCATGTGCAGCGTCTCGTAGGGGACGCGACCGGTCTGCGTCCGGTTGCCGGAGCAGTCTCCCGCCCGGCCGTCGCCGGAGGTGTCCGGGCATGGCAGACGGGCGTTCGCCAGCGCGAAGGCCCGTATCGCGTCGCGAACCTCGGCCCCGTGGCGCACCGCCGCCTGGCGGTCGCGGACGCTGCCGAGATTCAGGTAGCCGCTGCTCACGGTCCACACCAGCAGGCCCACCACCGCCAGCACCACGGCCAGCTCGATGAGCGTGAAGCCCGCCACCGTTGCCAAGGGCCGCTTCCCCATGGCTATTCCCCACCCTTCAGCTCCCGGGCTTCCTCGGGAAGCTGTCCCTGGAGCCGGCGCATTTCGGCGAGGATTCCCCGGATGCGTTGCCGGTCCTGCTTGCCGGGGTCGTCGGCAATGGACTTCATTTCGTTGGCGAGCGACTGGATTCGCCCCGCGTTCTTTACCGTCTCCTCCAGCCGCCTCAGGTCGACGCCGGCCACCTCGCTGGTGCCCAGCGTGCTGCGGAGCTGGCCCAGCAGCTCCCCGACCCGCTGGGGCGATCCCTGTCCCGGGGACTGGGCGATGCTGGCGAGCTCCCGCTGAATGCGGCGGACCCTGCCTCCCTCTCCGAGGGCCGACCCGTCGGTGTGTTGGTTGCCGTCCTGCCCGGATGGGGCCGGCTTGCGCTCCTGCTGGAACAGGGGAGGCGCCTCGTCGGTAGCCACTTCGGGCCGGGGTTCGGCCGTCTCCGCCGGCTCGCGGTCCCGGGGCTCCGGCGCCGCGGCGCGCTCCGTTGTGTCCTGCGTGCTCGGCAGGTTCGCGGCGGGCGGCTCGGGTACGCCACCCGGCATTACGAAGGCGTAGAACCAGATCACCACCGCCGCGAGGGTGGCGATGCCGATGAGGAAACCGTAGAGCGCTTGGCGATTCACCTGGACACCCAATTCCGTCAGTCTGCGGTCAGTTCACGTTGCCGTCGCCGGCGCCGGGGCGGAGCGTCCCCAGCTGCAGCTGCTCCGGGGGCAGCGTGAGCTTCTGCCGCCGCCCGCGACGTTCCCGTACCACGACGCTGCGTGTCCCGATCCGGGTCACCGTGCCGCCCCCGGGGAGCGCATCGCCGGTCTGGACGAGCCTGCCGTCCACCATGGCCATCCGCCGCTGGCCGTCGAGCAGCAGTGTCAGGTTGCGCTCGGGCAGCGGTGCCCGGGCGACACGCTCGGTGCCGTCCTCCGGCGGTGCCGGCTCCGGTTCGGGCTCGGGGCGGCGCGCGGTGGCGAGCAGCGTGTCCGTTTCCACGCGGCGGCGCTGGGCCATGAGGCGTGCCAGCGAGTCCAGCGAGCGCTCGGCGGCGGTAAGGCGCTCGCGACGGGTTTCGTCGACCCGGGAGATCTGCGGAAGGCCGGCCTCCGGGCGCGCAAGACCGCGGTCCCCGCCGTCGCGCACCTGTGGCAGGTCGGCGACGACCCACCCGACGATGATCACGGCGGCGGCGTTGAACACGACGAACAGGTATTTCATGTGTCCTGGCTCCCGGGGGCCAACCGGTAGGAGAAGCTGCCGGGGGCATCCGATGCGGGCTTCAGGGGGACGGGGTGCCAGCCGTCCCGGCGTAGCGTTGCCAGGAATCGCCGTATGGCGCCGCCGTCCTCGTTGCCGGCGGTGCCGTCCACACGCAGCCGGTAGCCGTCGCGCGGGCTGGACTCCAGCCGGACGCGGTAGACGGTCAGTCCCGGCCCCGCGGCCTCGCGGATGCTGGCGAGCACCTGGACCGGGGTATAGGGGGCGCCCCGGTCGAGGCGGCCGACGAAGGCCGAGAGTTCCGCGACGGTGCCGGAGCGGTCGGGGAAGTCTGCCTCCCGGATCCTCGCGCTTCTGTCCTGCACCGCTGCCTTCAGCGTCCGCGCGCTTTCGCGTTCCTGTGCCGCGAGACCGTGGGTGTACTGCCCGGCGGCGCCGAGACCGACGGCGAGCGCGCCGACCGCGGTGAGCACCGCCGGGGCCATTGACTCGGACCACCACGCCGTCTTTTCGCGGACGGGGTTGCTGCTGGCAGCGGCACCGAGGCGGTTGACGGCCCGGGGCAGGGCGCTGAGGACCTCTCCGTCCCCGTCGCGGAAGCGCTGCGAGCGTGTGCGGCGGACCGGTACGCCCGCGGCATCCTGGACGCGCTCGATCAACGAGGTCTCCAGCTCGTCGTCCGGGGCCGCCAGGGCGGTGAGCCACTCCGGGCGCAGCGGCCCGGCGTGGCCGGACTGAGCGGCGAACGCGGCGATGTTGGCCCCGAGGGTCCGTGCCGCGAGCTGCTGGTCCTCGGCCTCGCCGGTGGCGCTGTAGACGTCCTCGAACGACAGGTCATCCCGTCCCCGCGCGAACACCAGCAGACACCGGTCCAGGTGCAGGATCCGGCCCTCGCCCTCGCGGACGTCGGCGAGCAGGGCGCCCGCCGGGTAGACGAGGCAGTGGTCGTTCTCGCCGCGGATCCACTGGAGCAGGCGTTGCCATGCCTCGAGGGGGACGGCGGTGTAGAACGCCTGGCCGCCGTCGCGTGCCCTGGAAAGGTGATGTATGACGATGTGGTTCGGGCCGTCGACCCAGCCCTCCCGCCGGACCTCCCGGTCGATCAGGGCGCGGGCGAACTGCGTCTTGCCCTCGAACCGGAGCACGCCCGTGAACGCGCCGGAGAAGTTGACCAGCACCCTCGCGGGGCGGTGCAGGCGGGGGTAGGGATCCACCACCGCGGTCTCGCCGCGGTGGCCGAACCACCGCCACCGCTCGCCGTCGACCAGGATCACGTCGGTCTTCATCGGGGCGATTCCTCCAGCAGCAGATGCAGCGTGCCCGAGAGCGCCAGGTTCACCTCCCGGTCGTCCCACGCCGGGCGCCGGAACAGGCCCTGCCCGGCCTCGAGGACGCTGAACTCGAAGGCATCGGGGATGAAGATCGAGCGACTGCCGCTGACCGTGGTCCCGAGGAGGTCCAGGGCCCGGTCACGGGGAACCTGGTCACGGGTGAAGCGTATCCGGCGCTCGCTCCAGCGCCCGCCGTCCAGCTCGAGCCGGTCCGCACGGGCGAGGAGCGCGTCCACGCGCTTTGCGTAGGCGCGCCGGTCCTCGAGCGCGGCGAGCCGCTGGTCCAGCACCTGGAGACGGCGCTGGGCGGTCGCCGTGGACTGGCGGGCATCGGCGAGCGCCTTCACCCCCGAACGGGCGTGATAGGCAGCGGCGGCGAGCGCCGTCAGCAGCACGACGAACAGCACCACTCGAAGACCGCGCACCATGGCCTACTGCCCCATCGTCCAGTGGGCGGTCAGCAGCGCGACGCGGTCCTCGTCGAGGGCATCGTCGGTCTCGTCGGCGGTCTCGCCGGTGAAGCTCTGCGAGTCGGGACCGCCGCCGCCGACCGTGGGGTTGTTCGCCTGGGAGTAGGTATTGTTGGCCTCCCACTCGTAGCCCGGGGCGTTCGCGCCGCCGGCGTCGTCCGCCTGGTCGGCGGCCTGGATGCGGAACCGCCCCTCGCGGGCGTCGGCGCTGCCGTCGATCAGCTGGTCGATGAAGCGCGCCAGGTCGGGGGTGAGCCCGCGCACGACCATGACGTTGCCCGCCCCCGAGGGGGTGCCTTCCGGGTTCCACTGGAAGCAGATCTGGACCTCCGCGGAGTTGCCGTTGGTGTCCTCGTAGAGGTAACGGTCCTCGAAGCCCTCGCCCCGGCCGGGGGGCATCCCGATACCGGCGCGCAGCATCAGATCACGCAGATTCTGCTCGGCGAGACCGGCGCCGCCGGTGTTGTCGCTGCCCGCGCCGCTGCCGTAGCCGGCGCCGTTGCACACGCGCAGCCCGGTATTGTCGAAGTTGGCCGGGATGCCCGCGGCACCGCTGCCGCCGGCCCAGGCGCTCTGGCGCTCGCAGACGTCGCCGTCGCTGCCGGTGAACGTGGTCTCGGCGCCGTTGACCATGTACGTGGGCGCCTGCTGGCAGTCCCCGAGGACCACGCCGGTGCGCTGGTAGTACTGGTCGTAGGCCTCCTTCCACTGATAGAGGAACTTGTTCGCGATCTTGGTGTACTCGGCGTTGCGCTGCACGTCCTCGGCGATGGCGATCGCACCCAGGATCAGGCCGATGACCGCGAGCACGATCGCCATCTCCACGAGGGTGAAGCCGGCCGCCCGGGACGGGCGCTGCTTGAGGTTCTGCATGACGGCTCTCCGAATCACTGGTTCATCTTGTAGTGGGCGGTGACGGTAACGACCTGGTCCTCGTCCCGGCTGCGCCCCTCGCCATCGGCGGTAACGTCGTCGGCGCCCGTCCGGAAGGTGTTATTGGCCGTCCACTGCGCGCCGGGCTCGTTGTCGGTGCCGTCGCCGATGCCCTCCTGGCGGAACACGCCCTCCCTGGCGTCGGCCTGGCCGTCGGTGGCCTGATCGAGGTAGCGCGCGAGGTCGGGGGTCAGCCCGGAGATGGTCATGACGTTGCCCGAGCCGGAATCCGTGCCCGGCGGGTTCCACTGGAAGCAGACCTGGATTTCCTGGGGATTGCCGTTGCTGTCGAGATAGACGTAACGATCCTCGAAGCCCTCGCCGCGTCCCGGGGGCAGCTCCACGCCGGCCTGCAGCATCAGGTCGCGGAGGCCCGCGGTGTCGCCGTTGCCGACGCACAGCGCCCCGGGGCCGGTCTCGTCGGACATGTCGCCGTCGGCGCCCGAGCGGTTGTCGTCGTCCACGAAGACCTGGCCGTTGACCATCAGCTGCGGCTCGGTCTGGCTGTCCCCCACGGGCACGCCCATGCGCTGGTAGTACGCGTTATAGGCAACGGCCCACTGGTCGATGAACGTCCGCTTGATCTTGGTGTACTCGGCATTGCGCTGTACGTCCTGGCCGATCATCACCGCGCCCAGGATCAAGCCGATTACCGCGAGCACGATGGCCATCTCGACCAGCGTGAAACCGCCGTTACGACGCGACCCGACAGCTGTGTTCGCCTTCATCCGTTCGGTCTCCGTCACCACGTTGTGCGGCGTGGCCTCGGCGGCCACGAGCGATTGGGGAATGACGTTGTCCGCCGGCATCCCGGTGTGCCACGCGTCACTGACGGGGTGCCCGGCGACGGTTCATGCAATCTGGGTTGCGGTTTATAACGCCCGCCGCGTTAGGGCCGCGTTATACCGGCCCGCCATGGCCGTGAGACGGATCGCTCAGGGGCCCTGACGAGGGGGCGTCGCGGCGCAATCCCCCGTTTTCATGCGCCGCCCGCGGTTCCGGTTGCCGCGGTGACGGCGTCGCCGGGTTTCTGGCCAGGCCGTGATCCGTGCGTTAGTTTGTTTACGGACAAAACCAATGATCGAACCGATAACGCCGGCATAACGGGGCGCGCGCCGGCGTACCGGCCCGTGGCCACGGGCGCAGGGATCAGGCCGGAAAGGGGGTGGCGCGGATGCGCGCGAATGGGGCAAGTCAGGCCGGCAGCGTTCATGCAGCGCCGCCGTCGGAAACCGTGTCCGACGGGGTGGTGGTCCGTTGCCTCGGCCCCATGGAAGTATCGATCCGTGGTGTGCCGGTCGATGGGCTCGACGACACCAAGACCGGCGCGCTGCTCGCCTATCTGGTGCAGGAGGCGCGGGAGCCGTTGTCCCGAATCCGCCTGGCGGGCCTGTTCTGGCCGGAGGTGGGCGAGAGGACCGCGCGTAACAATCTCCGGCAGACGCTCCACCACCTGCGCCAGCGTCTGCCCGCGGACCCCGGTGGCGAGGGGCCGTTGCTGGTCAGCCGTGAAGCGGTCGGGTTGGACAGCCGCCTGCCGTGCTGGCTGGACACGGGCGTTATCGGCGCCGGCCCGGAATGCTGCGGCGGACACGTGAGGACCGCCGGATGCCGCGCTGCCCTGGACCTCATGCAGCAGTCGGTGTCGGTGTACCGCGGTCCTTTCCTGCAGGGGTTCACCGCGAGCGAGCTGCCGCAGCCGGTGATGGAGTGGCTGCTCCAGCGGCGCACGACGCTCCGGGACCGGGCCCGGAGCATCCTCGAGCAGGTCGCGCACTGCCTCGCCCGCGCCGAGGCCCCGGAGCGGGCCCTCGACCCCCTGCGCCGGTTTCTGCAGGTCGAGCCCCTCGACGAGACGGTACACCGGCTGCTGCTGTGGACGCTGTATAACGCCGACCGGTGTGACGAGGCCGTCGAGCATTACGAACGCCTGGCGCAAACCCTCGCCAGCGAGCTCGACGTGGCGCCGGATGCGGCGACCGCCGCCCTCCGGGATCGGGCGATCGCCCGGCGCCGGGAGATCCGGCAGTCGATGCAGGCGGCCGGGGAGCCGGAGCTCCAGCGGCGTCTGGTCACGGTGGTGGCCGTGTGCCTGCAGCTGCCCGCGGACTGGGACAGCGAGGAGCGCGTGCGCGGGATCGCGGAGATGACCCGGCAGGCCGGGGTCATCGCCGACGAGCACGGCGGTCTCGCCGGCCGCTCTCACGGCGGCCGCCTGGTCCTGTACTTCGGTTATCCGGTGGCGAGCGGTTCGGCCACGATCCAGGCGGTGCGTGCCGGCCTGCGGATCACCCGGGAGGCCCTGTCGGGATCGCCGGGCAGCGCCCGCGTTGCCGTGCACTCCGGGCGGATGCTCACCGCCGGCAGCACGGCGCTGCCGGACCCCAGCGGCGAGCTATCGGATGCCGCGCTCCGTCTCGCCGAGGCGGCACCCGCGGGTGAGTGCGTGGTCACCGATACCGTGCACGAGCGGGTACGTGTGTACTTCGATACGGTGCGTGTGGGCAACGGCGAGCAGACCATCGGGCTCCACCGGGTCACCGGCGACCGGGGGATCGAGGACCGTGTCGCGCTCTCGGGCCGCGAGGGCGGCATGTCACCGCTGATCGGCCGTGAAGACGAGCTCCGGCGTCTGCGGCAAGCCTGGGAGGGCGTGCGCGGGGGACGGTTCGCCCTGGTGGCGATGGAGGGCGAGCCCGGCATCGGCAAGTCGCGCCTGGTGCAGAGGCTGGTCTCGGAGGTTCGTGCCCGCGAGGAGGGCCTGGCCGTGGTGATGCGCTGCAACGCGGAAACGCTGCGACAGCCGCTCCTGCCGGTGATCCGCGCGCTCCGGGAGCACCTGCCCGGCACGGACGCCGACGGGAGCGATGACCAGTGGGTCGCCCGGGTGAATGCCTTCGTCGAGGCGTTTCCGGGCATGCCGCCGGGCAGTGCCGGGGTGCTGGGGCGGCTTATCGAGGCCGATGGGGCGTGGCCGAACGCACTGATCAGCGAGTACGCCGATCCCGCCCAGGGTCGTGACAGCGTGCTCGGGCTGCTGGTCGGGGTGGCTGCAGCCATGGCCGCCCGGATGCCGTTGCTGCTGGTCGTGGAGGACCTGCACTGGAGCGACTCGACCACGGCGATGCTCCTGCGCCGTTTCGTCCAGGAGCTCGCGGACTGCCCGGTGATGGTGCTGGTCACCGCGCGGTCCGGTACCACCTATCCCTGGCGCGTCGACGACCCGGTGGAGCGGCTCCTGCTCCGGCGCCTCGATGCCCGCGAGAGCGCGGAACTGTTCGCGGTGCTGGAGGGCAGCGACCGCCTGTCCGCGGCGGTACGCGAGCGTATCCTCTATCACGGTGACGGCATACCGCTGTTCATCGAGGAGCTGGTCCGTCACTACCGGCTCAGGGCGCCGTCGGAGAACGTGCCCGCCACGCTCCAGGACCTGCTCGCCGGGCGGATGGAGGCCCTGGCCGAGGCCCGGGGGCTCGCCCAGCTCGCGGCGACCCTCGGCCGCGAGTTCGACGGCGAGCGCCTCGCCGCCATCTCGACCCTCGACGGTGACGACCTCGAGCGGGGCATCGCTCACCTGATCGGAATCGGTTTCCTGGAGCGGCTCAACGCCACGGCCCGGACCCCCGGCCGGTACCGTTTCCGTCACTCGCTCATCCGCGAGGCGGTGTACGAGAGCCAGGTCGACAGCGAGCGGCGCAGGGCGCATGCCCGGATTGCCGAGGTGCTGCGGGAGCGGTACCCGGACAGCGGGCGGGAGTCCCCGGAGGTGCTGGCACGGCACCTCGCGGCGGCGGGGAACGCGGAGGAGGCGTTGCCGTATTTCGTGCGTGCCGGCTACCGGATGCTCGCCCGCGCGGCGCACATGGAGGCGTTGAGCCAGTTCAGCGAGGCGCATGACATCGTGGACGGCCTGCCCGAGAACGGGACGCGCCGGGAGTGGATGGTCGACGTGCTCCTGGGGCTCGGCCTCTCGCGCATGGCCTGTTCCGGCTACGGGGCCGCCGAGGTCTACGCCACGTTCCGGCGCGCCGCCGAGCTCCACGACGGGGCATCGGACCCGCAGCGCCATTTCCTGATTCTCTGGGCGCAGTGGGAATCGTCCAGCTCCCACGACGGTTTCGCCGAGTCCCAGCGTCTCGCCGACGAGATGGAGCGTATCGCAACCGCCTCCGGGGGTCGGCACATGCGCATCGCCTCGGACTACGCGCAGGTGAACACGCGGTTCTACCGTGGCGATCTGCCGGCGTCGCGGGCGTACCTGGAGAGCGTGCTGGCGGCCTACGACAACACGGACCACCTCGAGCTCGTCAGCCGCTTCGGGGACAACCCGGCGTTTACCGCGCGTTCACTCGGTGCCATGACCCTGTGGAACGTGGGGGCGCCGGGGCGTGCCCGGTGCCTGATCGACGAGACCGTCGCCCTGGTCGACATCACCGGGCATCCGCCGAGCCGGGCGTTCTGCTATACCTTCCGGGCGCTGCTGGCGCAGTGTCGCGACGATCCGGCCATGGTCCGCCAGGACGCGGAGCACGTGCTGGCCATCGCCCAGGCCCGTGACTATGCCCTGTGGCAGCGGGCCGGGCAGGGGCTGCTCGGCTGGGCCATGGCGCGGGACGGCGACCACGAGGGCGTGGAGCTCTGCGAGCGGGCGGCGGCCGATGTGCGACACGTGATGTACGGGGCGAGCACCAGCCTGCTGCGGCTGCACATCGCCGGGCTGATGCAGCTGTCGCGTTACCGCCGGGCCCGCGAGGTGCTCGGCGGGGCCCTGAGCGATGTCGCCCGTATCGGGAACCGCTGCTTTCTCCCGGAGCTCTATCGCTGGCGCGCCGAGCTCGCGATGCATCTCTCCGGCGACCGCGGTGCGGCGGCGCGCGACCTCGAAGACGCCGAGGCAGTTGCCGAACGTCAGGGCGCCGCGCTCGAGCAGCTGCGTGTTCACATCGCGCAACGCGACCTGGGCGTGGTTCCGCACCGCACGGCGGACCGGGATCATGCCCTGGAGGCGGTGCTCGCCCGCTTCGAGGACGGACAGGATCTCGCGGATGTCCGCCGTGCCCGCGAGATGCTCGGGCGCGCCGGCGCCTAGTCTCCGGCCCGTTGTCCGTGAGCGCCATCCGGCGTCAGCCGGTGTGCGTGCTCAGCGCCCGGCCGTCTCGCGCCGGAGGAAATCGAGCAGCCGCTCGTCCGCGGCGTGGGCGACGTTGATGCGCAGTGCCGGCGGCCGGTGCTCCTCCGACTGGTGGAAGATCGACGACGGTGCCAGGAAGATCCCCTCCGCCGAGGCCCGTCGGGCGACCGCGACATCGTCCAGCCCCTCCGGCAGCGGGCACCAGAGGTAATAGCCGCCGGTGGGCGGCTCGATCCCGGTGATGCCGATGGACTCCAGCGCCGTGACCCCGGCGGCGCTGGCGCGGGCGACGCGGTCGCGCAGCCGGGTGAGATGGCGGCGGTAGCGCCCACGCACGATCATGTCGTGGATGAGCCGCTCGATGGCCCCCGAGCTGGTCACCACGGTGAGCATCTTGATGTCGGTGAGCGAGGCGATCAGCCGCGGGTCCGCGGCGATGAAGCCGCTGCGCAGCGCCGCCGACAGGGTCTTGGAGAAGGTGCCCAGGTAGATCACCCGTTGCAGCGCATCCAGTGCCGCCAGCCGCGGGGTGCTGCGGGGCAGGATGTCGGCGAAGGCGTCGTCCTCGATGAGGATCAGGTCGTGGCGTTCGGCGATCTGCAGCAGCCGGTGCATGGCCGCCAGCGACATGTCCGTGCCGGTGGGGTTGTGGGCCATGGGCTGGACGAACATCAGCCGTGGGCGGTACTCGCGGATACGCTGCTCCAGCTCGGCGAGGTCGGGCCCGTCCGGGCCGCGGCGCACACCGGCGATACGGGCCTTGTTCAGCCGGAGTTTGCCGAACAGCGGATAATAGCCCGGCGTCTCCACCAGTACGGTGTCGCCGGGCTCGACGAAGTGGCGGACCAGCAGGTCCAGGGCGTGGTTCGCGCCGAAGGTGAGCAGCACCTGCTCCGGGCCGGCGGAGATCCCGCGCTCGCCCAGGGTGCGCGCGACGGTCTCGCGCAGGGGCGGGAAGCCCTGGGGATGACCGTACTCGAAGTCGTCCTCCGCCTCGCCCTGGCGGCCGGTGCGTTTGAGGTAGCGGCCGAGCTCCGAGGTCTCCATCCAGCTCGTGGGCGGGCGGCCGTCGCCGGCGCGCACGGTATAGTGGCGGTTGAGCTGCTCGCGCAGCAGCGAGACCAGGTCGATGGCCTCGGTGAAGTGTTCCGGCGGTGCGCTCGGCTCGCTGCGCCGGCGGTAGGCGACGTAGAAGCCGGAGCCGCGCCGCGGCGAGAGATAGCCGGTGGCGACGAGGCGGTCGTAGGCCTCCACCACCGTGTTCTTGGATACGCCGTATTCCCGTGCCGCCGCCCGGATGGAGGGCAGCCGCGCACCGGTGTTGAGCTGGCCCTCGTCGATGCTGCGGGCGATGCGGTCCGCGATCCGCCCCGCCCGGGAGTCCGCCTCGGTCATGGTGTCTCCCCTGCAAGGTGTTCCGGGGATCCGCTGCCGCCGCGTCCCCGGAATCCCGGTACGGTGCCCGCCGGATAGGCCGTCGCCGGCCCTGCCGTGCGAATTGTACCTCTGTTTTCGTGGGTACAGTACAGGGTACAAAGGCGGGAACTGTACCTTGTTCAATCCATGTCAGTGTCCGAGTCTAGCGCAAAAACGTGAACACCCAATCCGCGCAGTCCCCGCGCGAACCGGAGGAGAGAGAAGATGACCGATCGCAAGTTCAATCGCCGTTCCTTCCTGAAGGCGGGCGTCGCCACCGGCGCCGCTGCGTCCACCCTCGGCCTGCCCGCGATCAGCGTGGCCCAGGACCAGCCGAAGGTGTCGTGGCGCATGCAGGCGCTGTGGGATGCCGGCACCACCCCGTACGAGTTCGAGAAGCGCTTCGTCGAGCGCGTCTCCGAGCTCACCGGCGGGCAGTTCTCCATCAAGCTGTACTCCGGCGGCCAGCTCGTGCCCTCCGCCGAAGCCTTCGAGGCCGTGCGCGGCGGCGCCTTCGAGATGATGAAGACCTTCGACGGCTACGAGGCCGGCTCCATCCCGGCGTTCGCGTTCACCAGCACCATCCCGTTCGGCTTCGAGCAGCCGGACCAGTACGAGGCCTGGTTCTACGAGCGCGGCGGCCTGGACATGGCCCGCGAGGCTTACGCGCAGGCGGGGCTGCACTACATCGCGCCCACCGTCTACGGCCAGGAGCCGATCCACTCGAAGTTCCCGCTGCACCAGCTCGACGACATGAAGGGCAAGAAGGGCCGTTTCGTCGGTCTCGCCAGTGCGGTGATGGGGGCGTTCGATGTGTCCGTCACCCCCATGCCCACCGCCGAGGTGTACCAGGCCCTTGAGAAGGGCGTCATCGATTTCGCCGACCGCGGTGACCTCACGGCGAACCTGGAGGCGGGCCTCGACGAGGTGGCGAAGTACGTGATCGTGCCCGGCTTCCATCAGCCGACCACCGCGACCAGCTACGTCGCTAACAAGTCCGCCCACGACAAGCTCCCGAAGAGCTACCAGGCCGCGCTCGCGGTGGCCGCCCGGGAGACCTCGGCGGCGCTGCGCCAGCACATCCTGGCCCAGGACGTGATCGCCCTGCGCAAGTTCCAGGAGCGGGGCTGTGAGGTCATCCATCTCGGCCCGGAGGTCGTCAAGCAGGGCCGGCCCACGGCGATGGAGGTCTGGCGCGAGACCGCCGGCGATAACAAGCTCGCCACGCGCATTCTCGACAGCCAGGTCGAGTTCATGAAGCAGCTCGGCCTCATCGGCTGAGCAACGCCCCGTCCGCCCCGGGCAGCCGCCCGGGGCGTCCAGTCCCTAGGTGCAACCGGAACGCTCGGGTATGCCTGTTCTCGACGGTTTCTGCACGCTGGTGACGACGGTCAACCGCTGGCTGGCCGGCCTCGTCTCCGTGCTCGTGTTCGTGATGGTGGCGGTGATCTCCTACGAGGTGGTCATGCGCTACTTCTTCAACAGCCCCACGGTGTGGGCGCTGGAGCTCTCGACCCTGCTGCTCGGCCCCTACTTCATGCTCGCCGGACCGTATCTGCTCCACGTGGGCGGGCACGTCAACGTGGACGTGCTTTACGCACGGCTGCCGCGCCGGGTGGCGGCGGGGTTCGACTGCCTGACGTTCCCGGTGATCATCGCGCTGTGCGTGATCGTGGTCCACGAGAGCTGGCCGGTGGCGATGGACGCCTACGCCAATGGCGAGACCTCCTTCTCGGCGTGGAATCCGCCGGTGTGGCCGGTCAAGCTGCTGGTGCCGGTGTCGTTCTCGCTGCTGCTCGCGCAGGCGCTCGCCGAGACGGTACGCGCGGCCCGGCGCGCCATGGGTCGTGAGGTCGGGGACGAGACGGATGCCGGACGCGGCGGGGAGGTGGGCCCATGAGCTCCAGCCTCGTGCTCGGCATGATGTTCCTCGGGCTGCTGGTGCTGCTGCTCTCCGGCATGCCACTGGCCTTCGTGCTCGCCTCGCTGGCGGTGTTCTTCACCCTGTCGCTGTGGGGCACCCAGGCGCTGGTCATCACGGTGCTCCAGACCGTGGACGTGATGACCTCGGAGATACTGCTCGCGATCCCGCTGTACGTGCTCATGGCGAGTGTGCTCCAGCGATCAGGGCTGATCGACGACCTCTACCGCGCCATGGAGCTGTGGTTCCGGCGCCTGCCCGGCGGCCTCGCCGTGGGCACGGTGGCGATCTGCACGCTGATGGCGGCGATGACCGGCATCGTCGGCGCCGCGGTCGCGGCGATGGGCATCCTCGCGCTGCCGTCCATGCTCCGGCGCGGCTACGACGAGCGCCTGGCGCTCGGCACCATCTGTGCCGGCGGCACCCTGGGCATCCTGATCCCGCCGTCGGTGATTACCATCGTCTACGCCGCCACCGCCCAGGTGTCGGTGGGCAAGATGTTCGCCGCCGGCATCGTCCCGGGACTGATCCTGGCCGCGCTGTACATGGGCTACGCGGTGCTGCGTGCGACCCTGCGCCCGGACATGGCCCCGAGGCCCGACGAGGCGCCGCCGAGCATGCGCGAGCGGGTGATGTCGCTGCGCTCGCTGGTACTGCCGACGGTGATCGTGATCGGCGTGCTGGGCAGCATCTACGGCGGCATCGCCACGCCCACGGAGGCGGCGGCGGTGGGCGTGGTCGGTGCCCTGATATCGGCGGCGCTGCAGCGCGAGCTCAACCTCGCCAACCTGCGCGGCGCGGCCTGGGACACCCTGCGCGTCACCGCGATGATCATGTGGATCACCATCGGCGCGAAGGCGTTCGTGTCCATCTTCACCGGCACCGGCGGTGCCGACTTCCTGCTGACCTTCATCCAGGATCTCGAGGTCAATCGCTGGCTGGTGCTGCTGGCGATGATTGGCGTGCTGGTCTTCCTGGGACTGTTTCTCGACGAGATCGGCATCATCCTGCTGTGCGTGCCGGTGTTCCTGCCGGTGATCAACGCCATGGACTTCGATGCGCTGTGGTTCGGCGTGCTGTTCCTGATCACCGCGCAGATGGCCTACATCACGCCGCCGTTCGGCTACACGCTGTTCTACCTCAAGGGCGTGCTGCCGCCGGGCATCGGCATGGAGACGGTCTACCGCGCGATCATCCCGTTCCTGCTCCTGCAGGCGGCCGCGCTGGTCCTGTTCATGATCTTCCCCGACATCGTGACGTGGCTGCCCGACCATCTCGCGCAGTCCATGCGCTCCTGAACCACGAGGAGAGACGGCAATGGCCGAGAAGACTTCCCGCATCCCCGGTTTCTTCAAGCTTCCGCCGCAGGAGCGGCTCAAGCGCGTGGCTGAGATCGCCGGCCTCGACGAGGCCGCGGTCAGCCACATGTCCAACACCGGCAATCTCTCCGCCGAGTCGGCGGACGCGATGATAGAGAACGTCATCGGCACCATGAACGTGCCGGTGGGTGTGGCCACCAACCTGATCGTCGACGGCGAGGAGACCCTGGTGCCCATGGCCACCGAGGAGTCCTCCGTGGTCGCGGCGGTGAGCAACGCGGCCCGCCAGTGCCGCGACAGCGGCGGCTTCCACACCGCCATGTCCGGTGCGCTGATGATCGCCCAGGTGCAGCTCGTCGACGTGCCCAACCCGGAGTTCGCGCGGCTGCAGATCCTCGAGCACCGCGATGACATCCGCGCGATCTGCGACGAGACCGACCCGGTGCTGAGCCAGCACGGCGGCGGCTTCCGCGACGTGGAGGTGCGCGTGCTGGAGGGTCGCAGCGGGGCGATGGTGGTCACCCACCTGATCGTCGACACCCGCGACGCGATGGGTGCGAACGCCGTGAACTCCATGGCCGAGGCCGTCGCCCCGGCGATCGCGCAGTGGACCGGCGGGCGCACCTACCTGCGCATCCTCTCCAACCTGGCGGACCGCCGCCTCGCCCGGGCCCGCGCGACGTGGACGCCGGAGGCCATCGGCGGCGCGTCGGTGCGCGACGGCATGATCGCCGCCTATGACTTCGCCGAGGTGGATCCCTACCGCGCCGCCACCCACAACAAGGGCATCATGAACGGCGTCAGCGCCGTGGTGCTCGCCACCGGCAACGACACCCGCGCGGTGGAGGCGGGTGCCCATGCCTACGCGGCGCAGACCGGCAGCTACCGCTCGCTCACCCGCTGGGAGGTGGACGCCGAGGGCAACCTCACCGGTACCCTGGAGATGCCGCTGGCGGTTGGCCTTATCGGTGGCGCGACCCGCTCGCACCCCACCGCGCGCGTCTGCCTGGACATCATGGGGGTGACCACCGCGGAGCGTCTCGCCCGGAACATCGCCGCCGTGGGTCTCGCCCAGAACTTCGCCGCGCTCAAGGCGCTGGCGACCACCGGCATCCAGAAGGGGCACATGGCCCTGCACGCCAAGAACATCGCGGTGATGGCCGGGGCCACCGGTGACGAGGTCGACGCCGTGGCCCAGGAGCTGGTTGCCGGCGGCACCGTGCGGGTGGACATCGCCGAGGCGGTCCTCGCCCGGCTGCGCGGCCAGGGCTAGCCCGCCCCGTGCCGCGATAGACAAGAAATGCACCGCCGGTGACCCGGGGCGGATCCGCCCCGGGGCCGGCAGGGCATCGCCGGCCATCCCGGCCGGCACCAACGAGGAGGAAAGAGCAATGATCGGCACGTTCCCGAGAGCGGCAGCCGCCGCTGCGGTGGCCCTTGCCGCCGCGCTCACGGCGACACCGGCGGTATCGTCCGCCGCGGACGACGGCGTGCAGGCCCTCGCCTATACCGCGGATATCCGTTCCCCGATCCCGATACCGCCGGCGGAGCAGGACCTGCAGACCATCGTCGCCAAGCGCTGGTTCAAGGTCTCCGACGAGCCGCTGCAGCTGGAGGGGCCGGTCTTCGACGCCGACGGCAACCTCCTGTTCGTGGAGGTCTTCGGCGGTCGCGTCTTCCGCCTGAGCCCCGAGCGCGAGCTGGAGACGCTGGTCGGGAAGAACGACCTCGGCTCCGCCGGACTCGCCGTGGGCGATGACGGGCGTATCTACATCGCGGGCCTGGGCAACTTCAGGGACACCGGGCGTATCGTCTCCGTCGCCCCGGACGGCAGCGACATGCAGACCGTGGTGCCCGCCTCCGCCGGCTACCTGCCGGACGACCTGGTCTTCGACGACGATGGGGGCTTCTACTTCACCGACTTCCAGGGCACTTCGACCGAGCCCGTGGGCGGCGTCTACTACGTCTCCCCGGACGGCGGCGATATCACCCCGGTGCTGCCGAACATGGCCATCGCCAACGGTGTCGCCCTCGGGCCGGACGGCGAGAAGCTGTGGGCCACCGAGTTCAGCGCCGGCCGGCTGCACCGCCTGGAGATGAAGGGGCCGACCACCGTGGCGCCGTTCGGCACCGCCGTGCCCTACCATTTCACCGGCTGCTGTCCGGATTCCATGCGCACCGACACGGACGGCAACGTCTACGTCTCCATGTACGGACAGGCGCGGGTGCTGGTGTTCAACGACGTCGGTATCCCGATCGGCCAGATCCTGCTCCCGGGGCACGACGAGGGCCGGTTCCTGCACTCCACCAGCCTCGCGATCAGCCCGGACGGCAGGGACGTCTACATCGTCTCCAACGACCGCGGCGGCGAGGGCGGTGCCTGGATCTTCAAGGCCCGCGGATTCGCCAGTGGCACCCGCCAGCCCGGCGGCGGCTGAGCGGCGACGCCCCCCGGTGCCGGCCCCCGGGCCGGCACTGTTACCCGCGCGATATCTCCCCTGTCCCTCCGCGGGACCACCCAGCGGCGGCAGCCGCGTCCGGGTCCACCGTCGCGACCGCATCGTGGGCATGCAGGCTCTCCAGGTGGCGCACCTTGATCGCCACTCCGGGATACCGGGGCGAGAGTGTCCGGGCGAGAAGGCGGCCGGCGTCCTCCACGTACATCGGCTGATCGCCATTGCGACGGGCGAACGCCTGTTCGTCCCGGCGTTTCACCATGGTCTGCACAGGGGTGTGAAGTGTCCGTTCCACGGCGTCGATCAGTGTCACGAGGCCCAGGGCGTGTGCCGCCGGGTCGGGGTGCACGGTGACACACGCGAGGCTGCGCTGGCTGTGGGGGACCGCCAGGGTACCGTGCTTCTCCAGCCATTTCGTTACCGTGTCGACCGATACCGCATCCGTACCGCGGAATCGGTCGGCGAATGCCTCGGCCAGGGCGCGGCGTGACAGCGCGGCCGAGCAGGGGCATGTCGACGAGTAGGTCAGCTCCACGGCCAGTGTCAGCTCGGTGTGGCCGGCCCCGGCGGCCCGCCGGGCCCGGATCCGGACCGGGTAGCTGTGCCAGCCCCCCGGGCCTTCGCTGACCAGGGCCGGGCGTCGCAGCATGAACGGAAACCGGAGCGTACATTCCGCCGAACGGGTCTCGCAGTCCCGGTGACTCGCCACGGCCTCCGTCAGCACGGCGGTCAGCGAGTCCGGGGTCAGCGGCGAGGCGCTGAACCGCTCGAGCATCCGGTAGAGACGCGACATGTGGATGCCCTTGACCGCGCCCTTGCCGCCCGGGAGGTCCACGCCGATATCGACACGGCAGGGGCTGGTGGCGAGGCCGTCGGGCTCCTGCAGGGTGATCGGTAGGGCGATATTCTCCATGCCGACCCAGTCCAGGGGCTGGGCGTGCTCGTCGGCGGCTTGTGTGGCGACGTCCGGAAGGTTGCCCGTCATTGGTTGCTCTCGTCCCTCGTCAGGTTACTGCCCACACCCGGTTCCGGGGCGGACATGCTTGCGGAATTTTAGTTATTATATAACATAACAATTGTGTCATTCACTCTCCTGCGGCGGCAGCCCCGCACCCGCCGTGCCGGGGCCGGCCACCGCGGGCCGGGAACGGAAGAACATCATGACAGCCATCGATCCCCCCGCTGACGGCCGCCTGCCGGTTACCGTGCTCTCGGGGTTCCTGGGAGCGGGCAAGACCACACTGCTCAGCCACCTCCTGCACAACCGCGACGGCCGGCGTGTGGCCGTGATCGTCAACGACATGTCCGAGATCAACATCGACGCCGCGCTCACCAGCCGGGAGGTCCAGCTCAACCGCACGGATGCGCGCATGGTCGAGATGACGAACGGGTGCATCTGCTGCACGTTGCGCGAGGATCTGCTCGTCGAGGTCGGCCGGCTTGCCCGGGCCGGGCATTTCGACTATCTCGTCATCGAGTCGACCGGCATCTCCGAGCCGATGCCGGTGGCCGAGACCTTCACCTTCGCGGATGAGCACGGCGCGAGCCTCTCGGACGTCGCCCGTCTCGACACCATGGTGACGGTGGTGGATGCGGCGGCCTTCCCCGTGGACCTGGAACGGGCCCAGGGCCTGGAGGAGCGCGGCGAGTCGATGGGCGAAGGGGACGATCGCACGGTCTCCGACCTGCTCATCGACCAGGTCGAGTTCGCCGATGTGCTGGTGATCAACAAGGTCGACCTGATAGCCACGGAGGAGAGGCGCCGGCTGGAGCACGTACTGGGACAGCTCAACCGCCACGCCGAGATCGTCCACGCCGTCCATGGCCGTGTCCCCGTCGACCGGGTCCTGGGAACCGGGCGTTTCGATTTCGAGCGTGCGGCCACGGCCCCAGGCTGGCTTGCGGAGATGCGCGGCGAGCACGTTCCGGAGACGGAGGAATACGGCATCGCCAGCTTCACCTACCGCCGCCGCCGGCCCTTCCATCCACACCGCCTGGCGCAGGTACTGAGCGACGGCTGGCCGGGTGACGTATTGCGGGTGAAAGGGTTCTTCTGGCTCGGCTCGCGTTGGGACATGGCCGGCCTGTGGTCCCAGGCCGGCGGCATCATGCGCCACGGTCCTGCCGGGTACTGGTGGTCCGCGACGCCGCAGGCGTACTGGCCCCGGGACCCGGAGTCCCGGCTCGCGATCCACGAGGGCTTCGCCGGGGACTATGGCGACCGCCGTCAGGAGCTGGTGTTCATCGGCCAGAACCTCGACCCCGCGGCGATCGAGTCCCGCCTCGACGAGGCGCTTATGAGCGACCGTGAGATCGGTGACCTCGACCGGCGGGCCCCGGACCTGTACGACCCTTTTCCGGAGTGGTTCGCCGGCCTTTCCCCGGCGGATGGGGAGGACGGCGAAACGGCGGACTCCGCGCTATGAGCGGACCGGGCGATACCCGAATCCCCGTGACGATACTGAGCGGGTTCCTCGGCAGCGGCAAGACGACGGTGTTGAACCACCTCGTCCGCCAGGCGGCGATGCAGCGCGCACTCGTCCTCATCAACGAGTTCGGGGAGATCGGTATCGACCACCAGCTGGTGGCGTACAGCGACACGGGCGTGACCGTGGAGATGTCGAGTGGCTGCCTGTGCTGCACCATACGGGGCGATCTCGTCAGGACACTGCGTGAGGCGGTTTGGCGTTACGCCCGGGCCGGGCGGACCTGGTTCGATCGTGTCGTGCTCGAGACCACCGGCCTCGCCGACCCCGCCCCCATCATCCATACACTGCTCAACGACGGCGGCCTGGCACGGCTGTTCTATCCCGCCGGGGTCGTTACCGCGGTGGACGCCGTCAACGGCGATGCCACGTTGGACCGACAGGATGAGGCGCTGAACCAGGTCGCGGTCGCCGATCGTGTTCTCCTCACCAAGCGGGACATCGCCGATGGGGGCGTCGTGGGGCGCCTGGAGGCACGTGTGCGCCGGCTGAACCCGACCGCGCGGCTGTTACCGGTGGAACACGGCGAGGTGGCCGCGGAAAGGCTGCTTCCGAACGCACCCGGCGCCCCGGGTCGTGACGGCGCCGATATCCGGGCGTGGCTGGGGAACGCCTGTGACGACGGACTCGGACACGAGAATCATCACCACGACGTCAACCGCCATGACCACGCCATCAGGGCCGCCTGCCTGACCCTGGACGAGCCGGTACGGCGGGAGGTGCTGTTCTCCTGGCTCGGGGCGCTGGTCTCCTTCCGGGGAACGGATCTGCTGCGCCTCAAGGGTGTCGTCAACGTCACCGGCGAGGATGGACCGCTGGTGGTGCACACGGTCCAGCACACCTTTCACCCGGTCGTATCGCTCCCGGCCTGGCCGGATGATGACCGGCGCAGCCGGTTCGTCGTGATCGCACGCCACATGGACGAAGGCATGCTGCGCGACAGCCTCGATACGTTTATCGCGAGCATGCCGTAGGCTATCCGGACGTGCCGGATCGGCGCCGTTCGGCGCGGTGGCCGGCGGCGAGGAGCGCCATGCTCACGGTCACCGACGCGGCGAATGCCAGCGCGAAGGCGCCCATGCCGCCGGCCACTGGCGCCGTTGCGGCCTCCACCGAGGCGAAGGCGACCAGGCTGAGCATCCCGCCCTGGGCGGTGGCGAGGGTCGCGCGCGCGACCGCCGGGCCGAAACGCTGGTGCAGGGTCAGCGAGATCATCGTGAACCCCACCGGGAAGCCGGTGAGCGTGCCGGCCACCCGCGGCCCGGCCTCCGCCGCCACCGTCGTGACCACGCCCACCAGAACGCCGCCGGCGAGCCCGCGTACCAGGAGGTCGAGCCGTCGCGTGGGTGCGCGGACCCGGGGGCGCGGCAGATCCAGGCGCCGGCGGATGGCCGCGGCGAGGGCGAACAGCGCGGCGTACGCCGCCAGCCCCACGACCCAGCCCCCGGGGATCGTCGCGAACGCCGCCGCGGCGGCCACCCAGGCCGCCACCGCCGTCGCCAGGCTGGCCACCGGGCCGAGCCGGGCGGCGGCGAGGACGTAGGCGACCAGGAACACCAGCGTGGCGGTGAGCGCGTGCAGGGTCGCGACGGCGGCGTCGGCGAGGAAGGACGGCGGCCGTTCCAGGCCGAGGAAGAAGAACGCCGGGCCGAGCACGATGGGGGTGCCGGCGATCACCCCGCCGAGGCGCGGCCCCAGCCGGGCGACGGACAGCGTCACGGCGATGATCACCACCGCGGTGGTGATCATCTTCACCAGTCCGGTCAGCAGCATTGCGGTGCCTCGCCGGCGGTGTCGCGTCCACCCGGCGCCACTCCCGGTACCCCGGTGCTCATCGGCGGACGTCGTCCAGCACCGCCTCCACGCCGGCGGCCCGGGCGAGCAGGCGGCGGTCGTCGCCGTTGCGCCCGAGCAGCATCAGCCCCACCGGCAGCTCGCCGGCCGCGTGGCACGGCAGGCTGATCCCGCAGAGGTCCAGCAGGTTGCCCACCGTGGGGTTGCGCAGCACGAGCAGGTTGGTGCGGGCGTAGGCGTCGTCGTCCTCCAGCGCGTCGAAGCGTGGCGGCACCACCGGCACCGTGGGCGCGAGCACCGCGTCGAAGGCGGCGATGCGGGCGTCCATGCGCGCGACCTGGCGCCGGCGGGCGGTGAGGAGGTCGAGGTAGTCCGCCGCGGAGATGTCGGCACCCCGCTGGATGCGGCTGCTCACGCGGGGGTCGTAGGCGTCGCCGGCCTCCGCGAGCAGGTCGCGGTGGAACCAGTAACTCTCCGCCGCGGTGAAGCCGCCGCCGGCGAGGAGCTCGCCGAGCTCGTCGAGCTCCGGCATGGCGACGGTGGTCACCCGGGCGCCGGCCCCTTCCAGCGCCGCCACGGCGCGCTCGAACGCCGCGGTCACGGTGGCGTCCATGTCTGCGGTGAGGTAGCGGTCCGGCACCGCCAGGCGCAGGCCCGCGACCGCCTCCGGGGTGAAGGCCGTCTCCGTCTCTCCGGCGAGCACCGCGTCCAGGAGCGCGCAGTCCGCGACCCGGGGCGCGATCGGGCCGACCGAGTCGAGGCTGTGGGACAGCGGCAGCGCCCCGGTCAGGGGCACGCGGTGCTGAGAGGGCTTGAACCCCGTGAGCCCGCAGAACGCCGCGGGGATGCGCACCGAGCCGCCGGTGTCCGAGCCCAGCGCCGCGGCGGCCATGCCGCGGGCGACGGAGACCGCGCCGCCGGAGCTGGAGCCGCCGGGGATACGCGCCGGGTCCGCCGGGTTGGCCGGGGTCTCGTAGTGCGGGTTGAGGCCGAGCCCGGAATAGGCGAACTCGGTCATGTTGGTGTGGCCGGTGAGCACCGCGCCCGCGGCCCGCAGCCGGGCCACGGCGGTGGCGTCCGCGGTGGCCGGGACGGCGTCGGCGAGCACCCGCGAGCCGGCATGGGTGACGGCGCCGGCGACGTCGAACAGCGCCTTCACCGACACCGGCAGACCGGCCAGGGTGCCGGCGGGCAGGCCGGCGTCGAGCAGGCAGTCGCAGGCGGCGGCCTGGGCGCGCGCGGTCTCGGTGAACACCGTGGTGTAGGCGCGTGCGTCGTCGCCGACGCGCTCCAGGCAGCCCTCCAGGAGGGTTCCGGCGCGGGTCTCGCGGCGCCGCAGCGCGGCGAGGGTCTCTTCCACGGGGCGGGTCTGGTCGCTCACGGCGTCATCTCCTCAGGCCATAACCGGCAGGGTGTGGATGCTGTAGGCGTGCTCGATGCGCCGGCCGAGCACCGGGTCGATCAGCGCCATCTCGAAGCGTGCGGCCGGCCGCGGGCCGCCCGCCACCGGCAGGGTACCGCAGAGCATGGCCGTGCCCACCGGCAGGCTGGCCTCCGGCCGGCCGAAGCGCTCCAGCAGCGCCGAGGGCGTGAGCAGCCCGGCCACCGGGCCCTCCTGGTAACTCACGCGGTCGCCGTCCATCACCGCGTGGGAGGCCAGCCGCAGCTGGTCCCAGTGGGGCAGGACGTCGCTCAGGCGCCACAGCCGCGGGGCCACCGGCTTGGGGCAGACCTGCTTGGAATGGGCCACCGACCAGGTCTCGGCCTCGCGGTCAGTGTGGTCCGAGCCGACACCCACGCAGGTGCCCTCGGGGGTGCCGATGAGCAGCACCTCGATCTCGCCGCTGGTGTGCTCGCCGAGCATCTGCACCTCGGTGTCGGTGGTGGCGAGGTTGGCCCCGACCCGGTAGAACAGCGGCGTGCTCGACGGCGGCGTGACGCCGATGGCGCGGAGCTCTTCGATGTGCTCCTGGATGGCGTCGGCGTCGCGGCCGGCCCAGCCGGCGATGACGAACTGGTTGATCCCGACGTCGACGGCGCTGCCGTCGTCGAGGGTGAAGCTCAGCATGGTGGTCTCCGTTGTCAGTTGAGCACAGCGGGGAGGAAGAGGGCGAGCTGCGGCACGAGGATGAGCACCGCGGCCATGATCAGCATGAACGCCACGTAGGGGATGGCCCCGAGCATGACCTCGTTGAGCGAGCCGCGCCCGCGCACGCCCTGCACGACGTAGAGGTTCAGGCCCACCGGCGGCGTGATCAGCGCCATCTCGATGAGCAGGATCAGCAGCACGCCGAACCACACCGGGTCGAAGCCCTGGGCGACGATGATCGGCGCGACGATGGGGATGGTGATCACCATCAGCGACAGCGTCTCGACGAAGAAGCCGAGCACCAGGTACAGCCCGATCACCAGCAGCAGCGTGCCGTAGGGGCCCAGGCCGGCGGTGGCGATCAGTGACTTGATATCGTCGGTGACGCCCGCAGAGGCGAGCACGAAGTTGAGGAAGTACGACGAGATGATGATCAGCATGATCATGCCGGTCGTCCGCATGGTCCCGTCGATGGCCTCGACGATCACGCCCACGCTCAGCCGCCGCATCAGTGCGGCGATGACCAGCGCGCCGACCACACCCAGCGCGGCCGCCTCGGTGGGCGTCGCCCAGCCGGCGTAGATCGAGCCCACCACCAGCGCGAACAGCGTGAGCACCGGCACCAGGTGGCGCAGGCCGGTGAAGCGCTGGCGCCAGCTGTGATGGCGCCTCGGCCCGCCGAGGCCCGGGCGCAGCGTGCACAGGATCGCGGTGCCAGCGATGAACAGGGTCGCCAGCGCGAGACCGGGCAGCAGGCCCGCGGCGAACAGCCGCGGAATGGAGGTCTCGGTGAGGAAGCCGTAGACGATGAGGTTGATCGACGGCGGGATCATGATCCCGAGGGTCCCGCCGGCGGCGATGGAGCCGGCGAACAGCCGCTCGTCGTAGCCGAGCCGCGGGGCCTGGGGCATGGCCACGGTGCCGATGGTCGCGGCGGTGGCGACGCTGGAGCCGGAGGTCGCCGAGAACAGCGTGGCGGTGCCGATATTGGCGTGCAGCAGCCCGCCGGGCAGCCACGACAGCCACGCCTCCAGCGCCTCGTAGGTCTTGCGTGCCACGCCGGTGCGCACCAGCACCTCGCCGAGGAGGATGAACAGCGGGATGGCGATGAGCAGGAAGCTGTCCGACGCCGACCACAGCACCTCGCCCATGGCGCGGTGCAGCGGGAAGGCCGAGAAGAATTCGTCCAGGAACAGCGCCAGCGCGATCAGCGTCGCCGCGACCGGGATGCTGAGCACCAGCAGCGTGAGCAGCACGAGCAGGGCGATACCGATCATGCCTCACCTCCCTCGGCCTCGATCTGCTCGTCCAGAGTCGCGCTGCCGGCCACGCGCTGGGCGCCGGCCGGGTCGCGGGCGATCAGGGCGACGAGCACGCGCAGCAGCAGCACTGCCACCACCAGGCTGAACCAGATAAGTCCGCCGGCCCACAGGCCCTGGGGGACCCACAGCGGGGTCTGCAGCGGGGTGTTGGCCAGCGCGTTGTCCGCGAAGGAATTGCCGGCGACGCCGGTGACCGCCCCGACGACGAACACGCAGAACAGCGCCAGCATCGCCAGCGCCAGCAGGTCGAGCACGGCGCGCACCGGGCGCGGCATGAGCACGTAGAGCACGTCGATGCGGATGTGCGCCTTGCGCAGCAGCGAGTGCGCGAACGACCAGCTCGCCGAGATGGCGAGCACGTAGCCGGACAGCTCGGTGGAGGCGCCGAGCGACTCGCCGAGCAGCCCGCGTGAGAGGATCTCGAGGGTCACCATCGCCACCGTGGCGAGGATCAGCAACCCGCCGAGCCGCGCCAGCCACAGCGACACGACGTCCATGCCGGTGATCAGGCAGTCCAGGGTTCGGGCAATGCGCTCCATCGGGGCGGCCTCTGTCCGGCCGGGCCGCGCGTCGGCGGCCCGGCCTGCGGGGGTGGGTTACTCGGCCTTGGCGGTCAGCCCGGTGACCTTGCCGATGGTCTCGTTCCAGCGCTTCACTGCCTCGGCGTCCACGCTGCCGGCCCACGCGGGGAGGACATCCTCCTCGAGCTTGCGGCGGGCGAAGTCGAAGTCCTCCTGGGTGGCCTCGACTAGCACCATGTCCCCGGGCTCGCCGCGGCTGCACTCGCCGTGTCCGGTCAGGCAGGCGACGCCCTCCTTGGTCTCGTCCACGGCGGAGTCCCACACCGGCTGCTCGTAGTTCCGGTGCACCTCGTCCATCAGCCAGTCCTGCACCTCGGGGGAGAGGCTGTCCCACTTGTCGCCGTTCATGGCGGTGATCACGTAGTCCCAGCCGCCCACGGGCAGGGGATAGAGGTGGGTGGCGACCTCGTACCAGCCGGCGCTGTAGCCGGACAGCGAGCCGGTGACGGCGCAGTCGATCACGCCGCGCTCCAGCGCCCCGGGCACCTCGCTGAAGGCCAGGGTCACGCCCTCGGCGCCGATGGCGTCGAGGAACTGCGCGGTGGTCCGGCCGCTGGCCCGGATCTTCTTGCCCTTGAGGTCCGCGAGGCCGCTGATGTCGGCATTACAGAACACGACCTGGGAGGGATAGGGCACCGCCGCGATGAGCTTGGCGCCGCCGAAGCTGTCCGAGAGGATGTCGTCGAGCACCGGCTTGTAGGCGTCGACGATCTTCTTCGCGGTAGCCACGTCCGGGGCCATCATGGGGATGTCCATGCCGGCGAGCTCCGGGGCATTGGAGACGGTGTAATCGCCCACCGTCGAGCCCACGTCGAACACGCCCTGGGAGAGCAGCTTGAAGACCTCGCCGCCCTTGAGCCCCATCTGGTCGAAGGTCGTGACCTCGGCGGTCACCTGGCCGTCGGAGGCCTCGGAGAGGTGTTCGCCCCAGAACGGCTTCTCGAAGTTCTGGTACAGCGACAGGCTCGACCAGCTGCCGACGTAGGCGAACTCGGTGGCGGGCAGGTCCTGGGCCTGGGCAGCGCCGGCGAGCAGCGCGGCGGCCGCGGCCGTGCCGATGAGTCGTTTCTTCATGTCGTTGCTCCTCGTCATGGCTCGTTATTCCCGGCCTACATGAGGGCCAGTTCGTGATCCCGGATGTCGGTGACCAGCATGTGGCCGGGGCTGTGGGTGATCGCGAAGGGCAGTCCGGCGCGCTCGAGGGCGCGTTGCGGGGTGACGCCGCAGGCCCAGAACACCGGCAGCTCGCCGTCGGCGACGGTGACCGCCTCGCCGTAGTCGGGGCGGGCCAGGTCGTCGATGCCGATGGCCGCCGGGTCGCCGAGGTGCAGCGGCGCGCCGTGGACCTGGGGGTAGCGGGTGCAGATCTGTACCGCACGGATCGCGTGCGCCGGGGCGAGCGGCCGCATGGACACCACCATGGCGCCGCCGAACGGGCCGGCCGGGGCGAGCTCGATGCTGCTGCGGTACATGGCCACGTTACGGCCCTCGGCCACGTGGCGCAGCGGGATGCCGTCAGCGAGCAGGGCGTGCTCGAAGGTGAACGAGCAGCCCAGGGCGAAGGTGACCAGGTCGTCGCGCCAGAGCCCGGCCACGTCGGTGGGCTCGTCGCTCAGTGCGCCGTCGCGGAAGACCCGGTAGCGCGGGACGTCCCGGGCGATGTCCAGGTCCGCACCGAGGCGGGCACAGCCGCGCTCGCCGGGCTCGGAGACGGCGAGCAGCGGACACGGGCGCGGGTTAGCGGTGCAGAAGCGCAGGAACGCCGCCGCATCCGCCTCCGGGAGGATCACCAGGTTCACCTGCACGAAGCCCGGGGCGAGGCCGGCGGTCTGCCCGGCCAGGGTGCCTGCCCGTGCCGCCTGGCGCACCGCAAGGGCGCTCCCGCCGGCGGGGGTGCCGTGTTCGTTCATGTCGTCGCCGATGTGTCGCGGGTGTTACCCAATACAGTTAGGTGACATCGGCTATCAGGTCCAATCGATATTTCGGATCAAGATTGATCAGGATTCTCGATCAGGGGCGGGATCCGCGGCGATCCGCACCGCCAGATCGGCCACCGCACGGGCCACGGTGAACTCCGGCGTGTTGGCATGGCAGACGTGGAAGAGCAGCGGCGGGGGTTGGACCTCGGCCCGGAAGCGGCGCAGGGCACCGCGCTCGATCTCCGCGGCGATGATCTCCGGGGGCAGGGCGCTCACTCCGATACCGTCCACGGTCATGCGGATGATCGTCGCCAGCGACGAGCTCGCGTGGATGCGCATGCGTGCGCCGGCCTGGCCGAGGAGACGCTGCAGCGCCAGGTGGGGCTGGCTCAGACGGGGGTAGGTGATGATCGGCCAGCGGGCCAGCTCCTCCAGCGAGACCGGCTCGCCGGGCAGCGCCAGCGCCGGGCTCGCGACCCACTCCAGGGGGTAGCGCGAGAGCGTGCGGCTGGTGATATCCGGCTGGTTCACCGGGCCCATGAGGAAGGCGATGTCCAGGTCGTGGGCGGTGAGCTTCTCGGCCAGGTTCACCGAGGTGTCCACGTCCAGCTCCAGGCTGAGGGCGGGATAGGCCTCGTTGACGCGCTCGATGAGCCGCGGCAGCCAGGTGTAGACGATGGTCTCCACCACCCCGAGGCGGATGCTGCCCTGGATCGCGCTGGGGTCGGCGACGGCGTTGAGCATCTCGCTGCGCAGCGCGAGCAGCTGCTCGGCATAGGCGAGCATGTCCCGCCCGCGGGCGGTCAGCGTGACCCGGCGGCCGGCACGGTCGAACAGGCTCACGCCGAGGGTGCGCTCCAGGTTGGCGATCCGCGAGGAGACCGAGGGCTGGGAGGCGTAGAGTCGCTGGGCCGCGGCCCGGAAGCTGCCCAGCCGGGCGATCCAAACGAAGGTCTCGAGCGTGCGGAAGTCCATGCCATCCCCGTCGCAGGTCGCGGGCGCCCAGAATAGCGCACCGCGGCGGGCGTGCGCGCGGCGTTGCCTCTGCTAGGATAAACGGTTGATCCGTCACGGGGCCCGGAACGGGCAGCGTGCGGCAAAGGGGGTAGATGCGGCAGTGACAGGGGGCGAGGCGGGCACCGGCCCATGGCCGGTACGCAATGGGCACTGACATGCCAGAAGAACGTAAGAACAATGCCATGACCGGGCTGTCGCTGCGGCTGCTCGGGCCGATGGAGGTGCGCGTCGCCGACACCGTCGTGACCGGGCTCGAGGGCACCAAGGCCGGCGCGCTGCTCGCCTATCTGGCGATGGCGGGTGACGAGGCGGTGCCGCGTGGCCGGCTGGCCGCCCTGTTCTGGCCGGATTTGGGCGATACCGCCGCTCGCAACAACCTGCGCCAGACACTCTATCAGCTGCGCCGCCGCCTCGCCGTTCCGGCGCTCGGCGACGCCCACGTGCTGCACCTCGGCCGTGACGCGGTGCGGATCGACTCCGATACGGCGTTGCAGGTGGACGCCCTGGCGCTGCATCCGCCGCCGTCATGTTGCGGGGTAACGCCCCGCAGTCACGCCTGCCGTGCCGCGCTGGGTGCCATGCAGGCGGCGGTGACGGGCTATCGCGGTCCGTTCCTGGCCGGATTCTCCGCGGAGGCGCTGCCCGCGCCGGTGCTCGACTGGCTGGTCGGCTGGCGGGAGGCGGCGAGGGAGACCGCCGCGGCCACCCTCGACCGGCTGGTGGCCTGCCTTACCGGCGCCGGCGCGCCGGAGCGGGCCGCCGAGCCGGTGCGCGCCTACCTGGCCGCCGAGCCCCTCGACGAGCGGGCCCACCGCCTGCTCATGGGCATACTCCTGCGCGCCGAGCGTTTCGATGAGGCGATCGCGCAGTACGATCACCTCGCCGGGCTGCTGCGCCGGGAGCTGGACGTGGACCCGGCCGCGGAGACCGTGGCGCTGTGCGAGCGCGCCCGGGCCCGGCGCGAGCAGCACCGTCTCGCCGCCGAGGACGCCCCCGAGAACACGCTGGAGCGCCGCCCGGTGACCGCAGTGGGCGTGCATTTCCGCCCCGGCGGGGACGGTGACCCGGAGGCCCGGGCGGCTCATGTCGCCGCGGCGAGCCGTGCGGTCAAGGCCATCGCCGGCCACTACGGTGGCCTGGCGGTGCATACCCACGGCGGGCGGATGATGATCTACTTCGGCGTTCCCGCAGCGAAGGACGCCACCACCCTGCAGGCCGTACGCGCTGCCTGGCGCGTCGCCGGCGAGTCATTCGAGGGCGGCGGCGTCCGCGTCGCCGTCGATGCCCGGCAGCTGATCACGGACGCCAGCCCGGAGCTGCCCGACCCCTGCGGCGAGCTCTCCGACGCCGTGCTCGACCTCGCCAGCCGCGCCCCGGAGGGGGGATGCCTGGTCACCGACGACGTGCGCACCCGCATCGAGCCGTACTTCGACCTCAGCGTCGTGGAGTCGGCGCCGGATGCCTCCGGCCTGCACCGGCTGGTCCGCGACCGCCAGCTCATGGACCGGGTCTCGGTGGACCGCTGGTTCGGCCGTCTCTCGCCCCTGGTCGGCCGCGAGGAGGAGCTGGAGGCCCTGCGCGGGGCCTGGAGCAGCGCGTGCGAGGGCGGGGGCGGCAGCGTTGCCGTCGAGGCGGAGCCCGGACTTGGCAAGACCCGCCTGGCCGGGGCGCTGGCGGGTGAGGTCCACGCCGGCGGCGGTGTCGTGCTGTGGCTCCGCAGCCATCCCGAGACCCGGCGCCAGCCGCTGGCGCCGGTGACGGCGGCCCTGCGCGGCCAGCTCGCGGCACACGCCGAGGGCGAGCCCGAGCCGGACTGGCGCGAGGAGATGCGCGCGTTCCTCGCCGAGAGCCCCGGACTGTATGCCGACAGCGAGGCCGCCCCCGCGGGCGCGGCCGGCGTGGCCAGCGCGACCCGCCGCCGCGACCGGCTGATCGGGCGGTTCATGGCGGTGATCCGCGGCATCGCCGCCCGCACCCCGGTGCTGGTCGTGCTGGAGGACCTCCACTGGAGCGACGCGACCACCGTGATCCTGATCCGGCGCCTGCGCCGGGAGTTCGCGCAGGGCCGGGTGATGCTGCTGATCACCGCGCGGCCGGGCACGGTCTATCCGTGGCGGCAGGAGGACCCGGTGGCGCGCGTGGAGCTCGGGCACCTGTCGCCGGCGGCGGGGGAGCGACTGATCGAGAGCCTGGCACCGCCGCAGATGCCCGGCGGCGTGCGCCGGCGCATCCGCCAGCTCGGCAACGGGGTGCCGCTGTTCATCGAGGAGCTCGTACGCCACTACGTGGCGACCGGTGAGGACGGCGCCGTGCCCGCCACGCTACAGGACCTGCTCGCCGCCCGCCTGGAGGCGCTGGGCCCGGCCCGCGGCCTCGCCCGGCTGGCGGCCACCCTCGGCCGGGTGTTCGAGCGCGAGGTGCTGGCCGCCGTGTCTACCCTGGACGGCGACGAGCTCGACGACGGACTGCTTCATCTCAGCGAGTGCGGCCTGATCGAGCCGGATGTGGACGAGGTGGCGGGGCGCCACCGCTTCCGCCATCCGCTGATCCGCGAGGCGGTGTACGCCAGCCAGCCGGACGGCGAGCGCCGCGCCGCGCACGCCGCCATCGCCGAGGTTCTGGCGGAGCGCTTCCCCGGGGTCGGCGAGACCGACCCGGGCGTCATGGCGCACCACCTCGCGGAGTCCGGGCAGGCCGGGGCATCGCTGCCCTGGCGCATCGACGCGGGCTACCGCATGCTCGCCCGCGCGGCCCATCGCGAGGCGGAGGACCACTTCAACGACGCCCTCGCCGTGGCCGAGGCGCTGCCGGAGGGCGAGGAGCGGCGCGACCGTCTGGTCAACATCCTCCTCGGCCTGGGACTGGCGCGGCTGGCACGGGAGGGCAACGGCTCCCGGGACGTCCACGCGATCCTCCAGCGCGCCCGCGGGCTGCACGGCTCCGGCAGCGATCCGCGGCGGCATTTCCTCGTCCTCTGGGCCGAGTGGCAGACCAGCGGCTCCCAGAGTGGTTTCAGCGAGGCCCAGTACCTCGCCGGCGAGATGCTGCGCCTCGCCGACGCCTGCGACGATCGCTGCATGCGCATCGCAGGCTATAACGCACTAATCAGCGGTCACTTTTCCCTGGGCGAGCTGGAGACGGCGCTGGAGTGCATCGAGCATATCCGCGCCCTCTACCGCGACGAGGACCATCCCCGGCTGATGGAGATGCTGGGCGATAATCCGGCCTTCTCCGGGCTGTCCTTCGGGCCGGTGATCCTCTGGCATCTGGGTGAGCCCGATCGGGGCCTGGCACTGGCCGACGAGATGGTCGGCCTCGCCGAGCGGGCGGACCACCTGCCCGGGCAGGCCTACGCGCTGACGGCCCGCGCCCTGCTGGCGCAGTGCCGCGACGACCCGGAGGCAGTACAGGCGGATGCCGAGCGTATCCTCGCCATCGCGAACGCCCAGGAGTACGCGCTGTGGCAGCGGGCGGGCTGGGCGCTCTCGGGCTGGGTGCAGGCGCGCACCGGCGATGCCGCGGGCATCGACCTGATCGAGCGCACCGCCGGGGAGATCCGCCAGGTGGCCTACTCGGTGAGCACCACTGTCTACCGGCTGCTGCTCGACGCCCTGCTGCGCTGTGACCGCCTGGAGCGGGCGGGCGAGGTACTGGAGCAGGCGCTGGCGGATGTCGAGTATCTGGGCAACGTGCGTTTCCTGCCCGAGCTCTATGCCCAGCGTGCCGAGATCGCCTACCGCCGTGACGGCGACCGCCACGCCCTGGCGGAGGACCTCGCCCTGAGCGAGGCCACCGCGGAGACCCAGGGCGCGATCATGGCGGTGCTCGCCGTGCACGTGCGGCGGGTGGAGCTCGACCTGCCGGTGGTGCCGGGCACGGACCCGCGCGCCGGCCTTGCCGCGGTGCTGGAGCGCGTCCCCGGCCGCGGCGACTACGGCCTGCTGCACCGCGCCGAGGCGCTGGCGCAGGGTGTGGAGCCCGCCCGCGGTTACGGGGCCGGGCGCTGAGCGTCGTACCGTCCGGTGCGGCCCGTGGACGTGGGTCCGCTCACGCCGGCCGCGGTGGGGCGTGTCCGGGCCTTTGCCGGCGGGGCCGGTCAGGCCCCGCCGGCATGCAGTAGCGGGTGAGGGCGCTCAGGCCCAGGGGCCGACGCCGGCGTCCGCCTGCAACCCGGTGTCGCTGATGCGCCCGGCGCCCCAGCTCCGCTGGATGTAGCCGATCACCGCGTCCAGCTCCGAGGGCGGGACGTCCGCGGGGGCGCCGCCCTCCAGCGGGTCGTAATGGAAGATGTAGACCCGGGAGGCGAATTGGTCGAAGGGCAGGGACGCCTCGCCGAAGAACTCGCCGTTGCCCGAGGTGCTGACCCGCACGCCGTCGCCCCAGTCCTGGCCGCTGTCGTTGTTGGGGTTGAAGAAGTACATGCGCATGACCCCGCCCGGGTCGAGGGCGGCGCGCAGCAGCGAGATGGCGTGCCAGCCGATGAAGCGCGCCGCGCTGTCGGTCACGGCGATGCCCGCGGGCTGCGGGTGGATGATCGGCTGGTTGCCGTTGTAGTAGGGGTGGTAGCAGGCGTAGAAGTAGCGCAGGAACTCCTCCAGCCCCACCAGACCGCCGGTGGCGACGTCCACGTTGATACGGAAGCCGCGCCCGGCCCACCAGCCGTGGAACTCCGGGTTCACCCAGCGGTGCGGATCCCCCTCGCGTCCGGCGCAGCGCCGGCCCATCTCGGCGTAGATGTGGTCGAGGTGCGGCACCACCAGCAGCGAGACCGGATCCAGGTCCATGGGCAGGGCGGTGGCGACGCCGGAGGCGCTTTCCCGCGAGGAGATCGGCTGGCCCTCGAAGTGCATGACGATCTCGTCGTCCCGTGCCGCCCAGGCCACCATCTGCAGGAGGTAGTCCGGGTCATTGTAGGCCCACATGGACAGCGCCCGCGCCGACTGGCAGGTGGGGTTGTTGCCCTGGCCCACACCCAGCGGCAGCCCCAGCACGCACAGCACGCCCTCCAGCAGCCGCGCCTCGGGTGTCACGGCCTCGCCGAACGACAGGTTCAGCCGCTCGCGGGACCACGGCGACAGCGGCAGCGCGAGCTGGCGCCACAGCGCCGGGGCCACCGGCGGCTGGTAGAAGATGCCGCGCTCCAGTGCCAGGGCCAGGCCGTAGACCGCCTGGGGCGTGGCCGGGTGCACCGCCGCGTCGATCAGTTCGTGGACCAGCTCGCGGTAGCACAGCAGGCAGTCCCGTCCGGTGGCGGACAGCCCCAGGGCCTCGGCGATGATGTAGTCGCCCTCGCCGACGATCTGGCGCAGCAGCACCGCGTGATACGGCGAGACCAGCCCGGTGTCGTGCATGGCCCGGGCGCAGGCCGTGGCCTCGACCTGCAGGGACTTCGGGTCCATGGCCGCGAGGCGCTCGCGGTAGACCTCGACGCCCGGGTCCTCGCGGCAGGCCTGGGTCGGCCCGAAGAGGCTGCTCACCAGCCGGTCCGCGCCCTGACCGCTGGCGCCGAGCTCGATGTTGGGGTCGACCTGGCAGATGGCGATCTGGGTGATCATCTGCTTGGCGGCGTCCACCTGGATGGGCCGCTGCTGGAGGATGCGCCAGATCTCCTCGATGAGCCGGTCGACGATGTGCTCGTAGCCGATGCCGGCGGCGAGGTGCTGGAGCAGGTTGCGCGGCAGCTGTGCGAGCCGCCCCTGGGTGGTGCGCTCGGCCTCGCTCGGCGGGGTGAACAGCATCTCCAGGTTGAGCGCGAGCACCTGCGTGAGGTAGTGATGCGCCTGCTCCGCGGAGACCAGCGGATGGAGGTATTCGCCGCGGGCGACGGCGAGCAGGCGCAGCTCGCTCAGTGATTCGACCACCACCGCATTGGCGTCCGCGCTCTTGAGCGAGTGCGCGGCGAGTGACGGCACGAGGATCTGCGGGTCCGCCCAGTCGGAGCCGGCGAACACGCCGGCCTCCTCCAGCGCCTGCGCCCGTGCCTGGATGGCGGCGCAGCCGCCGGGCTGGAGCATCACGCGCCGGGCGGTATCGAACACCCGCGGGAGCTTCCCGGGCCGGGCGAACGAGCGGGCCCCGGCGAGGCGCTCTATGGCCTCGTCGAGGTCCGCGAGCAGCGCGGCGAGCCGGTCGTCGTCGGCCGGCGTGTCACCGGAGCCGTTCGTCACTCGTCCTCCTTGCCATGCGCGTGCATGGTCGTCCTGTAGTGATGCGCACGCGTTGTCAGACGTAGAAGTCCAGCTCTTCCTGGTGCTTGAGCAGGTCGCGCATGACGTAGGGGTCGTCGCCCTTGAAGTACACGAGCCCCCAGTGCGTGCCGAACGCGGTGCGCTTGGTCACCGTCTCCTCGAGCGGCGGCGTGAGCTCGTGGGACTCGAAGTACGGATGGTTCTCCGTCTCCTCGGGGATCTCCAGGCGCGAGACCACGCGCCGGCGCGGGTACACGCCGAAGCAGCCGGCGTAGCACTTGGCGTCCACCACCTCCTTCGGGAAGAACGCCTTGACCTCCTCGTCGGTGGTCTTGGGGTCGAACACCAGGATCGAGGCCTGGTAGGCGTTGAAGCCGTAGGCCCGCTCCAGCAGCTCGAAGACCTTGAAGCCCGGCGGCCGGTAGGCCACCTCGCCGAAGTACATGGTGCCGTCGGAGGTGACGAAGTACTCCGGGTGGATCTGACCGAACTCGATGTCGAAGGTCTTGATCAGCTTCTCGATCTCCTTGGTGATCAGCGCCCGCCAGCTCTCCAGCTCCGGGGTGGCGGGCACGAACACCGAGTAACCCAGGGTCACGTACTCGGAGATGTTGAGGAAGGCGATCTTGCCGTTGTGGATCCACGCCTCGACGGCGAACTCCCAGCCGTCCAGGTGGGACTCCATCAGCACCGGGAATTCCTCTTCCGGGATGGTGTCGACCTCGTCCGGCGTGCGGATCACGCGGTGGCCGAGGCAGCCCGCCTTGTCGAAGGCCTTGAGGTGGATCGGGTCGTTGGGGTCGCCGTCCAGCTTGAGCAGGGTCTGGTTGACCCGGCGCAGGAAGCGGATGACGTCCTCCTTGTCGTGGGCCTCCTCGAAGATGCCCACGCGAATGCCGCCGAGCTGCGCGCGGCGCTTCATCAGCGCCTTGTCGCGCATGAGCACGGCCTGGCCGTGCAGCCGGGGGCTGTCCATGAGCACGGCATTGATCGCGCCGGCCCACTCCACCGTCTCCTCGAACAGCGGGATCGCCACGTCCACGCCCATCTCCTGGAGCGTCTGGGCGATCTCCATGGAGCGGTCGTTGAGGCGCTCGAAGTTCCACGGCACGTAGGGGATGCCGTGTTCCTCGCAGTAGTCCGTGGCCCAGTCGGGGGCGACCACGACGTAACGGCGGTCGAAATCCTCCGCAGCCTCGATGGCGTTGAGGCTCCAGCCGAGGAGCGCGACATAGCCCTTGTCCGGATTCTTTTCCATAAGTAACTACCGTAGGTTTCGGCGGGAAGGGTGTGAGGACTTTTCCGGCAGTATAGCAGGGGGCATCGGTGGGCCGGTCCACCGTGTCCGGCCTCGATTGCCCGCAGTCCGTGCCCCGGTTTGGGGCATTAACGCGACGTCGGCACTGTCGTGGTGCGGTGTGCGCGGCATTTTCGGTGCGACCGTCTATAAGTCTCTGATTAACAATGCGCACACAATTGGTGCGACCCTTGCATCCCTAGGGCGCCAAATTGGTTCAGAGAGGAAACCCCGTGGAACAATCCGCCGCCAACGACGTGTTCTTTGTCCTGATCGGCGCCGTGATGGTGCTTGCCATGCACGCTGGCTTTGCCTTTCTGGAGGTGGGCACGGTGCGCCGCAAGAACCAGGTCAACGCCCTGGTGAAGATCATCGCCGACTTCGCCGTCTCCACCGTGGCCTACTTTTTCATCGGCTACAGCGTGGCCTACGGCGTCGGCTTCTTCCAGGGGGCCGAGGCGCTGACCGCGATGGACGGCTACGCGCTGGTGAAGTTCTTCTTCCTGCTCACCTTCGCCGCGGCCATCCCGGCGATCGTCTCCGGCGGCATCGCCGAGCGCGCGAAGTTCAACCCGCAGCTCGCCGCGACCTTCGTGCTCGTGGCCCTGGTCTATCCGTTCTTCGAGGGCATCGTCTGGAACGGGCGCTTCGGCATCCAGGACGCGCTCGCCTCCGGCTTCGGTTTCGCCTTCCACGACTTCGCCGGCTCCGTGGTGGTGCACGCCGTCGGCGGCTGGATCGCCCTGGGCGCGGTGCTGCTGCTCGGCCACCGGCGTGGGCGCTACGGCAGGAACGGCGCGATATACGCCCATCCGCCCTCCAGCATCCCCTTCCTCGCCCTCGGCGCGTGGGTGCTGACCGTGGGCTGGTTCGGCTTCAACGTCATGTCCGCGCAGACCCTGGACGCCGTCAGCGGACTGGTGGCGGTGAACTCGCTCATGGCCATGGTCGGCGGCGTGCTCGCCGCGCTCGTCTTCGGCCGCTACGACCCGGGCTTCATCCACAACGGCCCCCTCGCCGGGCTCGTGGCCGTGTGCGCCGGCTCCGACCTCATGCACCCGCTGGGCGCGCTGGTCACCGGCATCATCGCCGGCGGCCTGTTCATCTGGACCTTCACCCAGGCGCAGAACCGCTGGCGCATCGACGACGTCCTCGGCGTCTGGCCCCTGCACGGCCTGTGCGGCGCCTGGGGCGGCATCGCCGCCGGCATCTTCGGCCAGCAGCTCCTCGGTGGGCTGGGCGGCGTGAGCCTCGTCTCCCAGATCATCGGCACCGTCCTCGGCGTGGCCATCGCCGCCGCCGGCGGCTTCATCGTCTACGGCACTCTCAAGGCCACCGTCGGCATCCGCCTCGATCCCGAGGCCGAGTTCGAGGGCGCCGACCTCGCCATCCACCGGATCTCGGCGGAGCCGGAGTCGGAGTAATCGTTGGCTCGGAAGAGGTTTGCTGCAGCTGTCGCCCTCTAAGCCGGAACCGCACCGGCCTGCGGTACCGCACGTCCGTGCGCGGTTGCTTTGGCGCTACGCGCTCGCCGAGTCCCGCCGGTAGGTGCGCGTGGGCAGGTCAGCCTGTGCACGCGGTCCGTTAAGGGCCGTCCTCATGTAGGTGGTTCCCGATTGTCGGGGGGCGTCAGCTCGGTTGGGATGGGTGGTCACGGGCCCGGGATTCTCACGGTCGGGTGCTGTCAGTGGCGCTGACAGCTGGTCGATACCTGAAAGGGGAAACGCCCGCCGTGAAGGTCGCGGGCATGATCAAAGTATCTGAATAATCTGGTGGGCCCGGCAGGACTCGAACCTGCGACCAAGGGATTATGAGTCCCCTGCTCTAACCACTGAGCTACAGGCCCTTCGGCGCGGGATTATAGCCGTTCGGGTGTGTCGGGGGACAGGGGCGAACCGCACACTATGTGTCACTGGAATGTGGTGGGAAGCGCCTGTCTGGTCTGATTCCGGGTGGGGGCCGGCGACCGGCGCCTGCCGGTGTGGGTTGAACCCGGGTGGTGGCGGCGTCAGATCGGGGGTATCCACCATTCCCGTCCGGTCTGTGCCGGGCGTTGTCGCGGAGGCGTTGCCATGACCTATCAGCTCTATTACTGGCCGACGATCCAGGGGCGCGGGGAGTTCGTGCGCCTGGCGCTGGAGGAGGCCGGGGCGGCCTACGAGGACGTGGGCCGGCGTGGTGACGGGGCGGATTTCGGTGCCGTCGCCGAGGTGCTGGAGCGTGCGGGGGTGGCGGAGGTGCCGTTCGCGCCGCCAGTGCTGGAGGCGGACGGGCGGCTGATCTCGCAGACGGCGAGTATCCTGCTGTATCTCGGCCGGCGGCATGGGCTGGCGCCCTCGGACGAGGCGGGGGAGCTGTGGGCGAACCAGCTCCAGCTCTGTGTGACGGACTGGGTGGTGGAGATCCACGACACCCACCATCCCCTGGGGCCGTCGCTCTACTACGAGGAGCAGACGGCGGAGGCCGCGCGGCGGGCGGCGGTGTTCCGGCAGGACCGGCTGCCCAAGTGGCTGGGCTATTTCGAGCAGGTGCTGGCGGCGAACCCGGCGGGGGATGCGTACCTGGTGGGTGACGCCCTGAGCCACGTGGATCTCTCGGTGTTCCAGGTGGTGGCCGGGCTGCGCTATGCCTTCCCCCGGGCGATGGTGGCGCTGGAGCCGGACTACCCGCGGGTGGTCGCGCTGCACGACCGGGTGGCGGCGCGGCCGGCGATCGCGGCCTACCTGGACTCGTCGCGGCGGATCCCGTTCACGGAGGAGGGCATCTTCCGGCACTACCCGGCGCTGGGCGGCGAGCCCATATCGCCCGCCGGTGGAGGCGGGCGTTGGGCAGCGGGAAAATGTAGGGGCGTCGCACCCCAGCGGCGCCCGACCAACCCGTGCGGAGCGCCGTCCGGTGGAGGCGGTCGTTGGCCTGCGTGAAATGGTCGGGACGTCGCACGCCTGCGGCGCACGACCTACCCGTGCTGAGCGCCGTCCGGTGGAGGCGGTCGTTGGCCTGCGTGAAATGGTCGGGACGTCGCACGCCTTTGGCGCACGACCTACCTGCGCTGAGCGCCGTCCGGTGGACGCGGTCGTTGGCCTGCGTGAAATGGTCGGGACGTCGCACGCCTTTGGCGCACGACCTACGCGCGTGCGGCCGGAGGTAGGTCGTGCACGGCCGTGAGGCCGTGTGCGACATCGCTGCTGGTGCGCGCGGTGAAAGGTGGCGTACCGGTGACCGCCTTAGTACGATCCGGTGCCGGTACAGCCTTCGGGGGCGCTCATGACGGTCCGCATCACCACGGCCAATCTCAACGGCATCCGCGCGGCGGCGCGCAAGGGCTTCTTCGACTGGTTCACGGAGGAGGCGCCGGACGTGCTCTGCGTGCAGGAGACCAAGGCGCAGTACGACCAGCTCGCCGGCGATGCCACGTACTTCCCCGAGGGCTGGCACGCCTACTTCGAAGACGCGGAGAAGAAGGGCTACAGCGGCGTGGCGCTCTACAGCCGGGTGGAGCCGGATGACGTGATCCGCGGCGTGGGCTTCCCGGAGATCGACCGCGAGGGCCGCTGGATCGAGGCGCGCTACGGCAACCTCTCGGTGGTGTCGTTCTACATGCCCTCGGGCACGTCCGGCGACCACCGCCAGGGCTTCAAGTACGCCTTCATGGACCCGTTCATGGCGTACCTCGCCGAGCTGCGCAAGGGCCCGCGCAGCTACATCATCTGCGGCGACTGGAACATCGCGCACACGAAGCTCGACCTGCGCAACTGGCGCTCGAACCAGAAGAACTCCGGCTTCCTGCCCGAGGAGCGCGCCTGGCTGGACCGGCTGTTCGACGAGGTGGGGCTGGTGGACGCCTTCCGCGTGGTGGAGCCGGAGACGGAGCAGTACACCTGGTGGTCCTACCGCGGCCAGGCCTGGGCGAACAACACGGGCTGGCGCATCGACTACGAGGTGATCACCCCGGACCTCCGTGGGGCGGTGCGCTCGGCGAGTGTCTACGAGGGCGCGCGGTTCTCCGACCACGCGCCCATGACCCTTGCCTACGACCTCACGCTGGGCTGAGCCCCGGGCTCAGCCGCGGGCGGCCTCGCCGGCCGTGCCGAAGCGCTCCACGAGGTAGGCGATGATGTCCGAGGACTCGTAGAGCCAGGTCTGCGTGCCGTCCGGGCTGGTGATGAGCAGGCACGGCACCATCCCCCGGCCGCCGTCCTCGATGAGGGCCTGGCGGTGCCCGGGCTCGCGGCGGATGTCGCGCATCTCCATGGTCAGGCCGAGGCGCTCCATCACCGAGCGCACGCGCATGCAGAAGCCGCAGAGCTCGTGGTGATAGAGCGCCAGGTCGTCGGCGTGGACCGTCATGCCAGGGACTCCGAGGCCGCGTCCGCGTCGGAGGCCGCGCTCGCCGGGTCGCCGCGCTCGAGTTCCAGCGCGTCCAGGTACTTCTCGGCGTCCAGCGCCGCCATGCAGCCGGTGCCCGCGGAGGTCACCGCCTGGCGGTAGACGTGGTCCATGACGTCGCCGGCCGCGAACACGCCGGCCACGCTGGTCGCCGTGGCGTTGCCGTCGAGGCCGCTCTTCACCCGGATGTAGCCGTTCTCCATGGTGAGCTGGCCCTCGAAGATGTCGGTGTTCGGCTTGTGGCCGATGGCGATGAACACGCCGGTGACGTCGAGCTCGTCGGTGCTGCCGTCGGTCGTGCTCTTCAGCCGCGCCCCGGTGACGCCGGTCTGGTCGCCCAGGACCTCGTCCAGGGTCGCGTTCCAGCGGATCTCGATGCGGCCTTCCTCCACCTTCTTTGCGACCTGGTCCTGCAGGATCTTCTCGCCGCGGAACCGGTCGCGCCGGTGCACGATGGTGACCTTGCGCGCGATGTTGGAGAGGTACAGCGCCTCTTCCATCGCGGTGTTGCCGCCGCCGATCACGGCGACATCCTGCTGCTTGTAGAAGAAGCCGTCGCAGGTGGCGCAGGCGGACACGCCCTTGCCCATGAAGGCGGACTCGCTCTCCAGGCCGAGGTACTTGGCCGTCGCGCCGGTGGCGATGATCACCGCGTCCGCGGTGTACTCGCCGTTGTCGCCGGTCAGGCGGACCGGGCGCTGGCGGAAGTCGACCTCATTGATGTGGTCGAAGACGATCTCGGTGCCGAAGCGCTCGGCGTGCGCCTTCATCCGTTCCATGAGCTGCGGGCCCTGGAGCCCTTCCACGTCGCCCGGCCAGTTGTCCACGTCGGTGGTGGTGGTGAGCTGGCCGCCCATCTCCATGCCGGTGACCATCACCGGGTCGAGGTTGGCCCGGGCGGCATAGACCGCGGCAGTGTAGCCGGCGGGGCCGGAGCCCAGGATCAGAAGCTTGCAGTGCTTAGCGTCGCTCATAGTCACGCGCCTCGTAGAACGGATTCGGTTCGGGCCGCCGCGGCCCCGTGGGGTGCCGCGGCGGGTCACGCCCGCGGCCTTACAGGCGGCTGGCGTTGTCCTTGAGGTACTCGGCCACGCCCTCGGCGTCGGGCTTCATGCCGGACTGGCCCTTCTGCCAGCCGGCGGGGCAGACCTCGCCGTGCTCCTCGGTGAACTGCAGCGCGTCGACCAGGCGCAGCATCTCGTCCACGGAGCGACCGAGGGGCAGGTTGTTCACGATCTGGTGCTGGACCACGCCGTCCCGGTCGATGAGGAACGACGCGCGCAGCGCGACGCCCGCCTCCGGGTGCTCGATGCCGTAGGCCCGGCAGATCTCGTGGGTCTTGTCCGAGACGATCGGGAACCGCACCTCGCCGATGCCGCCCTTGTCCACCGGGGTGTTCCGCCACGCGAAGTGGGAGAACTCGCTGTCGATGGAAACGCCGACGAGCTGGACGTCGCGCTCGGCGAACTGCTCCTGGCGATTGTCGTGGGCGATGATCTCCGAGGGACACACGAACGTGAAGTCCAGCGGCCAGAAGAACAGCACCGTGTACTTGCCGCGCAGATCGGAGAGCTTGAACGAGTCGTTGATCGTGCCGTCGCCCATCACGGCCGGTGCGGTGAAATCGGGGGCCTCACGGGATACCAGAACGCTCATCGGTGTGTCTTCTCCTCGGGTGGTTTGGGTGTCCACATCGGCCAATGGTTGGCCATCGTAGGCAGCGCCCGGCGATCGGTAAAATTCATTTTCGCCATGCACGGGATAGACGCGCGCTATCGTCCGGGCGCCCGTGTATCCACCGACGACGTCGGGGCGCCGCCGGCGGGTTTCAAGCCTCTACCAGCCGCCGTGGCCGCTCATGCCGCCCATGCCGGCCCCGAACATCATGCCGCCGATGCCGAAGAGCATGCCGAGCAGCCAGAAGGCGAGCACGATCAGCGTGAGCACGCCGCTGATGGTGAAGAACGTGCGTAGCCGCTGCTGGGAGCGGATCAGCGCCTCCTCGTCGCCGTGGTGATGGGCCTGGTCGATCGCGCCGGCGGTCTGGAACAGCAGGATGCCCATCCAGATCGGCAGCCAGGCGACGATCAGGCCCACGATGGTGAGCGCGGTGAGCACGCCGTTGGCGATCAGCAGCACCGCCACCATCTTGAGCCAGAAGCGGCCCTCGGCCAGCGGTGCCGACAGCCGCCGGATCAGGGGAGCGGTTTCGTTTTCCATTGGTTATGACTCCTTGTTGGTCAGTGGGTCGGGGCGCGTGGCCGGTGTCCGGCGCATCAGCCACAGGGTGAGCAGCACCGCCGGCAGCCCCAGGGCGGCGGTGACCAGGAAGAAGGTAACGTAGCCGTCGGCGTCCACCACCATCCCGCCGAAGCCGCTCAGGAACTTCCCGGGCAGCGTCATCAGCGAGCTGAACAGGGCGTACTGCGTCGCCGTGTACTGCTCCGAGGTCAGGCTCGACATCCAGGCGATGAAGGCGGTGCCGGCGAGCCCGCTGGCGAGGTTCTCCGCGCCGATGACGGCGACGAAGAGCTCCGGGGCGTGGCCGGTGGTGGCGAGCAGCGCGAATAGCAGGTTGGTCACGGCGGCGAGGATGGCGCCGGCGAGCAGCGGCTTCAGCAGGCCGTAACGGCGCACCGCGATTCCGCCGATCACGGTGCCTATGGCCGTTACCGTCGTGCCGAAGATGCCGCTGATGGCACTGATCTCCACCTTGGTGAAGTTCAGGTCGAGATACAGCGGGTTCGCCATGCTCGCCATCGCCAGATCGGTGATCCGGAACGTCGCCACCAGCGCGAGGATGCCGATGGCCGCCGGTCCGAAGCGCCGGACGAAGTCGCCGATCGGTGCGAGCACGGCGCCGGCCACGTGCGTGACCGCGTGGGCGAACCATCGCGGCAGCGAGGGGTGGCGCTGGCTGAAGGTCTCCACCACGTGCTCCTCGACGCTGGTCGTGCGCGCCCGGTGCGCTGGCTCGACGGCGAGCAGCGTGGTGAGCATGCCGATCCCGGTGAGGCCCGCCATGACCAGGTACGTCGTGTGCCAGTCGGTACGCGCGGCGAGGTAGAGTGCCCCCGAGTAGGAGGCGATGATCGCCGCGCGGTAGCCTAGCTGGTAGGTAGCCGCCATCGCCCCCTGCACCGATGGCGGCGCCGACTCGATGCGGAAGGCGTCGATGGCGATGTCCTGGGAGGCGGAGGAGAAGGCCACCAGCACCCCCAGCAGCGCCACCGTGCTGAGCGCCTGGGTGGGGTCGGTGCCCGACATCAGCGCGAGCCCGGTGGCGATGCCGATCTGTCCGGCGAGCATCCAGCCGCGGCGGCGCCCGAGCCGGGTGGTCAGCCCCGGCAGGGGCAGGCGGTCGACCACCGGCGCCCACAGGATCTTGATGGAGTAGGTGATCCCGATCCAGCTGAAGAAGCCGATGGCGGTGCGCGTCACCCCGGCCTCGGTGAGCCAGGCGGTCAGCGTGGAGAACACCAGCATGAACGGCAGCCCGGCAGAGAAGCCGAGGAACAGCATGGTGATCACCGGCCGCTGTAGGTACACGGCCAGCGCGTCGCGCCAGGCTGATCGGAGGGGGTGCACGGGCATGGGGGCTCCTGCTCGATCGGTCTGCGGCATGTTCCGTGATGGCGCCAGCGGCGGCAAGCCCTGGCCACTACCCGTGCCCCGTATCCCGACAGGTCTGTCCCTCCCCGCCGGCATGGCCGTCGCCCGTTCAGGGCAGCGCGACGACGCGGAGGGCGGGGCGCCGGCTTGCCGAAGGGCGCCCCTCGACTTGCGGATGAGGGGCAGGGCAGGGCGGGGCCGGGTGTCGCATTGAGTCACCCGGGTGTTCCCGCGGGCGCCGCAATGTGTCACTTCCGTGACCGCGGGGTGATGCCCTCTGGCGCGTCAGGCCCGGCTGCCCGGGGTTTGCGCGGCTTCGTGATTTGGTGGCACGCTTTCTGCTTCTCTAGGGGTGCTCGGACCGGAATATGAGGGGGTTGTTCGGGTATGGCCACACCGATGGATAAGGCCTGGAACGATTACATGGTCGGTAACCGGCTGGAAATGGGCGAGGACACCGGTGTGGACCTCAGCGGTGCGGCGCGGCTCTATCGCCGCGCCGCATTGCGCGGGCTGGCGCAGGCTCAGCATGCGCTGGCCTTTCTTTATGCCACCGGCCAGGGCGTGGCGCGCGATGACGCGCTCGCCGCTGGCTGGTTCCAGGTCGCTGCAGAGCAGGGCCACGTCGCCGCGCAGCACAACCTTGGCGTCATGTACGCCGAGGGGCGCGGCGTCGAGCTCGACGAGCAGGCGGCGGTGCGCTGGTTCTATCGCGCCGCGCTTGGCGGCAGCGACGAGAGCCGCCGCTGGCTCGACGACCACTACGATCACTGCAGCGGCATGGAGTGATCGCCGCGGCGCTGCCGTTGCCACACTCCCGTCACCGCTTCCCCGCCGCCTGACGGCCGCCGTCAGGCGGCGTTTTTGTGCGCCGTTTCCCGTTATCGCCCCGTCGGGGCTGGTCCATTCGTTTGCTGCTTTGATAATAATGATTGTCACGGGGCACTCGATAGCTTAGCCGCCGGTCCGCCCAGGGTGGGCAGTGACCGGCGACCGGCCTGGGGGAACATCAATGACCGCACAGATCCGGACGGCTCTGGTCGTCGACGACTCGCGACTGGCGCGCGTGGCCCTGACCAAGCTGCTGCGCCGCCGCGACATCACCGCCGACGAGGCCGCCACCGGCGCCGAGGCGGTCGCCCAGGTCCGGGAGCGCGTGCCGGACGTCATCTTCATGGACTACATGATGCCGGACATGGACGGCTTCGAGGCGACGCGCCAGCTACAGGCGCACCCCGGTGCCGCCGCCGTCCCGGTGGTCATGTATACCTCCCAGGACTCCGAGGACGACCGCGCCCGCGCGGAGGCGCTGGGCGTGGTGGACTTCCTGATCAAGCCGAGCGGCGAGGACGGGCTGGACCGCGCCCTTGCCGCGGCGCGCGAGGCGCTGGAGGGCGCCCCTGCCGCCGAGCCGGCGGAGGCCGCCACGGTGGAGGCGGCGGGGCCGATGGCTGACCTGGAGGACAATACCCTGGACGTGCCTGACTTCGGGGAGGCCGCCGCCGCACCCGCGGAACCGGAGGACAGTGCCGTCGACTTCGGCGGGATCGCCATCGACGAAGGCGAGCACGGGCCCGGGCCCGATACCGGCATGGGCTCCGAAGCGGCGCCGCCCGCTGCATCGCCCGCCCCTGTCGACGAGGCCGCCCTGCGCGAGGCGGCTGCCGCGGAGGCCGAACGGGCCGCGCGTGCGGTGATCGCCGAGCGCCTCGGTGACGACCTGGAGTCGACCATCCGGGAGGCGGTCGAGCCCGCGCTCGCGCCTATTAACGAGCGCCTGGATGCTGCGGCCGCGGAGCGCGCCGAGCTGCGCGAGTCCGTGGACCTGGAGGCGCTGTCGGCGCGGCTGGTCGAGCAGGTTCGCCCGCGGGTGGTGGAGGCAATCGGGCCGGAGGCCGCGGAGCGCATCGTCGAGGACGCCGTGCCGTCGCTGGAGCGCCAGCTAGCCGACCGTCTGGGCAGCGACGAATGGCTCTCGCGGCTGGTGCCGGAGGTGGTCGAGCGGGCCATGCCGGCGCTGCAGGACCGCCTGCTCGAGGGGCTCCAGGACCCGCTGCGCCGGGCCCTGTCCGATTCCGTGGAGAGTGCCGCGCACCAGGCCGCCGTGGAGGCGGCGGATGCGCGGGCGGCGGCCCAGGCCCAGGCCGCGGACACGCTGGTGGGCGAACGCGTGGCCCGGGAGGCGGCGGCGCTGCGGCGGCTCGTCTACACCGTCGCCGGTGTCGGCGTAGTCGGCCTCGCCGCGGTGGCCGCGCTTACCCTTCTCTGAACGCCCCGCGCCGCGAGGCGAGGTGGTCCGCCTGACGGGTCGGCTCCGGCAGGCGGTAGCCCCGGCAACAGGCGAGCACCCAGTCCACCGCGCTGTCGATGTCGCAGCGGTGCCCGGGTGAGACGTACAGCGGCCGCACGCCGGTGCGCGTGCGCACCACCGTGCCGATGCGCTCGTCGCCGTCCATCAGTGCGGTGCAGGCGCCGCGCTCCCGCCCGGGTTCTTCGTGGCTGCCCACGAGCCGTGATTTCCCCACACCGATGGTGGCCAGTCCCGTGATCACGCCGAGATGGGCGGCGATGCCCAGCCGCCGCGGGTGGGCGATGCCCTGGCCGTCGCAGAACACGAGTTCCGGCGTGGTGTCGAGCCCTTCCAGTGCGGCGAGAACCACCGGCAGCTCGCGGAACGACAGCAGCCCCGGTACGTAGGGCATGCGGGTGGGCTCGCGGGCGATGTGGTGGCCGACAGGTTCGAGATCCGGCCAGCCCATCAGCACCGCGGCGGCACGGGCCGTCCGACCGCCGTCCTCGAACCCGGTGTCCACGCCGGCGATGGTGCGCACCTCCGCGGGCGGTGGCGTCAGGCGCACCTCGCGGGCGAGCCGGGTCTGCAGGGCGCGGGCCTCGGTGGGGGTGAGGTCCCAGGGATGGTCGATGAGGCGCTCCATGGCAGGAGTCTGCCACGGATGCTGGACGGTGGGCACGGGCCCGCACCGCGCCACCATAAAGGCGGTTCATCGCAAGGCAGGGGAAAGCGCCGGTCTTGGACCGGCGCTTGCGTCCGGTGCGTCAGGCATGCGCCCGATTTGCCCGGGGGCGGCCATCCTGGCTTTGCCCTGCCTGCGCAGACGCGGGCAGAACGCGCGCTCATCGGGGTTGCGAGGTCGGCCGCTCACGGTAGTCGACGTTGCCGGCACTGCAGGACGGGATGTTGGCTGCCAGGAGGCGCCAACCTACGGGAACCCGCGTAGGTCGTGCGCCGCAGGCGTGCGACATTCCGGCGCGGTCATTGAAGATGTCGCACACGGCCCGCGGCCGTGCACGACCTACCGGTCTGCC
>NZ_JBHFPQ010000048.1:0-121400 GCF_041949875.1 Arhodomonas sp. KWT2
GAGATGGTGATGCCGGGCGACAACGTGAAGATGACGGTGTCGCTGATCGCGCCGATCGCCATGGAAGAGGGGCTGCGTTTCGCGGTGCGTGAGGGCGGTCGTACCGTCGGCGCCGGCGTCGTCTCCAAGATCATCGAGTAAAGCACTATGGCGACCAGTCAGAAAATCCGCATTCGTCTCAAGGCGTTTGATCATCGGCTGATCGACCAGTCGGCGCGCGAGATCGTGGAGACCGCCAAGCGGACCGGGGCCCAGGTCAAGGGCCCCATCCCATTGCCTACGAAGAAAGAGCGGTATACAATCCTCATCTCGCCGCACGTCAACAAGGACGCGCGCGATCAGTACGAGATTCGGACGCACAAGCGTCTGATGGACATCGTGGACCCGACGGAGAAGACGGTTGATGCGCTCATGAAGCTCGACCTCGCCGCGGGCGTCGACGTCCAGATCAAGCTCTACTAACGCTGCTTGGGAACTACCCCGGCCCCGAGCCAGGTCTCGGTCAGCTGGGGCGGGCCCATTTGAAACACCGGGCTGCCGGGCTGTCGGATAACGTTGGCTCATGCTCCGAGCGCCGCTCGACGGCGCCCGGTAGTCTTTGTATTTCTGGAGAGGGTAACGACGATGGCAATCGGAATCGTCGGTCGTAAGTGCGGCATGACCCGTGTCTTTACCGAGGACGGGGCGTCGATCCCGGTGACGGTGGTCGAGGTGACCGCCAATCGGGTCACGCAGCTCAAGACCGAAGAGCAGGACGGTTACCGCGCGGTCCAGGTGACGACCGGGAGCCGGCGTCCCTCGCGCGTGACCAAGCCCGTCGCCGGACACGTTGCGCGCGCCGGTGTGGAAATGGGTCGCGGGCTGTGGGAGTTCCGCGTCGACGGCGAAGAGACCGTCGAGGCCGGCGGAGAGCTCGGTGTCGACCTGTTCGAGGCCGGGCAGCTCGTGGACGTCGTGGGTGTCACCAAGGGCAAGGGCTTTGCCGGTACGGTCAAGCGCCACCACTTCCGCACCCAGGACAACAGTCACGGCAACTCGAAGTCGCACCGCAAGCCGGGTTCCATCGGCCAGGCTCAGGACCCGGGGCGCGTGTTCCCGGGCAAGAAGATGTCCGGGCAGATGGGCAACGTGCGTCGCACTGCGCAGAACCTCGAGGTCGTGCGTGTCGACGGCGAGCGCGGCCTGCTGCTCATCAAGGGTGGCGTGCCGGGCAGCCGCGACGGCGACGTGATCGTGCGGCCGGCGGTCAAGGCTCACGCGAAGGGGGATAACTGATGCAGCTCCAGGTGCGTGAAGGCAGCGGCGTGGACGTCTCCGATCACGTATTCGGCGCGGATTTCCGCGAGCCGCTCGTTCATCAGGTCGTGACCGCGTACCTCGCGGGCGGCCGCTCCGGCACCAAGGCCCAGAAGGGGCGCAGCGACGTCAGCGGCGGCGGCAGCAAGCCGTGGCGGCAGAAGGGGACGGGTCGCGCGCGTGCCGGTACCATCCGCAGCCCGATCTGGCGCGGTGGCGGCAAGACCTTCGCGGCGATGCCGCGGGATTTCTCGCAGAAGGTCAACCGCAAGATGTACCGCGGCGCGCTGCGTTCCATCCTCTCCGAGCTCGCGCGCCAGGAGCGACTGGTCGTGGTCGAGAACATCGGCATCGACGAGTCGCGGACCAGGGCGGCGACCCGGCGCCTGGCCGAGCTCGGCGGCGAGGATGCGCTGCTCGTGGCGAACGAGGTCTCCCAGGACCTCTTCCTCGCCACGCGCAATCTGCCGCGGGTGGACGTCACCGACGTGACGGGCCTCAATCCCGTCAACCTGCTGCGCCACGAGCGCGTCATCATCACGGCCGACGCGGTGCGCCGTGTCGAGGAGTGGCTGGCATGAATCCGGAGCGTATCTATCAGGTGCTGCTCGGCCCGCACATCTCCGAGAAGAGCACGCTGGTCGCCGACGATGGCGAACAGGTCGTCTTCCGCGTCGCCCGCGACGCGAGCAAGCCGGAGATCCGCAAGGCCGTGGAGCAGCTCTTCGAGGTCCGCGTCCGCGACGTCCGCGTCGTGAACGTGAGCGGCAAGAACAAGGGGTTCGGGCGCATCCGCGGCCGGCGCCCGGACTGGAAGAAGGCGTACGTCGCCCTCGAGGCGGGCCAGGAGCTCGACTTCCTCGAGGCGGCGGAATAACGCGGCGGGAATACGGGACGAATTATTATGGCACTCGTCAAGGCGAAACCGAGTTCCCCGGGGCGCCGCTTCGTGGTCGAGATCCGCGACCGCGAACTGCACCGGGGGGAGCCCTACGCACCGCTGGTGCGCAAGCTCTCGAAGTCCGGCGGTCGCAACAGCCGGGGTCGGATGACCACCCGGCACCGCGGCGGTGGACACAAGCGGCGTTACCGCGTTATCGACTTCAAGCGCGACAAGGACGGCGTCGCCGCCCGTGTCGAGCGCCTGGAGTACGATCCGAATCGCAGCGCCAACCTCGCGCTGGTGCTGTATGCGGACGGTGAGCGCCGCTACATCATCGCGCCCCGCGGCGTGCGGGTCGGCCAGCAGGTCGTCTCGGGGGCCGAGGCGCCGATCAAGCCGGGCAACGCGCTGCCGCTGCGCAACATCCCGCTGGGCACCCAGGTGCACTGCGTCGAGATGCGCCCGGGCAAAGGCGCGCAGCTGGTGCGCTCCGCTGGCGCCGGCGCGCAGCTGGTCGCCCGTGAGGGCGCCTATGCGACGCTGCGCCTGCGTTCCGGCGAGATGCGCAAGATCCTGGCCGAGTGTCGCGCCACGGTCGGCGAGGTCGGTAACCAGGAGCACAGCCTGCGCTCGCTCGGCAAGGCCGGCGCCACGCGCTGGCGCGGTCGCCGGCCCACGGTCCGCGGCGTGGTCATGAACCCGGTGGATCATCCGCATGGTGGCGGTGAGGGCCGCACCTCCGGTGGCCGTCACCCGGTGACCCCGTGGGGCGTGCCCACCAAGGGTCACAAGACCCGTACGAACAAGCGCACTGACAAGTTCATCGTGCGCCGTCGCAAACGCTAACGCATAGAGGGGTGGGGATCCGTGCCACGCTCGATTCGTAAAGGCCCGTTCGTCGACGTGCACCTCCTCAAGAAGGTGCAGGCGGCGTCAGAAGCCAATAGCAAGCGCCCGATCAAGACCTGGTCGCGCCGCTCCATGATCGTTCCGGAGATGGTCGGGCTGACCATCGCCGTTCACAACGGGCGGCAGCACGTCCCGGTTCTCATCAACGAGAACATGGTCGGGCACAAGTTGGGCGAGTTCGCAGCGAGTCGCACCTATCGCGGGCACGCGGCGGACAAGAAGTCGAAGAGGTAACGCATGGAAACGGCTGCTAGGCTCCGCTACGCGATGATCTCGCCGCAGAAGGCCCGTCTGGTCGCCGACCAGGTGCGCGGCCTGCCGGTCAGTCGCGCTCTGGAGGTTCTGGAGTTCAGCCCGCAGAAGGCCGCCGGGATCGTGCGCAAGGTGCTCGATTCCGCGATCGCCAATGCGGAGCACAACGAGGGTGCGGACATCGACGAGCTGCGGGTGAGCCGTATCTTCGTGGACGAAGGTCCGATGTACAAGCGGATCCAGGCGCGCGCGAAGGGTCGCGCGACGCGGATCCTCAAGCGCACGAGCCACATCACCGTGGCCGTTGCAGAGCAGTAAGGGGGCGCCATGGGTCACAAGGTTCATCCGACCGGATTCCGACTCGGTATCACCGAGGACTGGCGTTCCATGTGGTATGCCGACAGCAAGAACTTCGGTGATTTTCTCAACACCGATCTTGCCGTGCGCAGCTACATCAAGGAGCGTCTCGCGCACGCCTCGATCAGCCGCGTGAAGATCGAGCGTCCGGCGAAGAACGCCCTGATCACGATCCACACGGCGCGGCCGGGGATCGTCATCGGCAAGAAGGGCGAGGACATCGAGGCGCTGCGCCGCCAGCTCGCGGGCATGATGGGCATCCCGGTGCACATCAATATCGAAGAGGTCCGCAAGCCGGAGCTCGACGCGCAGCTGGTCGCGGAGAACGTCGCCCAGCAGCTCGTGCGCCGGATCATGTTCCGACGCGCGATGAAGCGGGCGGTCGGCAACGCCATGCGCCTCGGTGCCCAGGGCATCAAGATCCAGGTCGGCGGCCGCCTCAACGGCGCCGAGATCGCCCGCAGCGAGTGGTACCGCGAGGGCCGCGTGCCGCTGCACACCCTGCGCGCGGACATCGACTACGGCTTCGCCGAGGCGAAGACGACCTACGGCGTGATCGGCGTGAAGGTCTGGGTGTTCAAGGGCGAGGTCCTGGACACGCACCTGACGCCGGAGTCGGGCAAGACCAAGCGCGCGGCGAGCTGACGCGAGAGGGGAATAGGACATGCTTCAGCCCAAGCGAACGAAGTTCCGCAAGCAGCAGAAGGGCCGCAACAACGGCCTGGCCGCGCGGGGTACCACGGTCGCCTTCGGCGAGTACGGCCTGAAGGCCACCACGCGTGGTCCGATCACGGCGCGTCAGATCGAGGCCGGCCGCCGGGCGATCAACCGTCACGTCAAGCGCGGCGGCAAGATCTGGATCCGGATCTTCCCGGACAAGCCGATCTCGGCGAAGCCGCTGGAGGTCCGCCAGGGCAAGGGCAAGGGCAACGTCGACCACTGGTCCGCCGTTGTCCAGCCCGGGCGCGTGATCTACGAGATCGAGGGGGTCGCCGAGGACGTTGCCCGTGAGGCGTTCCGTCGTGCCGGCGCGAAGCTCCCGGTCAAGACCACCTTTGTACATCGGACGGTGCTGTGATGAAGGTAAGCGAGCTGCGCGATAAGGACGCGAGCGCGCTGCAGCAGGAGCTGCTCGAGCGACGCAAGGAGCAGTTCAACCTGCGCATGCAGCAGGCCAGCGGCCAGCTCGGCCGCCCGGACCAGCTGGGCAAGGTGCGGCGCGACATTGCACGGATCAAGACCGTGATCAACGAGAAACAGAGGTCGAGCGAGGCGTCATGAGCGACCAGGTGAGCACCAAACGCACGGTCAATGGCCGCGTGATCAGCGCGCGGACCGACAAGACGGTGACGGTCGCCGTCGAGCGGATGGAACAGCATCCGCTGTACGGCAAGTTCGTTCGCCGGACCACCAAGCTCCGCGCGCACGACGAGTCGAACGAGTGCCGTGAGGGCGACTGGGTCGCGGTCGAGGAGTGCCGTCCGTACTCCAAGACGAAGAGCTGGCGGCTCGTGAAGGTCCTCGAGAAGGCCGCCCAGTAGCCATTACGCGGCGGCCCCGCCGGGGTCGCGTGGTTAACGCATTAGAGAGCGAGTAGGTCGCCATGATTCAGATGCAGACTCTTCTCGGTGCGGCGGACAACAGCGGGGCGCGGCAGCTGCAGTGCATCAAGGTACTGGGTGGCTCGCGGCGTCGCTACGCCGGCATCGGCGACATCATCAAGGTGAGCGTCAAGGACGCGATCCCGCGCGGTCGGGTGAAGAAGGGTGATGTCTACAGCGCGGTCGTCGTTCGTACCCGTCGCGGCGTACGTCGCGCGGACGGCTCGGTGATCCGCTTCGACGGCAATGCCGCCGTGCTGCTGAACAATAACCTGCAGCCCATCGGTACGCGCGTGTTCGGCCCGGTGACGCGCGAGCTGCGCACGGAGCAGTTTATGCGCATCATCTCGCTCGCGCCCGAGGTTCTCTAGGCAGAGGTTGTCATGCGCAAGATCAGGAAAGGTGATGAAGTGATCGTTATCGCCGGCAAGGACAAGGGCCGGCGCGGGCGGGTGCTTCGCGTGCTTCCGGAAAAGGAGCGGGTTGTCGTCGAGAACGTCAACGTCGCCAAGAAACACCAGCGCGCGAACCCGCAGGCGGGCGTGCAGGGCGGCATCGTCGACAAGGAGATGCCGCTGCACGTCTCGAACGTGGCGATCTACAACGCGAAGACCGGCAAGGCAGACCGCGTCGGCGTTCGCGTCGAGGGAGACGGTCGCAAGGTGCGCGTCTTCAAGTCCAACAACGAACAGATCGACTAGGGTGCCGCAATGGCAAGGCTGCGTGAGCTCTATCAGAAAGAGATCGCCGGAAGCCTGACCGAGCGCTTCGGCTACTCCAATCCCATGGAGGTGCCGCGGCTCGAGAAGGTGGTGATCAACATGGGCCTCGGCGAGGCGATCCGGGACAAGAAGGTCCTGGAGTCGGCGACCGAGGAACTCGCGGCGCTGACCGGCCAGCGGCCGGTGGTCACGAACGCGCGCAAGTCGGTGGCGGGTTTCAAGATCCGTGAGGGCTGGCCCATCGGCTGCAAGGTGACGCTGCGACGTGGGCGGATGTACGAGTTCCTCGACCGTTTCATCAACATCGCCTCGCCGCGAGTGCGCGACTTCCGCGGTTTCTCGCCGCGGGCGTTCGACGGCCGCGGAAATTACAACGTGGGCGTGCGCGAGCAGCTCATCTTCCCGGAGATCGAGTACGACAAGGTCGACGCGATTCGCGGGATGGACATCTCCATCGGCACCACGGCGAAGACCGACGAGGAGGGACGCGCCCTGCTCGAAGGTTTCAACTTCCCGTTCCGGAAATAGACGAGGACGGTATGGCAAAGGTTTCCATGATTGAGCGCGAGCACAAGCGCGAGCGGCTCGCCCGCAAGTACGCGGCCAAGCGCGCGGAGCTCAAGGCGATCATCAAGAGCCCGAACAGCACCGATGAGGAGCGCACCGAGGCGCAGGAGAAGCTGCAGTCCCTCCCGCGGAACTCGAGTCCCGTGCGGCAGGTCAGCCGTTGCCGCGTGACCGGTCGACCCAAGGGCGTCTACCGGAAGTTCGGCCTGTCCCGGAACCAGCTTCGCCAGGCGGCGATGCGCGGCGAGGTTCCGGGGCTGAAGCTGTCGAGCTGGTAGGCCGGCTGCGTTCAAACCAAGACTGGGTAATCAGGTGACGCGAACATGAGCATGACGGATCCCATTGCGGACATGCTGACCCGGATCCGCAACGGTCAGACCGCGGAGAAGGCGGAAGTCAGCATGCCGTCGTCCAAACTCAAGGGTGCCATTGCGCGGGTGCTCAAGGACGAGGGCTATATCGAGGATTACCGTGTGGAGGGCTCCGAGAAGAAGCCCGAGCTGGTAATCGGACTCAAGTATCACGAGGGCCGCCCGGTGATCGAGGAGATCCAGCGGGTGAGCCGGCCGGGTCTGCGCCGTTTCGAGGGCAAACGGACCCTGCCGCGCGTGCGCGGCGGGCTGGGCACGGCGATCGTGTCGACCTCCAAGGGTGTCATGACCGATCGTGCGGCCCGCGCCGCCGGGCACGGTGGTGAGATTCTTTGCGTGGTCTTTTAACGACGGGATCCAGAATCATGTCCAGAGTTGCGAAAAGTCCGGTCCAAGTCCCGTCGGGCGTCGAGGTCAGCATCGACGGACGCCATGTGGCGGTGAAGGGGCCGAAGGGCGAGCTCAACCACGAGGTTCACCCGTGGGTGACGGTCGAGCAGGCCGACGGCGTGGTGCAGTGTGCCGCGACGAGCGAGCGCCAGGAAGCCGTTGCGCTGGCGGGAACCACCCGCGCGCTGATCAACAACATGGTGATCGGCGTGAGCACGGGCTGGGAGCGTCGGCTGCAGCTGGTCGGCGTCGGCTATCGCGCCCAGGCGAAGGGCGATACGGTCAATCTCACGCTTGGTTTCTCCCACCCGGTGGACTTTCCGGTGCCGGAGGGCGTCACTGTCGAGACGCCCAGCCAGACCGAGGTCGTCGTCAAGGGCGTCGACAAACAGCTGGTCGGCCAGGTAGCGGCGAAGATCCGCGGCTTCCGGCCGCCGGAGCCGTACAAGGGTAAGGGCGTGCGCTACGCGGAGGAACGCGTGGTGCTCAAGGAAGCCAAGAAGAAGTAGGTCAGGTGAGGCGTTATGGATAAGAAGGCAGCACGGCTCCGGCGCGCGCGGCGCGCGCGGGCCAAGATTCGGGAACGCGGCGCCTACCGGCTCACCATCCACCGGACGCCGCGCCACACCTATGCACAGATCATCGCGCCGGATGCGGATCGCACGCTGGCGGCGGCCTCGACCCTCGAGAAGGGGGTCCTGGGCGATCTGACCTCGGGTGGCAATGTCGAGGCGGCGAAGGCCGTGGGCCGTGCCATCGCGGAGCGGGCGCGGGCAGCCGGCGTTGAAGAGGTCGCTTTCGACCGCGCCGGGTTCAAGTACCATGGCCGTGTCCAGGCGCTGGCGGATGCCGCGCGGGAAGCCGGTCTCAAGTTCTGATCAGGGGCAGCGTAGTAATGGCGACGAGCGACGTTAGCAACGAGGGGCTCCGCGAGAAGCTCATCGAGATCAATCGCGTGGCCAAGGTGGTGAAGGGCGGTCGTCAGTTCGGCTTCACCGCGCTCACCGTGGTCGGCGACGGCGAAGGCTCCGTCGGCTTCGGGTACGGCAAGGCACGGGAGGTGCCGCTGGCGATCCAGAAGGCGATGGAGAAGGCGCGCAAGAACATGCGCCAGGTCCATCTCAACGAGAACACCCTGCAGTACGCGATGACGGGCTGGCACGGGTCCAGCAAGGTCTACGTTCAGCCCGCCTCCGCCGGTACTGGCATCATCGCCGGCGGTGCGATGCGCGCGGTCTTCGAGGTCGTGGGCGTGCAGGACGTGCTCGCCAAGACCATCGGCTCGCGTAACCCGCTGAACGTGGTGCGTGCGACGATCAACGCGCTCACGCAGTACCAGTCGCCGGAGCTGGTTGCGCGGCGCCGCGGCAAGACCGTCGAGGAAATCCTGGGTTAATCATGGCGAACAGCAAGCAACTCAAGGTTACGCTCGTGCGCAGCACCTCCGGGCGGCTGCGTGATCACAAGGCCTGTGTCGCCGGCCTGGGGCTGCGGCGCATGCACCAGACCGTCACCGTGGGCGACACCCCGGAGAACCGGGGCATGATCCGCAAGGTCGCCTACATGCTGAAGGTAGAGGAGGCCTGAGCGATGCGACTCAACAGCATTCGGCCCGCTGACGGCAGCCGGCCCGAGGCCGACCGTGTCGGCCGTGGGCATTCCTCCGGCAACGGCAAGACCGGCGGCCGGGGCCACAAGGGACAGAAGTCGCGCAGCGGCGGCTTCCATAAGGTGGGCTTCGAGGGCGGCCAGATGCCGCTGCAGCGCCGGGTGCCGAAGGTCGGCTTCCGCTCGCGCCGCGGTCGCTATGTCGCCGAGGTCCGTCTCTCCGAACTGAAGTACGTCGAGGGCGACACCGTCGACCTCGCCGGGCTCAAGCAGGCCGGCATCGTGCCCACGCAGGCGCGTCACGCCAAGGTCATCGCCTCGGGCGAGCCCGGCGGCGCCTACACCGTGCGCGGCCTCGGGGTCACTCGCGGCGCGGTGGCGGCGATCGAGCAGGCGGGCGGCAAGGTAGAGGCTTAAATTGGCCAAGTCACCGGCAAACGCGAACGGGCTTGCGGGCCTCGGTCGGTTGACCGAGGTCCGGCAGCGTCTGGTCTTCGTGATCGTCGCGCTGGCGGTCTACCGCCTGGGTGCGCATCTGACGATTCCGGGCATCGACCAGGCCGCACTGGCCCAGATGTTCCAGCAGCAGTCCGGCACCATCCTGGACATGTTCAACATGTTCTCGGGTGGTGCCCTCAAGCGGCTGTCGATCTTCGCCCTTGGCGTCATGCCCTATATCTCCGCCTCGATCATCATGCAGCTCATGAGCATGGTGATCCCGCAGCTCGAGCAGCTGCGCAAGGAGGGTGAGCAGGGTCGGCGCCAGATCACGAAGTACACGCGTTACGGGACGCTCGCGCTGGCGACGTTCCAGGGTGTGGGCATCACGTTCGCGTTGCAGAACCAGGGTGTGGTGCTGAATCCGGGCCTGGCGTTCGTGTTCATCGGCACGGTGACACTGGTGACGGGGACGCTGTTCCTGATGTGGCTCGGTGAACAGATTACCGAGCGCGGTATCGGTAACGGCATCTCGCTGCTGATCTTCGCGGGCATCGTTGCCGGGCTGCCGCAGGCGCTCGGCGGCACGCTCGAGCTGGCAAGCACGGGTGAGCTCTCGATTCTCACGGTGCTGTTCTTCCTGGCGCTGGCGATCGCGGTGATCGCGTTCATCGTCTTCGTCGAGCGGGGTCAGCGGCGGATTACCGTGCAGTACGCGCGGCGCCAGCAGGGGCGTCGGATGTACGCGGCCCAGTCGAGCCACCTGCCGCTGAAGCTGAACATGGCCGGCGTGATCCCGCCGATCTTCGCGTCGAGCATCATCCTGTTCCCGGCGACACTGGGGCAGTGGTTCGGCCAGGGGTCGATGGGCTGGCTGCAGACCATCGGGAACATGCTCAGCCCGGGGCAGCCGCTCTACATCACCTTTTACGCGGTGGCGATCATCTTTTTCTGCTTCTTCTACACCGCGCTGGTGTTCAACGCCCGTGAGACCGCCGATAACCTCAAGCGGTCCGGTGCGTTCATCCCGGGGATCCGTCCGGGGGAGCAGACGGCCCGTTACATCGACAAGGTGATGACACGGCTCACGCTGGTCGGGGCGCTCTACATCACGGCGGTCTGCCTGATGCCGGAGTTCCTGCTGCTGTACTGGAACGTACCGTTCTACTTCGGCGGGACCTCGCTGCTGATCATCGTGGTGGTAGTGATGGACTTTATGTCCCAGGTGCAGGCGCACCTGCTCTCCCACCAGTACGAGCCGCTGATGAAGAAGGCCAATCTCAAGGCCCATGGTCGCGGTGGCGGCGGGCTGCTGGGCTAGGGCCGGATTCCGGACTCCCGTGGCCCGGACGGGCTGCGGGGGCGTTTCGTTTTTGGTACCGTTTGCCGCTTGTCGAGCGGTGATGGCTAGGATTTGCGGAGAGAGACCATGAAGGTACGCGCGTCGGTGAAGAAGATCTGCCGCAACTGCAAGGTGATCAAGCGGCGGGGTACGGTTCGCGTAATCTGCTCGGACGGCCGGCACAAGCAGCGCCAGGGCTGACCGCGGCGGTAATGAGTTGAACACTCGGTGGATTGCCCGCTATACTAGCGGGCTTTCCGCGGGCAAGGGGTATTGGGAGTAACTGCATGGCCCGTATAGCTGGCGTAAACATTCCCGCGAACAAGCACGCGTCGATCGCGCTGACGTCCATTTATGGCGTCGGGCGCACGCGGGCGCGGGCGATCTGCGAGGCGGCCGGGATCCCTGTGGATCGCCGGATCCGCGAGCTCTCCGACGAGGAGCTCGAGACGCTGCGGCAGGAGGTCGGCAAGTATGTTGTCGAGGGCGACCTGCGGCGCAGCGTGGCGATGGACATCAAACGGCTCATGGACCTGGGTTGCTACCGGGGCATCCGCCACCGGCGGGGGCTCACGGTCCGGGGGCAGCGCACGCGTACCAATGCGCGTACCCGCAAGGGTCCCCGTCGGCCGGTGACCCGTTAGGGTTCGCACAGCAGTTTAGGACTTGAGGATTCAGGACGGTCAATATGGCGAAAGCGACGAGCCGGGGACGTAAGCGCGTCAAGCGCACCGTAGTGGACGGTATCGCGCACGTGAACGCGACGTTCAACAACACAGTCATCACGATTACCGACCGGCAGGGCAACGCGCTGGCGTGGGCGAGTGCCGGGGGTAGCGGGTTTCGCGGCTCCCGCAAGAGCACGCCCTTCGCCGCGCAGGTCGCCTCCGAGCGCGCCGGCGAGGCGGCGAAGGACTATGGCCTGAAGAACCTCGAGGTCCGCGTGAAGGGCCCCGGTCCGGGGCGCGAGTCGGCGGTCCGCGCGCTGAACAACTCGGGCTACCGAATCACCAACATCTCGGACGTGACGCCCATTCCGCACAATGGTTGCCGTCCGCCGAAGAAGCGTCGCGTCTAAGGGGTAAGGTCATGGCAAGGTACACGGGACCGACATGTAAGCTGGCCCGGCGCGAGGGCACCGATCTGTCGCTGAAGAGCGGCGTGCGTCCGCTCGACAGCAAGTGCAAGCTCGATACGCCGCCCGGCCAGCACGGTCAGCGCCGTACGCGGCTGTCCGACTACGGCCTGCAGCTTCGCGAGAAGCAGAAGGTCCGCCGCATGTACGGCGTGCTGGAGAAGCAGTTCCGCAAGTACTACCGCGAGGCGGACCGGCGCAAGGGCAACACCGGTGAGAACCTGCTCCAGCTGCTGGAGTGCCGGCTCGACAACGTCGTCTATCGGATGGGCTTCGGCTCGACCCGTGCGGAGGCGCGCCAGCTGGTCGCGCACCGCGCGGTGAAGATCAACGACCGCGTGACCAACGTGGCCTCGGCCCAGGTCAAACCGGGCGATGTGGTCTCCCTCAAGGAGAAGGCCAGCAAGCAGGTGCGGGTGCAGGCGGCGCTGGAGATGGCGCAGCAGGCCGGATTCCCGCAGTGGGTCGATGTCGACACGAATCAGTGCACCGGGACCTTCAAACAGGTGCCGGACCGCTCGGACCTCTCTCAGGAGATCAACGAGCATCTGATCATCGAGTTGTACTCGAAGTAAGGTCCCGAGGCGGGCGGAACAAGCGAGAGGTCTAGCCTCATGCAGGGTCAGTTCAAGGACTATCTCAAACCGCGGGTGGTCGACGTCGAGACGCTCAGCGACCGGCGCGCGAAGGTCGCGCTGGAACCGCTGGAGCGCGGCTTCGGGCACACCCTGGGCAATGCGTTGCGCCGGGTGCTGCTGTCGTCCATGCCGGGGTACGCGGTGACGGAGGTGGAGATCGAGGGCGTTCTCCACGAGTACACCGCAATCGAGGGCGTGCACGAAGACGTCGTGGACGTCCTGCTCAACCTCAAGAAGCTCGCCGTGCGGCTGCATGCCCGCGACGAGGCGACGCTCCGGCTGTCGAAGGCCGGTCCGGGGACCGTCACCGCGGGTGACATCGAGGCCTCCCACGACGTGGAGGTCAAGAACCCGGACCTGGTCATCGCGACGCTGACGAAGGAGACGTCGTTCGAGGCGACGATCAAGATCGAGCGCGGCCGTGGCTACGAGCCGGCGACCGCTCGTGAGCGCGATGAGGAGCGCACGATCGGCCGGCTGCAGCTCGACGCGACCTACAGCCCGGTCCTCAGGGTCGCCTATAACGTCGAGAGCGCCCGTGTCGAGCAGCGTACCGATCTGGACAAGCTCGTCATGGACATCGAGACCAACGGCGTTCTCGAGCCGGAGGAGGCGGTGCGCTTCGCGGCGGGCCTGCTGCGTGACCAGCTCGCGGTGTTCGTCGATCTCGAGGGGGGCGAGGACAGCGCCGAACCTGAGCGTGAGGAGCCGGAGGTGGATCCGGTGCTCCTGCGCCCGATCGACGACCTGGAGCTCACGGTGCGGTCGGCTAACTGCCTCAAGGCCGAGAGCATTCACTACGTCGGCGATCTGGTCCAGAAGACCGAGGTGGAACTGCTCAAGACGCCGAATCTCGGCAAGAAGTCGCTCAACGAGATCAAGGAAGTCCTCGCGCAGCACGGGCTGCAGCTCGGCATGCGCCTGGACAACTGGCCGCCGGCCGGGTTCGACGACGCGAACCGCGCGCTCGGCTGAGCACCGCAGGATTGAAGGAAGACAGACATGCGTCATCGTAAATCCGGACGAAAGTTCAATCGCAACAGCAGCCATCGTCGCGCGATGTTCCGTAATATGGCGGCGTCGCTGTTCCATCACGAGGCGATCCGCACCACGCTGCCCAAGGCGAAGGAGCTTCGAGGGGTGGCAGAGCCGCTGATCACCCTCGCGAAGGAGGACTCGGTGGCGAATCGTCGTCTCGCGTTCTCGCGGTTGCGTGACAAACAGGCGGTGGACAAGCTCTTCAGTGAGCTCGGTCCGCGCTACCAGCAGCGCCCCGGTGGCTACCTGCGGGTGCTGAAGGCCGGTTTCCGGGCCGGCGACAATGCGCCCATGGCGCTTGTCGAGCTGGTGGACCGTCCCGTTGACCTCGAGGCGGAGGCCGACGAGGCGGACGAGGACTAAGACGGTGGGCCGTTCAGGCCGATCGGACCGGACGAGCGCATCGCGCCGTCCGGTTTTTTTATGGGCGAATGCCACGGGGTGACGGCCATGATCCTTTTGTATACGGATTTCGGGCTGGAGGGCCCCTATGTCGGACTGCTACACCGGGTGATAGCCGGCCGCGTCGCGGCGACCCCGATCGTTGACCTGATGCACGACGCGCCTCGTTTCCGGCCGCGGGAGGCGGGTCTCCTGCTGGACGCACTGGCGCCCGGGCTGCCAAGGCGCTGCATTGTCGTGGCGGTCGTCGACCCGGGTGTCGGGAGCAGCCGCGAGGCGCTGGTCGCGCGGGTCGCGGACCGGTGGTACGTCGGCCCGGACAATGGCCTGCTGGCGCCACTGCTCCGGGGCGACGACGCGCGGGCGTGGCGGCTGCCGGCGGTAGGCGGCGCGTCGCCGAGTTTTCATGGACGGGACGTGTTCGCGCCTGCCGCGGCGAGCCTTGCCGTGGGGCGTTTTCCCGCCGGAGTGCGGGCGGTGGACGACTGGGTCGACCGTGATGGGCCTGCCGGGGAGGACCGGGTGGTCTACATCGACGGCTTCGGCAATGCGATGACCGGGCGCCGCGCCGACAGTGTTCCGCCGGGTAGGGCGCCGGTTCTTGCGGGGCAGGCACTGCCCCGGGCGCGGACGTTCTCGGACCGTGAGGTGGGCGAGGCGTTCTGGTACGAGAACGCATTCGGGCTGGTCGAGATTGCGGTCAACCAGGGCAGCGCGGCGGCAGCGCTGGGGCTGGCCGTGGGTGACCCGGTGACGTTCGCCGCGGAATAGCGGCAGGAGGCAAGCGATGCGGATCAAGGTGGATATTGACGTCACGCCGGAGGAGGCCAGGCGTTTCTTCGGCCTGCCCGACGTCTCCCCGCTCCACGAGGAGGTGGTGGAGTCGGTGCGCAAGCGCATGCACGAGGGCTGGGAGGGGTACGACCCGGCAAGCATGCTGCGGGCCTGGTCGCAGTCGGAATTCCCCGGGCTCGAGCCCTTCCAGCGCGCGTTCTGGGAGGCGCTGCGCGACGCCGGCGGAGGGGGCCGCAAGGGCGACTAGCGGCGCGGGTACGGCGCATCTGGTACAATGCGTGCCCGATCGTACGGCGGTACCCGCCGTTGGCCTCATTTCCCCAGGCAATCTAGGAGATCCTCCATGAAAGCACCTGTACGCGTTGCGGTGACCGGTGCCGCCGGGCAGATCGGCTACAGCCTGCTGTTCCGTATCGCCGCCGGCGATATGCTCGGCCCGGATCAGCCGGTCATCCTCCAGTTGCTCGAGATTACGCCGGCGCTCGATGCGCTCAACGGCGTCGCCATGGAGCTGGAGGACTGCGCGTTCCCGCTGGTCGCAGGCATCACCATGAGCGACAAGGGCGAGGAGGCGTTCAAGGACGCCGACTATGCGCTGCTCGTTGGTGCCAAGCCGCGCGGCCCGGGCATGGAGCGCAAGGACCTGCTCGAGGCGAATGCCTCCATCTTCTCGGCCCAGGGCAAGGCGCTGAACGACGTTGCCAGCCGCGACGTGCGCGTGCTCGTGGTCGGCAATCCGGCGAACACCAACGCCCTCATCGCGCAGCGCAACGCGCCGGACCTCGATCCGGGCCGCTTCACCGCGATGATGCGCCTCGACCACAACCGTGCGCTGGCGCAGCTTGCCAACCGCACCGGCTGCCACACCACCGACATCCGTAACATGGTGGTCTGGGGCAATCACTCGGCGACCCAGTATCCGGACATCAACCACGCCAGCGTCTCCGGCCAGCCGGCGCGGGACCTGGTCGAGCAGCAGTGGCTTGTGGACGAGTTCATCCCGACGGTGCAGCAGCGCGGCGCCGCGATCATCAAGGCGCGCGGTCAGTCCAGTGCGGCCTCGGCGGCGAGTGCGGCGATTGACCACATGCGGGACTGGACGCTCGGCACGCCGGAGGGCGACTGGGTCAGCATGGCGATCCCGTCGGACGGCAGCTACGGCATTGCGGAGGGCATCATCTATTCCTTCCCGTGCCGCGTGAGCAATGGCCAGTACAGCATCGTCGAGGGGCTCGACATCGACGACTTCTCCCGGGAGCGCATGGCAGCGACCGAGCAGGAGCTCGTCGAGGAGCGCGACGCCGTCGCCCATCTGCTGCCCTGAGGCAGCGGCCGACGAGCCAGCATCGACAGGGGCGCCCGCACGGCGCCCCTGTTTTTTTGTGCGGACGTCGGCATCGGCGCACCTTCGCTCCCTTTGCTATCCTTGCCGCCCAGTTGCCCACACCGGCCCTTCTGAGGAAAACGACCCATGCACTCATCGGTGACCGTCATCGATCATCCCCTGGTGCAGCACAAGCTCACCGTTCTGCGCGACCGCGACACCTCCACCGCGAAATTCCGCGACGTCCTCCGCGAGCTCTCGACACTGCTCGCCTACGAGGTCACCCGTGACCTCCCGCTGACCACCCGATCGGTGGATACGCCGCTGGCGCACATGGCGGAGGCCCCGACCCTCGAGGGCAAGAAGCTCTGCTTCGTGTCCATCCTGCGCGCCGGAAACGGCCTGCTGGAGGGAATGCTCGAGCTCATCCCCACCGCACGGGTGGGTCACGTCGGGCTCTACCGCGATCACAAGACCCTTCAGCCGGTGGAGTACTATTACAAGATGCCCGCCGCCATCGATGAACGGCGCATCGTGGTCGTCGATCCGATGCTCGCCACCGGCCACTCGGCGGCCGCGGCGGTGTCACGGATCAAGCAGGACGGCGCCCGGGACATCCGCTTCCTGTGTCTGGTGGCCTCGCCGGAGGGGGTGGCGACTTTCCAGGAGACGCATCCGGACGTCCCCGTCTACACGGCAGTGGTCGACGAAGGCCTCAATGAGAAGGCCTATATCGTCCCCGGCCTGGGGGACGCCGGGGACCGCATGTACGGGACGAAATAGGCGCGCGGCGCGGCCGTCGCCGCCGGAGGAGGACCCACCCATGAAGCTCTACACCTCGCCCACCTCGCCCTACGCCCGTCTGGTGCGGACGGTGCTGCTGGAGAAGCAGCTGGACTCGCGGGTCACCCCGGTATGGGTGAACCCGTGGGAGAGCCCGGAGGCGCTGCTGGCGGTCTCGCCGTTCTCGCGGGTCCCGGTACTGGAGGATGAGGAGGGTGTCTGCCTCACCGAGAGCGCGATCATCGCGCTCTACCTGGAGCGCCGCTTCCCGGAGCCGCGCCTGATGCCTCTCGACCGTGTCGAGGAGGTCCATCGCAAGCTGGGGCTGGCCCAGGGGCTGATCGACTCGGCTGTGGGGATCGTTGTCCATCGCCGTTTCCGGGACGGTGACGACAGCGATCCGGTGATCCAGCGTCGCCATGATGCCCTGGTGCGCGGGGTTGCCGTGCTCGACGGGGTCGTCCGGCCCGTCGTGGACCGCCCCGACATGGGCAGCCTCGCCGTGGCGGTGGCACTGGAGTTCCTCGACTTCCGCCTGCCGGACTTCGACTGGCGAGGGATTGCCAGCGAGTTGCCGAGCTGGCTCGGTGTGATCGCCTCGCGGCCCTCGCTCGTCGCGACGCAGCCGGGTATCGAGCAGCCGCCGTTCTAAGCTGCCGGGGCCGGCACGTCCGGCTCCGGCCTTGCCGGGCAGTCTCGTTATGTAATAATGTGCATTGCGAATACACCTCTCCGGGAGCGTCGAGTCATGTCCGATCCTATCACCCGCCCGCGTCTGGTCGCTGTCCTGATCACCTGCCTTGCAATGATTCCGGGACTGGCGGGCGCGGCGGAGATCCACGTCGCGGTGGCCTCGAACTTCACCCACGCGATGCAGGACATCGTCGCGCGTTATGAAAAAACGTCGGATAACGAGGTCACCCTGGCGTTCGGGTCCACCGGCAAGCATTACTCCCAGATCGTGAACGGTGCGCCCTTCGATGCGTTCTTCGCCGCCGACGTCAAACGGCCCCGCAAGCTTGAATCCGGTGGCCACATCGTAAAGGGGAGCCGCTTCACCTATGCCCAGGGCCGGATTGTGTTCTGGAGCAAGGACACGGACGCCTTCGATGGCGGCCGTGAGGCCCTGAAAGGGGACGGGATCCAGCGGCTGGCGATCGCCAATCCGCGCCTCGCGCCCTACGGGCTCGCCGCGCGGCAGACCCTCGAGGCGCTCGGCGAGTGGCAGCGGCTGCAGCCGAAGGTGGTCATGGGGGAGAACATTGCCCAGACGTATCACTTCGTGGCCAGCGGCAACGCCCCGGTCGGTTTCGTGGCCCTGTCCCAGGTGATCGGGCCGGACGGCGGGGTCAGCGGCAGCCACTGGGTGGTGCCGGAATCGCTGTACGAGCCGATACGCCAGCAGGCCGTTATCCTGAAGGACGGGCTCGCGGTGCGCGATTTCATCGACTTTGTCCACGGCCCCGAGGCCGGGGCGATCATCGAGCGTTACGGCTACCGCCGTCCCGCGGCGGAGTGACCCGGACGGCGCAGGCAGGGAGCGGGCAGGGGTGCTGAATCCCGGGGACCTGAACGCACTGGTGCTGACGCTGCAGCTGGCGGCCACCACGGTGGTCATCCTGCTGGTGCTGGGGACGCCGCTGGCCTGGTGGCTGGCGCACAGCCGGTCGCGGTGGCGTACCCTGGTCGAGGCCACGGTAGCGCTGCCGCTGGTGCTTCCGCCCACGGTTCTGGGCTTCTACCTCCTGCTCCTGCTCGGCCCGAACGGGCCCGTCGGCGGCGCACTCGTGGCCATGGGCGGCGCGCCGCTGGCGTTCACCTTCGCGGGCCTGGTCTTCGGCTCGGTGGTCTACTCGCTGCCGTTCGTGGTCCAGCCCCTGCAGAACAGCTTCGCTGCCGTCGGCCACGGGCCGCTGGAGGCCGCCGCTACCCTGGGGGCCGGCCGGCGGGACCGGTTCTTCACGGTGGCCGTGCCGCTGGCCGCCCGCGGCTTCATCTCCGCTGTTACCCTGGGATTCGCCCATACCGTCGGCGAGTTCGGGGTCGTGCTCATGATCGGCGGCAACATACCGGGGCGGACCCAGGTGGTGTCCATCGCCATCTACGATCATGTCGAGGCGCTGGACTACGGTCATGCGCACGTCCTCTCGGGAATGCTGCTGGTGCTCGCCTTCCTGCTGCTGTGCGCGGTCTACTGGGGCAACCGGCGGTTCCGGGGGATGGGCACATGAGCCTCGCGCTGTCCGTCACCCTGGAGCGCCCGGGGTTCCGGCTCACCGTGGACGAAACGCTGCCCGCCGACGGCGTCACCGCCGTGTTCGGTCCCTCCGGCTGCGGCAAGACCACGCTGCTGCGCTGCATAGCCGGGCTGGAGCGGCCCCACGGGCGGATTGTGCTGAACGGGCACGTGGTGCACCACGACGCCGACGGTACCTGGGTCCCGGTGGAGGCACGGCGAGTGGGGCTGGTTTTCCAGGACGCGCGGCTGTTCGCCCACCTCAGCGTCGCCGGCAACCTGCGCTATGCCGCGCGGCGCAGCGGCGCCACCGCGGCGGAGCGCGACGAGCTGATCGAGCTGCTCGGCATCGGTGCGTTGCTCCGCCGGGCCCCGACCGAGCTGTCCGGCGGCGAGCGCCAGCGCGTCGCGATTGCACGGACCCTGCTGGCCCGGCCGCGGGTGCTGCTCCTCGACGAGCCGCTCTCCGCCGTCGACGAGGGGCATCGCCGGGAGATCCTGCCGTGGCTGGAACGGGCGGTGGCCGAACTCCGGCTGCCGACGCTGCTGGTCACCCACAACCTCGACGAGGTCGTGCGCCTCGCCGGACACCTCCTGCTCATGGAGGGTGGCCGTGTCACCGCCGGCGGTGGGCTTACCGAGATGCTGGCGCGGCCGGACCTGCCGCTGGCCCGGCGGGAGGACGCCGGTGCGGTGCTGGAGGCACGGGGCGTCGGCTACGATGCCCGCCACCACATGAGCGAGCTGCGCTGCGGCAGTACGCCGGTGTGGCTGGCCGGTGAGTACGTCCCGGAGGGGCAGGCGGTGCGGGTGCGCATTCACGCCAGCGACGTCACCCTGGCACTGGAGCCCCCGGGGGCGACCAGTGCGCTGAACCGTTTCCAGGGTGTCGTGGAGACCGTGACGGCGGAGCCGGCGGAAGGACGCTGCCTGGTGGCCGTGGCCACGGACGGCGGACGGCTGCTGGCGTCGTTGTCCAGCCTTTCCCGGGAGCGTCTGGGCATTGAGCCCGGCCGCCGGGTCTGGGCTATGGCGAAGACGGTGGCACTGGTCTGAGCGCCGGCTCAGATACCGAGGATCACGCTCGAGGCCTTGAACAGGGCCGTGGCCGCCACGCCCGGTGCCAGGCCGAGGCGCTCGACGCTGTCCCGGGTGATGGTGGCGGCGATGGTCTGCCCGCCCAGGATCTCGATGACCACCTCTGCGTTGACCGTGCCCGGCACCACCCGTGCGACTCGGCCGGAGAGGCGGTTGCGTGCGCTTACCGCCGCGACGTCGGTGGCGATCATCACCGTGGAGGCCTTGATTAGTGCGTGGACGCCGTCGCCTTCGCGGATGCCCAGCTCGCGCAGGCTCTCCGCGGTTATCACTGAGGCGATCTCCTGGGTGCCGTCGGCCAGGGTGAGGCAGACCTCCACCTCTACGGCGTCCGAGCGGATGTGCGTCACACGGCCGAAGATCTGGTTGCGGGCACTGGTGCGCAGGGCGAGCCGCCGGGTCAACGCCAGTGCCTCCGCGTCTGTCTCCGCCGTCCCGGCGGCCTCACCCAGTCGCGCCTGCTCCTCGGCAAGCCGGCGCCACGCCGTCAGCAGCTGCTGCCCTGCCGGCGTGAGTCGGGTGCCGCCGCCCCGGCGCCCGCCGGTGCGGCGCTCCAGCAACGGTACTGTCGACAGGTTGGCGATACGCTCGATGCGGTTCCAGGCCGAGCGGTAGCCCATGCCCGCCGCCTCCGCCGCGGCGTTGATCGAGCCGTGGGCCTCCAGGGCCTCCAGCAGCCGGAGATCCCGGATCAACCGGTCGTCGCCGCCGTGGGCCGGGGTCATGCCATGTCCTCCCGGGTCAGATCCCTGACCGTGACCCCGCTCAGCGTGTCCTCCAGCGAGGCGTCCCAGGCCTCGGCGGCGCGCTGTGCCGCGGCGGGGATCCGGAGCATGTGCAGGTCCAGGCCGGGGCGTTCGCCGTGGCGGCGAACGGCGGCGAGTACCTCGGCCAGCGTGGTGCGCTCCGGCGGCGTTCCCGGGAGGTAGGCCGTGTGGCCGTGCGGGTCCTCGAGCGGGCACAGCATGCCGGTCGAGACCAGCGCATCCAGTCCCTCGCCGACGGCGTGCATGGGCACGCGCAGCGCCTCAGCGAGGGCCTCCGCGCCCGGCGCCGGCGCGCGTGCATAGAACGCCGTGGCAACCCGGGCCATGATCGCGAGGGCGATCCGTTCACGCAGCCGCGGGCTCAGCGGCGTTGGCTCGCCGTGGAGCAGCATCTGCCTTGGGTACTGGTAGTAGTAGGCGATGCTCGCGCCCATGAGCAGGATCAACCAGCTCAGGTAGAGCCAGATCATGAAGATCACGAGTGCGGCAAACGCCGAGTAGATTGCGGTATAGCGGGTCGAGCCGGCGACGAAGGAGGCGAACAGCCAGCCGGTGCTCTGCCAGAGCACGCCGGCGACCAGCGCGCCCACCAGCGCCGCGGTCGGGCGGACCCGGGTGTTGGGCACGAACAGGTAGATGAAGGCGAACGCGGCGATGATGAGCAGATAGGGGAGCAGGGCCGCCACCGCGTCCAGCACTACACCGAAGGGCTGAATGGCGGCCAGGCGCTGGACCCAGTCGGCGCTGAAGAACGAGGCGGTGATGCCCAGCGCGGAGAACACCAGCACGGGGCCGACGAGCAGCACGCTGAGGTAGTCGCTGAAGCGCTGGGTGAACGGCCGCGGTCGCTGGACCCGCCAGGCGGCGTTGAAGGCCTGCTCGATCTTCTGCATCAGCGCGACCACGGTGTAGAGCAGCAGTGCCATACCCACGGCGCCGAGCACACCGACGCGGATGTTCTCCACGAAGGTGACGATCTGCTCGGTGATCTCCGCCCCGCGCGGACCCAGCGGGGTGAGGAAGCGTGCCAGCGCGGGCTCGATCTGGTTGTGCACGCCGAACGCCTTGAGCACCGAGAAGCTCACCGCGAGCAGCGGCACCAGCGACAGCAGGGTGGTGTAGACCAGGCTCATCGCGCGCAGCGTCAGCTGGCCGCGGGCGACGTCCTCGGCGACCGCGATCATCAGGCGCAACAGGAAGACCCCCTGACGCTGCGGTGCGGGAAACTCTCGCAGGTCGCGCTCGCGCAGCACCGTCTGCAGACGGTGGTAGAGCTCGGCGTTAATCACGTTACGGTCCCGTCGCCAACCTGGGTGCATTCTGACACAGTACACTGGCGGCCTGTGGGACCGGGCCGGATTCGGGCGGGGACGTGGGGCAGCGAGCCGATCCGGATGGGCGAGCGGGTCGTATGTGGCGAAAATGCGCGTTCACGACGGCCACACTGCCGCCCCGGTTCAGGAATACCGGCCCGCCACCGGGCTCACCGCCGCGTCAGGGACGTGCATGCGCGGGAGACGGCGCCCCCGTCGTTGTGCCGCCGGCCGGCGATGGCGGCCACGTGGCGTGCAGCGGGGGGAGACCCGGGATGCCGATGCCCGGCGCCCCTGAGGGCGCGTGGCATGTGGCCGATCGAACGATACACTGACACGCTCTCAGCCCCCGGCGGGCGGAGGTGACGGAATTCGGGGGATAAGGGGTGTCGATGACGCGGAGCAATGCCTTCAATGCGGGCCTGGTGGCCATGGCGCCGATCAGCGCGAGCGCGCTGCCGTTCGGCGTGATGGCGGGTATTGCGGCGCGCGAGGCCGGGCTCGACGTGGCCGCCAGCATGGGCATGTCGCTGGTGATCTTCGCCGGTGCCTCCCAGCTCGCCGCCGCACAGCTTATCGGCGACGGCGCCTGGGCCGGCGTGGTGGTGCTCACTGCGCTGATCATCAACCTGCGCTTTGCCATGTACAGCGCTTCGCTGGCACCGCATTTCGCGCACCTGCCCACGCGCTGGAAGGCGCCCCTCGCCTATCTGCTCACGGACCAGGCCTACGCGGTGTGTATCACGCGCTTCATCCGTCATCCCGAGATGGAGAACCGGCACTGGTTCTACCTGGGCGCGGCGCTGCCGCTGTGGGTGGTCTGGCTCACTGCCACGGCGGCGGGCATCCTTATCGGCGCAGCGGTGCCGCCGGCTTGGCAGCTTGGCTTCGCCGTGCCGCTGATCTTCCTGGCGCTGATGGTGCCGACCGTCCATGACCGGCCCATGGCCGTCGCCGCCGTGGCCGGCGGCGGGATCGCGCTGCTTGCCCATGGCATGCCCTTCAATCTCGGCATGGTTACCGGGGCGCTGGCCGGCATCATCGCCGGTGTTGTCGCCGAGCGCGCCCAGGGGGCGGCATGAGCGATACCACCATCTGGCTGGTCATCCTCGCCTGTGGCGCCGGCACCTTCGCCCTCAGGCTGTCGTTCATCCAGGCGGTGGGGCATCGGGGTATGCCGGGATGGCTGCGCCGGCCGCTGCGTTATGTGCCTGCGGCGGTGCTCTCCGCGCTCGTCGTGCCCGGTATCCTGCTCGGCGGCGAATCGCCCTTCGAGCCCGCCCGGGTGGCCGCGGGACTGGTGGCGGCGCTGGTTGCGTGGCGTACCCGCAACACGCTGTGGGTGCTCGGCTCGGGCATGGTCGTGCTCTGGCTCGTCTCGGCGGTGTTGCCGTAGGTCCCCGCCGGTGGTACCGTCGGGACAAGGTTCAAGAGGTAAGCACGTTGATCGCAGCCATCGCCCGTCTCGGTTTTTACTGGTTTATGCCCGGGTTCAATGATCCGGGACGGCGGTGCATTATCTGACGATTCAGCCCAGACAGCCTCCACGCCGAAAACGCCCCCGGATCCCAGGATCCGGGGGCGTTTTCGTTTGGGGGCCCGAACGATGGAGATACAGGGTCATGCAGGGCGGCGAGGAACAACGAATGCGCGAGGAGCTGCTCCTCACCGGGCGGGATCGCACCGATCCCGCCCAGGGTGAGGACACGCTCCAGGGACTGATCGCACGGTTGCACGAGGGGGTCGCCGCGGCGCACGGCTGTCCGCGGCAGCTCCTGAGGCTCTCGCCCTGGCATATCGGCGGCTTTGGCGAGCATCGGCGAGGCCTGCCCCGGGCCGACCTCCTCGGGGGGCTCGATGAGCTGTTGCGCACCCAGGCGCTGGATCCGCCGGCGGACCGGCTGCTCGTCACCCCCGGGCCGGTGGTGCCGACGCGGGGTGCCGATGCGGGCCGCCGTCGGCATCAGCTCCTGATGGTCCGTCTCAGCGCCGACAGCGGTAGCCACGACCTGGCCGGGCTCGTGCGGGCATGCGTGTCTGCGACCGGGCTGGTCGGTCGTTACCGCCTTCTGCCCGCGGCGGGGCCGCTGGACGGGGGCATGGCCATAGAGGCCCGGGACCCCGAGGGCTGGATACCGGTCGGGTACTGCGGGCGCGCGACGTCCGCGCAGATCGAGGCCGGTGGCCTGGCGCCGGACGGCCATGCCGCCGTGGTGCTGAGCTTCGGGCTGGAGGCGCTGGAGTTGGTCCTGGCGGGCGATCGGCCGGCCGACGAGGCGGTGCGTGTGGCGGCCTGCTCCTGACGGCCCGCTCACAAGGCCCGCTCGCTCCACGGGATGCCGCGCCGGCGAAACGTCTGCCGGTCCGGCGTGTGACCGGTGCCGTGGCCTGCCGTGTGGCCGGGGGAGTGAAACCGGGGCAACGGGGGCGGCGCAAAAAAAGCCGACCCGGGGGTCGGCCAAGGAGGAGGAGAGACAGTGTCCCGGAAACGGGGTTCCGGGCGGGACGGAGCCCTGGGCTGTGGCTCCGTCCGGTGGAAGCCCCTAGCGGGCCGCCGGCGTGTGGAAGAGGCCGGCGATCTCGTGGGCGTGGTGACGCGTGTGGCTGCCGATCGCGTGGGCGAAGCGCCGAAGCGAACGGGCGATCGCCTCGTTACGCATCCGGCGGCTGCGGCGCAGCACCGGCTCGATCTCGAGCAGCCCGACACGTCCCTCGTGAACAATGGGCTCATTGCTGTTCATTGCTGGTCTCCTGCGTGGCAGGCCACGCGCTTGCAAGTGAATTCTGTCTGTATTCTCTCTGGTTCCGGGCATCCGTTGGACCGTCGCCGAGGCCAATCACCTGTTCCGTCGTTGCACGAATCGGCCGTGTTTTTGACGAAACCCCTGTGTCTGTACCGTGCCGCTGCTATAGTCGCCGGGAAGCTCCCGGCCGGACCCCGCGGTCTCATGTAACCGCCGATCCGGTGAGGCGCCATCCAACGTTTGTTGCATGGCACAATAGCGCATCCGCTGTCGGCCGCAATCCGGCCGAATGGCAAAAACTTTGTGACCCGGAATCACTAATCGGGGGAACACCCATGGACAAGGCGGCCGAAATGATGATCTTCGCGCGGGCCGTGGAGGAGGGCAGCTTCTCGGCGGCGGCCCGGGATCTGGATCTGACGCCTTCGGCGGTCAGCAAGCAGATACGCCGCCTCGAGGACCGCCTGGGGGCACGGCTGTTCAACCGCACCACCCGGCGCATCAGCCTCACCGAGGCCGGCCAGGCGTACTATGAGCGTTGTGCCCGGATCATCCAGGAGATCGAGGAGGCGGAGGACGCCATAACCGCCCTCAACGAGAACCCCCGGGGGCGGTTGCGGGTGGCGGCCACGGTCTCCTTCGGGCGCATGGAGATCCTGCCGCGGATCAACCAGTACCTGGAGCGCTATCCGGACATCAACATGGAGTTCGAGCTCACCGACCACCACGTGGACCTGGTGGAGGAGGGCATCGACGTGGCGATCCAGTGGCGCGAACAGATGGAGGATCCCTCGCTCATCGCGCGCAAGCTCTGCGTCAACCGCCGCATCATCTGTGCCGCCCCGTCCTACCTGGAACGCCACGGCGTGCCCCGCACCCCGGAGGAGCTCCTCGAGCACAACTGCCTGACGCTCTCGGAGATGGAGCTGTTCAACGACTGGGAATTCGAGGACGCCGAACGCGGGCGCCGGGTGCTCCACGTCTCCGGCAACTTCCGCGCCAACAACGTCGACGCCCTCTACCAGGCGGCGCTGTCCGGCGCCGGGCTGGCGCGCATGTCCTCGTGGCTGGTGGTGCCGGATATCCGCGCCGGGCGCCTGGTGCCCGTGCTGCCCGAGTACCCCCACGAGAGCTCGGCGTTCTACGTGCTCTATCCCCACCGCCGCCATCTCTCACGCAAGGTACGGACCTTCGTGGACTTCCTCGTGGAGGTGTTCACGCCGGTGCCGCCGTGGGAGCGTGAGGGGCTGGAGTTCGACGCCAGCGAGTGGCGTGGCCGTGCCGAGGCGGTGGCGGCCGAGGAGAGGAGGGAGAGCTGATGGCGGATACCGGTATCCACACGATGATGCACGACGGCGTGTGCATCATCACGCTGATGCGCGCCGACAAGCGCAACGCGCTCACGCAGCCGATGTACGCCGCGCTCACCGACGCGGTCACCGCGGCGGGCGAGGACCCGGCGGTGTCCGTGATCCGACTGCGCGGCGACGGCGCCGACTTCACCGCCGGCAACGATCTCAACGACCTGCAGGTGCTGGCGCAGGCCGGTGAGGCGGTGGAGACGCAGCCCGTGTTCCGCTTCCTGCATGCGGTGGTGGATTGCCCGAGGCCGCTGGTTGCCGAGGTCCGCGGCAATGCCGTTGGCCTGGGGACGACGCTGCTGTTGCACTGTGACGCGGTGATCGCCGCCACCGATGCCACCTTTGCCATGCCTTTCGTCCAACTCGGTCTGGTGCCGGAGTTCGGGAGCACCCTGCTGCTGCCCGAGCTGGTCGGGCCGCAGCGGGCTGCGCGGCTGCTTATCCTCGGCGAACGCTTCGACGCGCGGGAGGGGGAGCGCCTCGGTCTGGTCTCCCAGGTGTGCGAGCCGCCGGCACTGGAGGCGGTCGCCGGGGCGTGGTGTCGTCGCATCGCGACAGCGCCCGCCGGCGCTGTCGCGGCCACGCGCAGCCTGTTGCGAGGCCCGCAGTGGCGGGCCCGGCTGCACGAGGCGGTCGATCGCGAGGCGGCAGTTTTCGCCGAACGGCTCAATTCGGTTGAGCACCGGCAGGCGGTGGCCGCATTCTTCGGGGCAGAGGGTGACGGATAATCATGAAATGCCGGATCGGCTGCGGCGCCTGCTGCATCGCGCCGTCCATCTCCTCGCCGTTGCCCGGAATGCCTGAGGGCAAACCGGCGGGCGTACGCTGCGTGCACCTGAGCGCGGATAACCGCTGCGGGCTGTTCGCCAGCCCCGAGCGGCCCGACGTGTGCGAACGGTTCTCGGCGACGCCCGAGCTGTGCGGCGACAATCGCGGACAGGCGCTGGCGCGCCTTGCCCGCCTGGAGAGCGAGACGGGGTGAACGCACGGGCAGCCGTTCCGGCAGAGACGCTGGAAGGAGTGCCCATGCGCCGACGGAACCGCCTGCCACTGATCCCCCTTGTCGCCGTTGTGCTCGCCGCTGCGGGTCACATCACGGTTGCCTCCGCTCAGGACGGGGACGATGTCCGCGTGTTCGAGCGGGTGACCGAGCGGGCGCGCGCGCTCGCGGGCGAGGATTACCAGGCGCCGGATACGGCGCTGCCGGAGTCGCTGGCGTCGATGGACTACGACGCCTACCGCAAGATCCGTTTCCGCCCGGACCGTGCGATCTGGAAGGGGGAACGCCTCTTCGAGGTCCAGCTATTCCATCCCGGCTTTCTCTACAACGAGCCGGTAACCATCCATCTGGTGGAGAACGGTCAGGTCCGTACGCTGCCCTTCGACCCGGGCCTGTTCCGCTACGACGGCGGAGAGATCTTCGAGGGCGAGCCCCCGCAGGGACTCGGTTATGCGGGTTTCCGCCTGCATTTCCCGCTCAACCGGCCGGACTACGCGGACGAGGTGATCGCCTTCCAGGGCGCCTCCTATTTCCGCTTCCTCGGCCGGGGTGAAGGCTACGGCATGTCCGCGCGGGGACTGGCCATCGACACGGCCCTGCCCAGCGGCGAGGAGTTCCCCCGTTTCAAGGCGTTCTGGCTGGTGCGCCCGCAGGAGGGCGCCACCACGGTCACCGTCTTTGCCCTGCTGGACAGCCCGTCGCTGGCCGGGGCGTACCGGTTCCGCATACATCCCGGGGAGTCCACACGTGTCGAGGTGACCGCCCGGCTGTTTGCCCGGGACGACGTCCAGCGCCTGGGCATCGCGCCGCTGACGAGCATGTTCTTCTACGGCGAGAACAGCGTGCGCCGCCACGATGACTACCGCCCCGAGGTCCACGACAGTGACGGCCTGGCCATGCACACCGCCGGGGGCGAGTGGATCTGGCGGCCGCTGACCAACCCGCGGGCGCTGCGCGAGAGCGCGCTGATGGACACCAATCCCCGTGGCTTCGGGCTGCTTCAGCGAGACCGCGACTTCGAGCACTACCTGGACGCCGAGGCGGACTATCACCGCCGGCCGGGTATGTGGGTCGAGCCCCGCGGCGAGGGCTGGGGCGAGGGTGCCGTGCACCTTGTCGAGCTGCCCTCCGACGAGGAGGTCAACGACAACATCGTCGCCTTCTGGAGCCCGAAGGATCCCTTCGAGGCGGGGGAGTCACTGACCCTGAGCTACGAGCTGCGCAGCCTCGAAGGTGCACCCCCCGGGCATGACCTGGCCCGCGCTGTTCGTACCCGCATCGGCCACGCGGCCATTCCCGGTACCAAGGACAAGCCGCCGAAGAGCCTGCGCCAGTTCATCGTCGATTTCGCCGGCGGTGAGCTCGACGGCCTGGCCGGCTCGCAGCCGGTAACCGCGGAGCTCAGCCAGTCCACGGGGGTCACCCAGGACGTCACCGTCCACCGTCTGCCCGACGGCCACTGGCGTGCGAGCTTCCGGCTCGCGCCGGACGGTGAGAAGCCCTCCGACCTGAGGCTGTTCCTGCAACTGCGCGGCGAACGCGTCAGCGAGACGTGGAACTATGTCTGGGATCCCGATGCACTCCCCTGAAGCATCGACATCGCCGGTGACGGATCGGGTGCACTGCCCCGGGGCCGGCCTGCGCCGTGCCGTATTCGCGCTGCTGGTGCTCTCCAGCGCGGCGGGCGGGGTGTTCCTGATGTTCAGCATCCTGCGGGCCAACGACACCACCATCCTGGAGTGGGGCATCCTGGCGCTGTTCACGGTCACGTTCACCTGGATCGTGGCCGCCTTCTGGAGCGCCGTGGCGGGCTTCGTGCTGTCGCTGGCAAGGCGCCATCCACTGACGCTCGCGGCCAGCCCGGTACCGGATTCGGGGCCCACCGGCCGCGTTGCGGTGGTGATGCCGGTCTACAACGAGGATCCGGGCCGGGTCCTGGCCGGGCTGGAAGCCACCTGGCACTCTCTGGTGGCGACCGGGGCGGGGGAGCGCTTTGACTTCCACCTGCTCAGCGACACCCGCGACGAGGCCATCGCGGAGGCCGAGGCCGCCGGCTGCGCCGAGCTGGCGGAGCGCCTCGACGCCGATGGCCGGCTGTTCTACCGGCGCCGGGACGACAACGCGGGACGCAAGGCGGGCAACATCGCCGATTTCTGCCGGCGCTGGGGCGGGCGATACGACTTCATGGTGGTGCTCGATGCCGACAGCGTGATGAGCGGCGATGCGCTGCTGGCGCTGGCGCGGACCATGTGGCGCCACCCCTCGGCGGGCATCATCCAGACGGTGCCGATCCCGGTGCGTCAGCGCACGCCGTTCGGGCGTTTCCTGCAGTTCGCCGCCCGGCTGTACAGCCCCATGCTGGCGACGGGGCTGAGCTTCTGGCAGATGGATGCGGCCAACTACTGGGGCCACAACGCGATCATCCGCGTGCGCGCCTTCAGCGACTGCTGCGGCCTCCCGGCACTGCCCGGGCGGCCGCCCCTGGGCGGGGATATCCTCAGCCACGACTTCGTGGAGGCCGCGCTGATGCGGCGTGGCGGCTGGCACGTCTACCTCCTGCCCGAGATCGAGGGCAGCTACGAGGAGGTGCCGAGCAACCTGCTCGACTTTGCCAAGCGTGACCGCCGCTGGGCCCAGGGCAACCTCCAGCACCTGCGGCTGCTCGCCGCGTACGGGCTGCATCCGCTCAGCCGGGTCCACTTCCTCATGGGGGCGACGGCCTATATCTCGTCGCTGCTGTGGCTGTTCATGCTCGCGCTGAGCACGGTGGACGCCCTCACCCGGGCACTCAATCAGGGCGAGTTCTTCCGGCGCGGCTACCAGCTCTTTCCGGACTGGCCGGTGGCCAAGACCACGGAGATCGCCTCGCTGCTCATGATCACCGTAGCCCTGCTGCTCCTGCCCAAGGTGCTGGGCGTGCTGCGGGCGCTCCTCCGCGCCGACGAGCGCCGGGCCTTCGGCGGTGGCTGGCGCCTGGCGTGGAACGCGCTGACGGAGACGGTGTTCTCCGTGCTCATCGCGCCGGTGATGATGGTCTTCCATGCCGGCTTCGTGCTCGCCGTGCTCAGCGGCAGCCGCACCGGCTGGGACCCCCAGGTCCGTGACGGCCGTGCCGTGGCCTGGCGCGAGGCGGCGCGGCGCACCGCCCTGGCCACCATCGGCGGTCTGCTGTGGGGCGGCGTGACGGCGTGGCTGGCACTCGGCTTTTTCTGGTGGCTGACACCCATCGTGGCGGGGCTGGTGCTGGCCGCCCCGATCGTGGTGTGCTCCAGCCGCCTCGACTGGGGCGAATGGATGGTCCGCAGCGGGACCTGGGCAGCGCCGGAGGAGCGCCGCCCGCCGGCGGTACTGGGGCTGCTGGACACGACGCTCGCGGCGGAGGGCCGCGGTGCGGCGCGGCGGTTGCCGGCACTGCCGCCGGAACGGCCGCTGGCCATGCCGGTACAGTCCCTGGAGCGGGGCGCCCACTGGCGCCGGACGCGGGTGCGGCTCAGTTGAGCCGGATCACGCCGGTGTTCAGGTAGACGGCGAAGCTCACCCACGCGAGGTAGGGTGCGAGCAGCCAGGCGGCGGGCCGCGAGACCCGGTGGAAGCGGGCGATGCACAGCGCGATCAGCAGCCAGAGGACGGCGAGATCGAGCAGTGCGGTGACCGGGCGGTGCCAGCCGAAGAAGATCACCGACCACAGTCCGTTGGCCCCGAGCTGGGCGATAAAGGGCAGCAGCACGGTCAGGCCGTCGGGCAGCATGACCCGGCGGCTCACCAGCCAGGCGGAGACCGCCATCATTACGTAGAGTACCGTCCACGCCACCGGGAACAGCCAGTCCGGCGGCGTGAGCGGTGGCTTGGCGAGGCCCGCGTACCACTCGCCCGGTGGTGTCAGGATGCCGCTGGCGGCGGCGAGCGCCACCACCGCGAGCCAGGCGAGCAGCAGCGCGGCGTCCCTGCCGCGCCCCGCGGTAGCCGGCCGTTCCGGCACGGGGATCAGGAGTCCCCGGATCCGGGCGTGGCGGCGACGTCCAGGAGCAGGCCCTGATCGGTGATGTCGAGCATGATCTCCTGGTCGATGTCCATCGACTCGAGCTGGTCACGGACCTCGTCGATCTCCGCCTGGTCACCCGGCACGGCCTCCAGGTCGCTCATCAGCGCCCCGCTCAGCGCCGAGGGGTTGTAGCGCAGGTCGAGAATGCCGTTTGCCGCAAGGTCCGCGCCGGAGTCCGGCACTGCGGCGTCCTGGCCGGCGAGGACCGTAAAGCGGCCGTCACGCAGCGCGACCCGAACGTCCTTGCCGCTCACCATCGGATGGTCGATGCTCACCGGTTCGCCGCCCACCTCGGGCTGCACGTTGGTGCCGATGAACCCCTGTATCACCTGCCACAGCGCCCCCGGCCGGGAGGTGGCGATATCCAGGGTACCCGTGGGGATCCGGCCCTTCTCCGCCGGGCCGTCGAGCAGGGTGAGCGTCGCACCGCGGACGTCGCCCAGCATCGCGGTCAGCATGCCCATCTGGGAGAGCTGCTGGGTGTTGACCTGCTGCTGGAGCTGCTGCATCTGCGGGCACTGCCACTGCGCGGACTTGAAGCGATTGGCCAGGGTCTGCATGACCGGCACCACCGACGAGATGTCCAGGCCGAGTCCCGCGCTGGCAAGGCTGCCCTGCGCCGCCGACGGGATATGGCCGCGCAACCGTTTCAGGGTCGAGCGCAGGTCGCCGTCGGCGATGTCGGTCACCCAGCGCACGCGTGCGCCACCGGTGTCCGGGTCGAGCTCGGAGACACCGAGCACGCTGCGCGGCCACACATCCACCACCGCATTCATGTCTGCCACGCAGCCGGCTTCCAGCTCCGGCGGCTCCTCGCCGTAGGCCCTGGCGATGGACTTGACCAGTGCCGCGGTGCCGCCGTTGCCGGTGCCGGTGACCGCGCTGGCGAGGGCGCGGTGATCGATGTAGCCGGTGGCCCAGGGCAGGGTGCCGTAGGTCTCGGCCAGCTTCTCCAGACGCCCGGAGTCGGCCATGCTCTCCTCGGGCAGGGTCTCGCCCAGCGCCTTGGGCAGGGCATCCTCCATGCCGGCCACCGCGAGCGTGAATACCGCGTCGCCGTCGCGCACGGCGATCAGCAGGGCCGGCGGTGCGGCGTCACCCTTGCCCGCGAACGGGTAGCGGCGGACGTCCTCGCCGGTCGAGGCGGCCGGGGTTACGCCCGCCCGTTTCTGGGCGGCGTCCAGCGCGGCCTTGAAGGTGTCGACGTCGTCGAGCCGGTAACGCAGTACCGGCAGTCCGGCTACTTCGTAGAAGCCGGATACGCCGCCGTCGTCCAGGCCGATGGAGGCGCCCGGGGTCTCGGCCTCGTCGTCGAGGTAGGTCTGCTCCAGCAGCGCCATCAGCATGCCGGCGGCCGGGCCGCCCTTCTCGGTGGCCTCGGCCGGGCTCGGCAGCTCCTCCCGGGCGTCGCCGCGGTCGAGCACACCCTCCCAGTGCGAGAGGTATGCGGCCACGTCGTAGGGCTCGCTGTAGCCCACGTAGTAGTCGCTGTCCGCGGGGACGTAGGCGAGGAGGTCCTTCCCCCCGTCTCCGCCGAAGATGCTGCTCAGCCACGAGGCACTGGCGGTGCTCGCGACCAGCATGGTTGCGATGAATACGGCCTTTTTCATACCGGCTCCTTGGTCGTCGGTGTCGGTTTATGGTTTGTCGTTGGTCGTCAGGCTTCCCGGCGGGCGATCTCCCGCTCGACGGCGGCGAGCAGCGTGGCCACGGCGATCCCCTCCGCCGCCTGCTTGACCTCCGTGAGTGACGGGAAGGTCGGGGCCACGCGTACGTTGCGATCCTCGGGATCGCGGCCGTGGGGGTAGGTCGCGCCCGCGGGCGTCATCACCACGCCGGCCTCGCGGGCCAGCTCCACGGTGCGCGCGGCGCATCCCTGCGGGGTGTCGAGACTAATGAAGTAGCCGCCCCGCGGGCGTGTCCAGGTCGCCACCCGGTAGTCGCCGAAGACCCGGGCGAAGGCCTCGTGGACGGCGTCGAACTTGGGGGCGATGAGCTCGCGGTGGCCGTCCATCAGCCGGTGGAGGGCGTGGATGTCCGGCAGTTTCGCCAGGTGGCGGAGCTGGTTGATCTTGTCCGGACCAATGGCGCGTTTGCCGGCGCGGGTGAGGTACCACTCGACGTTGCGCGCGGAGCTGGCGAACACGCCCAGCCCGGCGCCGGCGAAGGTGATCTTGGAGGTCGAGGCGAACACCAGCGCCCGGTCCGGGTTGCCGGCCGTCCCGCAGGCCTCGATGAGGTTGGCGATCTCCACGCGCTCCCCGGTGAGGTGGTGTACGGCGTAGGCGTTGTCCCAGAAGATGCGGAAGTCCGCGGCCGCCGTGGGCATGCGCGCCATGCGCTCGACCACCTCGTCCGAGTACACCGCCCCGGTGGGGTTGGCGTACTTGGGCACGCACCAGATGCCCTTGATGCTCGGGTCCTCGGCGACCAGGGCCTCGACGCGGTCCATGTCCGGGCCGTCCTCGAGCATGGGCACGTTGATCATCTCGATGCCGTACTCCGCGCAGATCGCGAAGTGACGGTCGTAGCCCGGCACGGGGCAGAGGAAACGCACCCGGGGTTCCCGGCACCAGGGCGCGGCGCTGTCCGGGTTGCCCTTGAGCAGGCTGTAGACGATGTGGTCGTGCATCATCGCCAGGCTGGCGTTGTCCGCGACCACGGTGTTCTCCGGCGGCGCGCCGACGATCTCGCCGAGCAGCGCCCGCGCCTCGGGCAGGCCCTGGCCGCCGCCGTAGTTGCGGCAGTCGGTGCCGTCGGCCGCGGTGTAGTGCCCGGCACCGGGCAGGCCGAGAAGATCGTTGCTCAGGTCGAGCTGCTCGGGTGCGGGCTTGCCGCGGGCCATGTTCAGCTTCAGGCCCTGGTCGCGGAAGGCACGGTAGCGCGTGAGGGTGTCCTCGTGCAGGCCGCGGAGCTGCTCGTCGGAGAGGTCGCTGAGTTCGGTCATCGTTTTCCCGTCTCGCTGTGGTCCGGCCGCCGCGGGGAGGTGTCCGCATGCGGGTGACGCCGTGGCGGCATTGTCAACGCCACATATTAACGAACCCGGTCACCGCTGGCACCACCTCGGGCGGCCGAAAGGCACGGGAAACCTGCCCCGGTCGCGGGGTCGTCACACCGGCCGGGTGTCGGGTGTCCGCGGCGCCGGCAGGGTCGCCAGACGGGCATGGAGCAGTCCCGGGAAATGGCGGTACCAGGTCGCGTTGAGCGGGGACGGGTGGGGCAGCGGATGCAGGCGCACCAGCGCGTCGGTGCCGTCCGGGGCCGTCAGCGTGACGGTGAAGCTGGCCTCGAAGCGGTCCGGGCGCTGCCAGAACGCCTCCAGCGACCGGCGTTCCCCGCGGGGCCGGTCGATGCCGAACCACAGGAACGCCTCGCGTCCCAGGGTGATGAGCTCCCGCCCCCGCCAGCCGTGGACGAGCACGGAGCGCATGAGCGGATGGAAACGCCGCTTCGCGGCCATCGACCAGGCCTTGTTGCCCATCGGCTTGTACGGGACGGTGTTGGCCCAGAAGTAGCCCCGGCCCACCTCGACGGAGGCGTCGAAGCCGGGCATCTCCGTGCCGTGGTGATGGGCGTAGAGGGCGCGCCGCAGCATCTGGCCGCCACCGCCGATGAAGGGCATGCCGTGACGGATCTCCTCGCGGCCGGGATCGCGTCCGAAAAAGCCCACGGGGGCGTCCGCGGGGCCGAGCCCGATGACGGGCTCCAGCGGGTCGCGCCCGAAGGCCTCGTAGACGGCCTCGTCAACGCCGTTGAGTCCGGCGGCGGCCTCGCGGAAGGCGGCACGCTGGTCGTCGTCCAGGGTCACGATCTCGACTCCATTCCGGGGCTGAGTGTCATCACTGCATCCTCCGGCGCCGCCGCGCTCCCGTCGGCGAGCGCGGGGCGTTGTCCGGGGGGCAGTCGGGTGATCATCTCGCGGATCGCCTCCGCCGGGACCGGGCGGTGCGAGAAGAAGTCCACGGGCACGGTGTAGCCGAGGATCAGCCGTGCCAGGCGGTCCTCATCCAGGGCCGCCAGCAGGCTGCCCCCCAGCACGTCGAGGGGGCGCTCGAGTACCCGGGCGTCGAGTACCGTGGCGACGTCGTTGATGGTGATGACCCGTTCGGCGTATTCCACCAGCGGATAGATCGCCGATGCGGTCAGGTACACATCCCGGTACTGACGCAGTCGGGCGATGATACCGGCGAGGAGCCGCGGGTCATGGAAATCGTGGCCGAGGCGCACCACCAGCGGCAGGTGGCGGGCGCGGGCGCGCTCCAGCGCATTGGCGAGCGCCGTGGCGGCGTTGACCGGGCTGTCCAGCGCGACCAGGGGATCGTCGTCGGGCTGGGCGATGTACAGCGCGTAGCGTCCGGGCATCGGGTCACGCAGGGTGCTGAGCTGGGCGCTCACGGCCCGCTGCTGGCGTAGCTGGCGGCGGCGGGCCGGGGGCGCGGGCACCGCCGATGCGCCGAGCCGCTTGTACAGGCGGTCGAGCCAGCGGCCGGGGCTGCCTGCCGGTGGGGTAGGGGAGCCGGCGGGGACCGACGCGCTTTCCCGGCGGCGAGTGCGGTAGAGCCCGTGCCAGCGCAAGTATGCCCGCTCGCTGACCGGGTAGGCGTCGAGCCGCTGCGGTGCGGCGTGGATGCTGCTCGCAAGGTGCGTCCCGCAGGGGTCGGCCATCAGTCGGCCGGCCAGCCATGGTGCCTGGAGGAAGAGTACCGGCACATCGGCTTCCCGGGCGAAACCGGTTGCGGCGAGGCCGGCGACCTGACGGCCGTTCCAGACGAGCAGCAGGGCGATGCCGCGTTCGTGGTGCAGCTGCGCCAGCAGCTGCCGGGTGCCCGCGTGCAGCAGGCCGGCCTGGCGGGGTGTCAGGGTGTCGGTGCGCCGCTCCAGCGCCTCTTCCGATGCCGTGGCTGCGTCGTCGCGCGGGCCGATGAGCCGGACATCGATGCCGCGGCGCCGGCCCTCGCGGACCAGCGCGGGGCGCGGGACGATCACGGTCAGCGTCAGGCCCAGCGTGTCCAGGCCGTCAGTCATGCGCGCGAAGAAGCCGAGGCGCTGGACGTTGTCGGCCATTGCAACGACGTGCGGCATAGGGTGCGGAGCCTGCGTGACGAGGTCGCGGCGATTGTACGTCGTGGCGCCTGCGGCGGCCACCGTCGGCCACCGTCGGCGCCGGTTCAGCCCGGCGGCGTGTCGTCGAGGATGAACCGGTCGGCGTCGTCCAGCGCCGGGAAGCGCCGGCGGAAGCGCTGCAGCCGCTCCGGGTCGAGGGTCGCGCTGGTCACGGCCTCCTCGTCGCGGCCCGCGTCCGCCAGCGGCTCGCCCAGCCAGTCGAGGGCCACGCTCTCGCCGGCATAGTGCCGGCCGTTGCCGTCTGCACCGACGCGGTTGACGCCGATCACCGGTGCGAGGTTCTCGATGGCCCGCGCGGGCAGCAGGCGCTGCCAGCTGGTGCGTCGCACCGCCGGCCAGTTGGCCACGTAAATAAGGAGGTCGTAGTCGCCGCGGTTGCGGCTGAACACCGGAAAGCGCAGGTCGTAGCAGACCAGCGGGCAGACCCGCCAGTCGCCGAGCTCGACGATCAGCCGCTCCCGGCCCGGGCTGTAGTGCTCGTGCTCGCCGGCCATGCGGAAACCGTGGCGTTTGTCGTAGTGGCGGACGCCGCCGTCCGGGCCGACCCAGTACAGGCGGTTGAAGTAGTGCGTCCCCTCGCGGATCGCGAGGCTACCGGTGACCACCGCGCCGAGGTGCCGGGCCTGCGCGCGCATCCACGCCAGCGAGTCGCCGTCGGCGGGCTCGGCGTCGCGTTCCGGGTTCATGGTGAAGCCGGTGGCAAACATCTCCGGGAGCACGACCAGGTCCGTGGTCCCGGCGAGCGGGGCGGTCAGCCGCTCCAGCGTGGCCCGGTTCGCCGCCGGCTCGCGGTCGGCGAGGGCGGGCTGGACCAGCGAGACCCTCAGAGCCTGCATAGCCGTTCCCCGGCCATGTCCAGGGTGGCATCCTGCTTGGCGAAGCACAGCCGCACCTGGCGCAGGTCCGACGGCGGATCGGCGTAGAACGGCGACAGCGGGATCGCCGCGACCCCCGCGTCGCGGATCAGCCGCTCGCAGAAGTCCGTGTCCGGCTCGTCGCTCACCGCGGAGTAGTCGACCAGCTGGAAATACGTGCCTGACCCCGGAGTCGTGGCGAGGCGGCTGTCCGCCAGCCAGCCGAGCAGCCGGTCGCGCTTGTCGCGGTAGAACGCCGCGAGCTCGTCGGCGTGGTGAGGCGCCGCCTGCATGTAGGCCGCGAAGGCCGCCTGGCTCGGGGTATGGGTGGCGAAGGTCACGAACTGGTGGACCTTGCGGAACTCCGTGGTGAGCGCCGGCGGGGCGATGCAGTAGCCGACCTTCCAGCCGGTGCAGTGGTAGGTCTTGCCGAACGAGGAGACCACGAATGCCCGTTCGGCGAGACCCGGTACGCCGAGGGCGCTGACGTGGCCCTCGTCGGTGAAGGCGATGTGCTCGTAGACCTCGTCGCTCAGGACCATGGTGTCGCCGTCCGCCAGCAGCGCGGCGATTGCCTCCAGGTCGGTTCGGGGCCAGACCGCGCCGGTGGGATTGTGGGGGCTGTTGAGAATGACCAGCCGGGTACGCGGGCCGATCGCCTCCCGTAGCGCGTCGATGTCCGGCCGGAAATCGTCGCGGCGCAGGGAGACCGGCACCACCCGGCCGCCGGCCAGTGTGACCGCGGGACCGTAGGCGTCGTAGGCGGGGGTGAGCACCACCACCTCGTCGCCGGGGCGGACCACCGCCTGGATCGCGTCGAACAGGGCCTCGGTGGCGCCGGAGGTCACGGTGATTTCCCGGTCCGGGTCCGGGCGCACCCCCTGGGCGGTGGCCAGACGCTCGGCGACTGCCTCGCGCAGGGCGGGCAGGCCGTGGAGCGGCGCGTACTGGTTGCGGCCGTCGCGCATGGCCTCGTCCATGGCATGGGTCAGGCCCGGCGGGGGCGGGAAATCGGGGAAGCCCTGGGCGAGGTTGATGGCGCCCGCCTCGGCGGCGCGTGCGGACATCACGGCGAAGATGGTGGTCCCGACGTCCGGGAGCTTGCTCGGTGGCGGCGTGAACACGGTGGCGTCTCCCTGGTGATGGCGGTGGCGGCGGCTCAGCCGCCGGTGTCGTCCCGTGCGGCGGGCAGGGTGTCGGCGACGAAGCGGGTCAGCCGGGTGAGCCATTCCCGGGTGGCACGGCCCGCGGCCTCCGCGGCGGGGACCGGTCCCGCCGCCTCCGCGATCCGGGTCACGGAGAACTGCCGGCTCGCGAGGATTCGTCCCCCCTCGAGCAGGCGTGCACGCACGCCCAGGCGGGCACTGCCGGGCATGCCGTCGCGGTAGTCCTGCTCCAGGTACAGCAGCTCGAGCTGCAGGCGGTAGTCCGCGCTCACGCTGGCGGGGCCGGCCACCACGGCGTGGAACAGGCCGGCGCCGGCGAGGGCGTCGGTGGCGGCGTCGGCAAGCAGTGCCGCCGGCGGCTCCGCCCAGCGGGCGGTGGCGAAGTAGTCGAGGGTCTGCGGTTTCTCCCGGTAGACCACGCCGGTGTCGCGGTAGCCGGCCCGGGCCTCCGCGGGCTCGACCAGCAGCACGCCGTGGGGACCTGATTCCGCGGGCACCAGCATCGCGGGCTCGACCAGCTGGAGGGTCCGGGGCGGCGGCGTCTGCGGGCGCTGCACCACGCTACAGCCCGAGACCATGAGGGCGGCGAGGCAGGCGGCGGCGACGGTGCGCAGGGTGGCGGGCATGATGTGCTTTACTCCTCACCGGGGCCGGGTTCGGGCCGCTGGCGGCCGTAGAGGACCTGCTGGGGGTCTTCAGAGAGATTGTCCACGAGCCGGCCCATGCGCCGGGAGAGCTCGCGCAGCTCGCCGGTCAGCGCATCCACCCGTGGCAGCGTGGTCTCGCTGAGCCGGCGCATGCCGTTCTCGCCGGTGTTGCCGAGCTCGGCGATCTCCTCGCTGGTGCGTGACAGCGACTCGGCGGTGCGCTGGATGGCGTGGGCGGCGCCCTCCACGGCCTCGAAGGCCGGGCCGATACGTTCGGCGCCGGTGTTGACGCGCTCCAGCAGGCGCTCGCTGTCGGCGATGATCCTGTCGAGCCGCTCGCTGTTGGCGGCGAGGTGCTCGGAGACCGTCGCCAGGTTCTCCAGGCTGCGGTCCACGGCCTCGCGGTTGTCCCGGGAGAGCAGTTCCCCGACCCGCTGGCTGAGGGTGTCGAGGGTGTCCAGGCCCTGGGTGACGGCCGTGTCCAGGCGCATGAGCAGGGACTTGTGATAGGGGATGACGGGATAGCGTTCCCCGGCCTCCGCCTCCAGCGGCGGGTTGCCCGGATCGCCGCCGGCGAGGTCGAGGTAGGCGATGCCGGTGAGCCCGCGCATCTTCAGCGTGGCGGCGATCCCCTCGCGCACCGGCAGGTCCGAGCGCAGGGCGATGATGGCGTGCACCCGCTCCGGGTGCTCGGGATCGATGTCGAGGGCGTGCACCTGACCGACATCCACGCCCCGGTAGGTAACCGGCGAGTCGCGTCCGAGCCCGGAGGCGGTATCGGTGAGGTAGACCGAGTACCGCCGGGTCTCGCCGGTCTGCAGCGAGTCGGCCAGCCACAGCCCGAGGACCACCGTGGCCAGGGTGAGCCCGACCACGAACAGCCCGACCAGGGTGTAGTTCACGCGGTTTCCCATGATCGTTCCCTGCCGCGGCGCATGCGCGTACCGGAGAAATAGGCCCGCACCGCGGGCTCGTCGGACTCGGCGAGGGTGGCGGCGTCGCCGCGGGCGAGCACCCGCCCCTCGCCGATGAAGGCAATACTGTCGGCGATCTCCCACAGCGAGTCCACATCGTGGGTGACCACCACCACGGTGAGGCCGAGCAGGTCGCGGAGCTCGCGGATCAGTGAATCGAAGGCGGCGGCGCTCACCGGATCCAGCCCGGCGGTGGGCTCGTCGAGGAACAGCAGCTCCGGGTCCAGCGCCAGGGCCCGGGCGAGGGCCGCGCGTTTGGTCATGCCGCCGGAGAGCTCGCCAGGGTAGCGGTGGGCCGCGTCGGGTTCCAGGCCGGCCAGGCGGATCTTGACCCGCGCGATCTCCCGTCGCAGCCCCAGGGGCAGGCGGGTGTGCTCCGCCAGCGGCATCATCACGTTTTCCAGCACCGTCATCCCGGTGAATAGCGCCCCGCGCTGGAACATCAGTGCCATGCGCCGGCGCAGGCGCCGCTCGCCGGCCCGGTCCAGTCCCGTCACCGGTGCATCGAACAGCCGGATCTCGCCGCCGGCGATGGGCAGCAGCAGCGTCAGTGCGCGGATCAGCACGGTCTTGCCCGAGCCGCTGCTGCCGGCGATGGCCATGAGCTCGCCGCGCTCGATACGCAGGTCCAGCCCGTCGTGGATGCGGCGGCCGCCGATCTCGGTGACCAGGTCGCGGGCCTCGATGACGGGCGCGGCCACGTCAGATCCCGAACTGCTGGAAGACGACGGAGAACACGGCATCGGCGATGATCACCAGGAAAATGGACTGAACCACGGCCATGGTCGTCGCGCGGCCCACCTCCTCGGCGCTGCCGCGTACCCGCAGTCCGTGATAGCAGCCGACCATGGCGATGAGCAATGCGAATACCGGCGTCTTGCCGATGCCCGCCCAGAACATGCGCACCGGCACCGCGTAGGGCAGGCGGTCGAGAAAGGTCGCGAAGCTGACGTCGTACAGGCCGTTGGCCACGATCATCCCGCCGAGTACGCCCATGGCGTCCGCCCACACGGCCAGCAGCGGCATGGCCACGGCCAGGGCGGCGACCCGGGGCAGCACCAGCATCTCGTAGGGGGTGATGCCGAGGGTGCGCAGGGCGTCGACCTCCTCGGTGATCTGCATGGTGCCGATCTCCGCGGCGTATGCCGAGCCGGTACGCCCGGCGACGATGATCGCGGCAAGCAGCGGGCCCATCTCCCGCAGCATGGTGATGCCGATGAGATCGACGAGGAAGACATTCGCCCCGTAGGAGCGCAGCACCGAGCCGCCCTGGTAGGTCATGACCACGCCCATGAGGAAGGCCAGCAGACCGACGATGGGCAGCGCGTACAGCCCGGCCTGCTCGATGCCGGCGACGATCGCGCGCCAGCGCAGGCGGTGGGGCCGGATCAGGCGGGGCAGGACATCCACGGTGAGCTCGCCGGTGAAGGCGAGGAAGCCGGTGACCCGGCCGCCGCGTTCCACCGCGTGGCGGCCGAGCCGGGCCAGCCGCCCCTCACGGGGCGGAGGCGGCGGTTCGCTGTCCTCCCCGGTGACCAGTTCCAGCAGCGCGCGGTGATCCGCGCTGGCGCCGGTAACGCGGGTATCGCCGCCCAGCGAGCGCCGCAGGCGCTCCAGGCAGACCGCGCCGGCGGTGTCCAGGGTGCCGAGGCCCGAGAGCTCCAGTGTCCAGCCGCTGTCGCCGGCGCGCGGGCGTTCCAGGTCACGGGCGATCGGCGCGATGGTGTCGATGCGCCAGTCGCCGGTGGCTGCCGCACGCCGCGAGGCGGTGTCGGTCTCCAGTGCCGGGGGGTACGCGGTGTCCGGGTCGATGACGCTCTCCTGTCGCCGGGCTGCGGCCGGGCATGCGATCCGCTAACGGTGCCGGCATGCGAGGGGGCTGTCCAGTGGCGTGGCCGTGACGGGCCCGCGGATCAGGCGAGGGCCAGCGCGCCGGCGGTGGCGAGGCCGAGCACCAGTGCCGCGCCCATGGCGGCGCCGACACGCCAGCCGACCGCGCGGGTGCCGATGCTTGCCGCCATACCCGCCTTGACCGCACTGTTGACGCTGGCCGCGATGACGATGCCCACCACCGCCACGGGGGTGGCGAGCCCCTTCTCCGCCATGCGTGTGAGCGACAGGGTGATGGCATCCACGTCGGTGATGCCGGAGCTCGCGGCGAGCAGGTAGATGCCGGCGCTGCCCAGCGCCTCCTCGAGCCATTCGCCGAGCAGCAGGATCACCAGCAGCAGCGCGCCGAAGGACAGCGCGGTCTTCAGATCCAGCGGATTCTGGCGCACTGGTGGTGCCTCCACCCGGCGGCCGTGGTATCGGCGCCAGATCACCAGCGCAGGGATGTAGAGCGCGGCCATCATCACCAGCACCGGCGGGGTCAGCGCGGGCAGCAGGGCCGGGTTGAGCGCCAGGCAGATGACCAGGATACGCGGGAACATGGTGCCGCAGGCGATGAGAATGCCGGCGGCGAGCATGGGAGAGAGTGCGGCGTTGTCCCGGGACAGCCGCGAGAAGTGCAGGGTCAGCGCGGTGGAGGAGGACAGCCCGGCGAACAGGCTGGTGAACAGTGTCCCCCGTTCCGGGCCGCCGATGCGCATCGCGAAGTAGCCGACGAAGGAGATGCTCGCGATCAGCACCACCATCCACCATACCGCATAGGGGTTGATCGCGCCGCCGGGGCCGTAGCCGTGGTTGGGCAGCAGCGGCAGCATCACCACCGAGATCAGCAGCAGCTTGAGCGCGGCGTCAAGCTCGCGGGCCTCCAGGTGGCGGAGGAGGTCGTGGATGGACTGCTTGTTGTCGAGCAGGAAGGCGGTGACCACCGCCGAGGCCGCGGCGGCCACCGGTTCGCCGGCGACCGCCAGGGCGCCGAAGCAGAAGGTGAGCATCAGGCCGACCAGGCCGGTGATGCTGTAGTCCTCGGTGTGCCGGACCTGCAGGCGGAAGGCCACCAGCGCGGCGGCCATCACCGCGGCGAGCAGCGCCACCCCGGGCCAGGGGCCGAGCGGGTCGGCGAGTACCACGGCGAAGCCGCCGAGCAGACCCACCAGGGTGTAGGTGCGAAAGCCGGCGATACGCTTGCCCGGGGCGAGTTCGCGGCCCTGCCAGCCCCGCTGCAGGCCGATCAGCGCGCCGAGCAGGGCCGCCAGGAGCAGCCCCGCGAGGGTGCTCTGGCCGTCGGTGAACTGCTGCCACAGGCTCATTTGTGCCCCTCTCCGCCGAGGCGGGCGTGCAGCGCATCCACCAGCCGCTGCATGACCTCGACGCGGGCGTAGCGCTTGTCGTTGGCGGGGATGAGCTGCCAGGGGGCCGCGGCGGTGGAGGTGTGCGCGACCATCTCGTGGACGGCGCGCTCGTACGCCGGGCGACGCTCGCGATTACGCCAGTCCTCGTCGGTCAGCTTGTAGTGCTTGTGCGGCGTGTTGGCCCGGGCCTCGAAACGCCGGAGCTGCTCGTCGGCGTCGATGTGCAGCCAGAACTTCATGACCAGGCTGCCGTGCTCGACGAGCTGGTCCTCGAACTCGTTGATCTCCGGGTAGGCCTCGCGCCAGCGCTCCCGCGGGGTCAGGTTCTCCACGCGCTCGACTAGGACCCGGCCGTACCAGCTGCGGTCGTAGAGGGTGACGAACCCGTCCCGCGGCAGGTGGCGCCAGAAGCGCCACAGGTAGGGGTGGTCGAGTTCCTCGTCGGTGGGGGCGGCGATCTCGATGACCCGGGCGAGGCGGACGTCGATGCCGCGGAGCAGCCGCCGGATGGTGCCGCCCTTGCCCGCGGCGTCCCAGCCCTCGAAGACCAGCACCACGGAGACCCCCTCGTGATGGGCCCGCCAGGTGAGGGCGGCGAGCTGCTGGGTGAGCTCGCGCTTGCGCTGTTTGTAGGTGGCCTTGTCCAGGTGGTGGTGGCCGGGGTCGAGGTAGTCGAGCACCGTGTCCTCGTCCGCGGCGGCGGTGGCCGTTTCCGGGGCGGCGGGTGCCGGTGCCGCCGGCGGCGGCGTATCCAGCCGGGCGGCGAGGGCATCGCGGATGTGGCGGCCGACGGCGAGGTTGCGGTAGCGCCGGTCCTCGGCCTCGATCACGGCCCACGGCGAGCGCGCGTGGTCGGTCAGCCGGATGGCGCGCTCGGCGGCCTGGCAGAGATGGTCGTGGTGGCGGTTGAGCCGCCGGTCCAGCGGCGAGGTCAGCCAGCGGCCGTCCCGGCGCCTGGCGAGCTCCCGGAAGTAGGCCTTCTGGCGGGCTGCCGACATGTGCAGCCAGAACTTCAGCACCAGTGCACCCTCGCGGGTGAGCAGGGTCTCGAAGCGGCCGATGCGGCGCATGTGATGATCGAAGTCGGCGTCGGGCAGCTCGTTGAGGGTGCGCTCGATCAGCGTGCCGGTGTACCAGGAGCTGTGGAACACCGCCGTGCGCCCGCGCCCGGGCAGCGCCCGCCAGTAGCGCCAGAAGCGCGGGCGGCCGCGTTCCTCGTCGGTCTTGGGGCCGAAGGCGACGAAATCGACTGCCCGGGTGTCGAGCCAGTCGCTGAGGGTGTTGACCAGCTCACCCTTGGCGGCGTTGTCCACGCCCTCGAAGATCAGCACCAGCGGGAAGTCGGCGTGCCGCAGCCGCCACTGCAGCTCCAGCAGCTCACGGCGCAGCGGGTCGAGTTCCGCGTGGTAGGTGCGGCGGTCGACCCGCCGCCCGAGCTCGGCGGTCTCCAGCATGCCCTGTCGGTCCTCCGGGATCGGCGCGGTCCGTCAACCGGACCGTGCCCGTGCTGTCCTTTTCCCCGGAGGATACCGCCCCCGGCACGGGGACGGCCATCCGCGCGGCCTCAGCGCTGGTTCTCTTGCCAGTTCTCCGGCACGTGCCAGGGCTGGTCGTCCGCCAGCGGCTCGCGCCCGCGCACCGCATCCGCCAGGCGCTCGGCGATCATGATGGTCGGCGCGTTGAGGTTGCCGCTGACGATGCGCGGCATGATCGAGGCGTCGATCACGCGCAGGCCGTCGATGCCGTGGACGCGGCCGTCGCCGTCCACCACGGCGTCGTCGTCATGGCCCATGCGGCAGGTGCCGCTCGGGTGATACGCGCTCTCGCCGTTCTGGCGCACCCATGCGTCGATCTCCGCGTCGGTGTGCACGTCGTCGCCGGGGCCGAGCTCGCGGCCGCGGTAGGGCTGGAGCGGTGACTGGGCCATGATCTCTCGGGTCAGGCGGATGCCGTCGCGCATCTCGCGGCGGTCGCGCTCCGTGGCCATGTAGTTGAACCGGATACGCGGTGCCTCGCGCGGGTCGGCGCTCGCCAGGCGCACGCTGCCGCGGCTCTCGGGGCGCATGGGGCCGACGTGGGCCTGGAAGCCGTGGCTGTCCGCGGTGGCGCTGCCGTCGTAGCTGATGGCCATGGGCAGGAAGTGGTACTGGAGGTTGGGGTACTTCACCCCGGCCTCGCTGCGGATGAAGCCGCCGGACTCGAAGTGGTTTGTGGCGCCGAGACCGGTGTGGCGGGTCAGCCACTCCAGCCCGATCAGCGCCTGATTCCAGGGCTTGAGGGCGCTGTAGAGGGTGATCGGGCGGGTGCAGGCATACTGCACGTACACCTCCAGGTGATCCTGGAGGTTCCCGCCCACCCCGGGCAGGTGCTGGCGCACCTCGATGCCGTGCTCGCGCAGCTGCTCCGCCGGGCCGATGCCGGAGAGCATGAGCAGCTGCGGGCTGTTGATGGCGCCGGCGCACAGCAGCACCTCGCGGTCCGCCTCGATGGTGCGGCGCTCGCCGCGGTGGTAGACCTCGACGCCCACGGCGCGGCCGTCGGTGATGTGCAGCCGCTCGGTGAGGCAGTTGATGTGGATGGTGAGGTTGTCGCGGTTCATGACCGGGCGGAGGTAGGCGTTGGCGGTGGACCAGCGCCGCCCGTCCCGGGTGGTCATGAACATCGGCCCCAGCCCCTCCTGGGCGTAGCCGTTGGTGTCCGGGTTGTGGGCATAGCCCGCGGCCACGCCCGCGTCGACGAACGCGCCGTACAGCGGGTTCTCCATGCTGCCGGTGGTGACGTGCAGGGGACCGCCGCTGCCGTGGTAGGCGTTGGCGCCCTGATCGAAGTCCTCGGCCTTCTTGAAGTAGGCGAGGGCGTGGCGGTAGCGCCAGCCGGGGAGGTCGAAGTCCTCGGCCCAGCCCTCGTAGTCGCCGGCGTTGCCGCGCACGTAGGCCATACCGTTGATGGACGAGGAGCCACCGAGCACACGCCCGCGGGGGCAGTACATGGCGCGGTTGTCCATCCAGGGGTCCGGCTCGGTGTGGTAGTACCAGTTGTAGCGGTCGTTGGCGAGGGGGTGCGCGAACGCCGAGGGCATCTGGATGAACAGGCTGTGGTCCATGGGACCCGCCTCGATGAGCAGCACCGAGGTGGCGGGGTCCTCGGTGAGGCGGTTGGCGAGCACCGCCCCCGCGGAACCCGCGCCGATAATGACGTAGTCGTAGCGTTCGGTGGCCATGGGATGCTGTGCCTCTCTCGTCGGGCTGGATTCGGCCCCCGGCGGGCGGTCACGCCCGCCGGGGGCTCGCGGCGGCGCTCAGTAGGGAGCTTCCACGTCGGCGGTGGCCACGAACACGCTCTTCAGCCGGGTGTAGTGCTCCAGCGCGTGGTGGCTGTTCTCGCGGCCGAGCCCGGAGTGCTTGACGCCGCCGAAGGGCATCTCGATGGGGGTGAGGTTGTAGTGGTTCACCCACACCACGCCCGCTTCCAGCTCCGCGGCGACGCGGTGACCGCGGGTGATGTCCCGGGTGAACACCCCGCCGGCGAGGCCGTAGTCGGTGGCGTTGGCGCGCTCGATCACCTCCGCCTCGTCGCGGAAGGCGAGCACCGACATCACCGGCCCGAAGATCTCCTCGCGCACGATGGTCATGTCGTCACTGCAGCCGCCGAACACCGTGGGCTCGACGTAGTAGCCGCCCTCGCAGCCGGGCACCGTGGCCCGGCCGCCACCGGCGAGCAGCTCTGCGCCCTCGGCGCGGCCGCGCTCGATGTAGCCGAGCACGTGCTCCATGTGGCCGGCGCTGATCATCGCGCCCACGTCGGTCTCCGGGTCCATCGGGTCGCCGATGCGCAGCCGCCGGGTGCGCTCGAGCAGCCGCGAGAGGAAGTCGTCCATCACCGACTCGTGCACGAACACCCGGGTGCCGTTGGTGCAGATCTCGCCCTGGGTGTAGAAGTTGCCGAGCAGGGCGCCGGAGACGGCGTTGTCCAGGTCGGCGTCGTCGAAGACGATGAGCGGGGATTTGCCCCCGAGCTCCATGGTCACCGCCTTGAGCCCGGCGGCGGCGTCGCGCATCACGGCCTTGCCGGTGCCCGCCTCGCCGGTGAGCGAGACCTTGGCGACTCCCGGATGGGCGACCAGGGCCCGGCCGGTGTCCGCCTCGCCCTGGATGACGTTGAACACGCCGTCCGGCAGGCCCGCCTCGGTGAACAGCTGGGCGACCCGGAAGGCGGACAGCGGGGTCAGCTCCGCCGGCTTGAAGACCATGGCGTTGCCCGCCGCGAGTGCCGGCGCGGCCTTCCAGCAGGCGATCTGGAGCGGGTAGTTCCAGGCGCCGATGCCGGCGCATACGCCCAGCGGCTCGGGGCGGGCGTAGTAGAAGCCACCGTCGACGGCCTGGTAGTCGCCGGTGAGCGAGGCCGCCTGGCCGGCGAAGTACTCCAGGCAGTCGGCGCCGGAGTCCACGTCCGCTTCCGGGGTCTCGGCGATGGGCTTGCCGCCGTCCAGGCTTTCCAGTCGTGCGAGCTCGTCGCGGTGCTCGCGCAGCAGCATCGACGCGCGCTGGAGCACGCGGCCGCGCTCGGTGCCGGTCATTGCGGCCCACTGCCGCTGGCCGGCGCGGGCGCTCGCGACCGCGCGCTCCACGTCCGCGCCGCCGGCGATGCCGACGTGGTTGAGCACCGCACCGGTGGCCGGGTTGATGTTGTCGAACTGTTCGGCGCTGGTGGCGTCGACGGCCGCGCCGTCGATCCACAGTTTTGCCTCAGGCTGTTGCGTCATGGCTGTGCTCCCGTGTGCGTGCGGCCAGTTGCGTCATGAGGTAGTCCCGGGCCAGGTCTCGTGCCTCCGCGAAGTTCACGCCGCCGGTGGTGAGGGTGGCGCGAAGCCAGAGCCCGTCGATCATCACCGGCAGCCCGGTGGCGATGTGCACGGCGTCCGGATAGGCCACCAGCCGGCGGAGGTCGTGGAGCAGGTTGCTCCGCAGCCGGGCGGCGACCACCCGCTGGACCCGTGCCAGCTCCGGGCGGTGGTTGACCTGGGACCAGAACGACAGCCAGCCACTGACCACCTGCGGGCGCGCCTGGCTGTCGGCGAAGTTCGTGTCGATGAGTGCCAGCGCCCGCTCCAGCGGCGTGGCCGCGCCGGCGAGGCGGGCGCGGTACTCGCGCCCGAGCAGCCGGGCGAGGTAACGGAAGGTGGCCTCCAGCAGCCCGGTCTTGTCGCCGAAGTAGTGGGCGACGAGGCCGGTCGAGGTGCCGGCGCGCCGGGCCACCCGGGCGAGGGTGGTCGCCTGCAGGCCCGACTCGTGGATCACCGCGAGGGTGGCCTCGATGTACTGCTGCTGCCGGATCGGCTCCATGCCGCGCTTGGGCATCGCGGCGTCCTCCCGTCTCGTCGTCGATGGCCGGGGAGCTTACTTGATATTGATTGAACGTTCAATTAACGTCTGCCGCGGCTACCGGCTCCGGGGGCGCGGCCCGGCGTACGCGATCCGGGGCTGGATGCCATAATCGACGAGTCACCAAACCCCAAGGGGGAAGTAATGATGAAACGCGGTATTCTCACGATGGCCCTGGCGGCCGTCGCGACGCTCGGCCTCTCCACCGCCCAGGCGGCGGAACCGCAGTCCTGCCGCAGTGTCGGCATGGCGAACGTGAACTGGACCGGTGTGTCCGTGAAATCCCACCTGGTGAAGAACGTGCTCACCGCGCTCGGCTATGACGTGGAGCTCACCACCGCGTCCGTGCCGATCGCTTTCCAGGCCGTCGCCAGCGGCGAGCGTGACGTCTTCCTTGGCCTGTGGCTGCCCACGCAGCAGAAGATGATCAAGCCCTACCTCGACGACGGGAAGATCGAGAAGATCACCACCAACCTGTCCGGTGCGAAGTACACCCTGGCGGTGCCGGCCTATGTTTACGAGGCGGGGGTGAAGAGCTTCTCCGATCTCGACGAGTACCGTGACCGCTTCGGCGGCCGGATCTACGGCATCGAGGCGGGCAATGACGGCAATCTGCTGATCCGCAAGATGATCGAGGACGACGCCTACGGCCTCGGCGACTGGGAGCTCATGGCCTCTTCCGAGGCGGGCATGCTCACCCAGGTGCGCCGTTCCGTGCGCCGCGACAAGTGGGTGGTCTATCTCGGCTGGGCGCCGCACCCGATGACGCGCAACATCGACATGCGCTTCCTCCATGGCGGCGAGGACTACTTCGGCCCGAACCAGGGCGGCGCCACCGTGCACACCATCGCCACGTCCGGCTACGCCGAGCGCTGCACCAACGTCGCCCGGCTGCTTCGCCAGTTCCAGGTCAGCGTCGACGACCAGAGCCTGATGGGCGACTACGTGCTCAACGACGACATGGACTACGGCCCGGCGGGCGAGGCGTTCGTGCGCAAGCGCCCGCAGCTGCTGGAGAAGTGGCTCGACGGCGTGACCACCGCCGACGGCGGGCGCGATGCCCTGCCGGTGGTCCGCGAGGCCATGGGCGTTAAGTGACCGCGCCCGGTCGCCACGGGGACGGCGAGTGAGCGCCGAGACCGCCGCGGAGCTCGAGGACTGGACGAGCGAGATCGCCCGGGCCCTCGAGGCCGGTGACACGGAGGCCGTCACCGGTCTCGCCGCGGCGCGTCACCCCGCAGAGATCGCCGATATCCTGGAGGCCCTGCCCAAGGAGGACCGCCTCGCGGTCTGGCAGGCCATCCCCGCTCCGACGGTGCGCGGCGAGGTCCTCATCGAGGCCCGGCGCGAGGTGCGCGACCGGCTCATCGATGCCACCCGCCCCGCCGAGCTTGCCCGGGATGTCGAGCATCTCCAGCTCGACGAGCTCGCCGATCTTTACGACAAGCTCCCGCGCAAGGTGGTCCGGGCGCTGCTCCGGACCATGGACCTGCAGCGCCGCGAGCGCCTGCGCCGCGTGCTCTCCTACCCCGAGGACACCGCCGGCGGTCTCATGGACGCGGATGCCCTGGCGGTGCGCGAGGATGTCACCCTGGAGACCGCACAACGCTATCTCCGCCGGGTGCGCAAAAAGGACGGGGCGTTGCCCGAGCACATCACCGCGCTGTTCGTGATAGACCGTCACAACCGTTTCCGCGGCATGCTGCCCCTCGACGAGCTGGTGGCGGGTCCCCGCGGCACCCTGGTCTCCGAGCTGATGCGCCGGGACCTGGACGCGATCCCCGCGGACACGTCGGCGCGCCGGGTGGCGCGGCTGTTCGAGGACCGCGATCTCACCACCGCACCGGTGGTGGACGGGACCGGCCATCTCATCGGCCGCATCACGGTGGACGACGTGGTGGACGTGATCCGCCGCGAGGGCGAGCGATCGCTGATGCAGTCCGCCGGCCTCGGCCAGAGCGAGGACATGTTCGCGCCGGTGCTGGCCACTGCCGCGCGGCGCGGGGTCTGGCTGGGGGCGAACCTGGTCAACGCCTTCCTGGCGTCCTGGGTGATCGGTCTGTTCGGGGCCACCATCGAGCAGCGTGTCGCCCTCGCCATTCTCATGCCCATCGTCGCGAGCATGGGCGGCGTGGCGGGCATCCAGACCCTCACCCTGGTGACCCGGGGCATCGCCCTCGACCAGGTCGGCCGGGCCAACGGTCTGCGCCTGCTCGCCCACGAAGTCGGCGTCGCGGCGGTGCTGGGGGCAGCCCTTGCGACGGTGCTCGGTGGCGCCGTCTACGGCTGGTTCCGGGATCCCACCCTGGCGCTGGTGTTCGCCGCGGCGGTGCTGGTCAACCTCGGCAATGCCGCTTTCTCGGGTACGGCGGTGCCGCTACTGCTCGAGCGCCTGGGTATCGACCCCGCCCTGGGCGGGGGCATGCTGCTCACCGCCCTGACGGACATCGTGGGATTCGCGAGCTTCCTTGGCCTGGCGACCTGGGTGCTGGTCTAGCCCGGCTTTCCCGCGGGGCGCCGGCGGGATGCGGTAACGCGGCCGCGTCGTGCCGCCGGGCCATGGCGTGTGCGCCACGACCCTGCCCGGCAGTGCTATAGGCAGCCGGCGTGCCCGGGGGGTAGAGTGACAGCGCGGGTCCCGCCGGCTGTCAGGCGGCGTGGCCCCTCACAGGCAGCGAGGACGGCAGTGGTGGTAGACGAGGACAGCGACGCACGCCTGGCGATTGCCAGGCGCTTTTTCGAGACCATCCCCCACAGCGCGGTACTGGGCATGGAGCCGGTGGCGGTGGGCGAGCGCACGCTCACCGCGCGGGTGCCGTACCGGGAGTCCATGGTCGGCAACCCCGTCACCGGCGTTATCCACGGCGGGGTGATCACCACCCTGGTGGACCAGACCAGCGGCGGTGCGGTCATCGCCGCGCTCAATGCCACCCGCGCGGTTGCCACCCTGGACCTGCGCATCGACTACATGCGCCCCGCGGTACCGGGAGAGGCCGTCTACGCCCACGCCGAGTGCTACAAGCTCACCGAGCAGATCGCCTTCGCGCGCTGCAGCGTCTATCAGCCCGGTGTCGATGATCCCATCGCCATGAGCATGAGCACCTTCATGCGCGTCGCCGACGACGGTCCCACGCTGGTGGAGGGGGTGGCATGAAGGACCTCATGGCGCGGGTGGCCGAGGCCCGGCGCAGCGGTGATCCGGATGCGCTGGTCGCGCTTATCCCCTATGCCCGGTTGTTGGGGATCAGCTTCAGCGAGGCCGGCGGGGCACTGGAGTTCCGGCTGGCCTTCCGCGAGGGCAACGTCGGCAACCCGCACCTGCCGGCACTTCACGGCGGCGTGATCGGTGCGTTCATGGAGAACGCGGCGGTACTGCACCTGCTGTGGACACAGCAGGCGAGCCGGGTGCCCAAGGTCGTGGACTTCTCCATCGACTACCTGCGTCCGGGGCGACCGGAGACCCTGTGCGCGGCGTGTGATGTCCGTCGCCAGGGCAGGCGGGTGGCGAACGTGGCGGTACAGGCCTGGCAGCTCGACGAGGCCGGCGAGCGCCGCGAGGTCGCTAGTGCCCGCTGTCACTTCCTGCTGGCGGATCCGGAGGCGGAGAGCGCCGGCATTTGATCCGGGTGGTTGAAAACCCGCCCGGCGTCCCCCAGTTATCCCGGTGAGCGGTAAAGGCGCGTCCGGGTTCCCGCCGGGCGTGCCGGGCTGGCGCGGCGTCTCCCCCGCGTCCCCGGTCCAAGCGGCCGCTCCACCGGTTTCCCCGGTGACGCCAGGGCGGCGGATCGTTGCCGGGCAACGGCCGGCGCCGGGTTGAAGGGTCCGGTTTCCCCCCTTGGCCGGACCCTTCCCTTTAATTCTTCCGTCATTCCTCCGCCCCGGGCTTTTCCGCTCCCGGAGCCGGTATGGCGGTATCCCTGCGCGAGGCGCGGCGATTACCTCCTCTACGGGACACTGTAGCCCGGGGTGGCACCGGCCGTGGTCGTCACCTCGCTCTGGCGGTGGATGACCTGATCACGGCCGGTCTCCTTGGCCTGGTAGAGGGCGTCGTCGACACGCTGGAGGGCGTTCTCCAGTGCCTCCCCCGGCTCGTAGGCCGTTACGCCCAGGCTCGCGCGCAGGGAAATGGTGGCGCCGTCCACGCCCTCGACCGTGGTGCCGGCGATGGCCTGACGCAGCCGTTCCGCCACCTCGACGGCCTGCGTGCTGCCAACGCCCGGGAGTATTGCGAGGAACTCCTCGCCGCCGTAGCGGCCGATGAGGTCGCCCAGGCGCAGCTGGCGGCGCATGACCTCGGCCACGTGCTGGAGCACGCGGTCGCCGCTCTGGTGGCCGTGGTCGTCGTTGATGCGCTTGAAGTGGTCGATGTCGAGCATGACCAGCGAGAAGCCCTGCCGCGGCCGGCCGCCGGACCACTGGCGTTGCAGCGAGCGGGTCAGCACCCGGCGGTTGATCAGGCCGGTGAGTGGATCACGGGTGGATTCGCGGTACAGGCGCAGCAGCATCCATAGCTGGCCGGCCTGTACCCAGAGGGTGATGCCGGCGACGAAGGCGAGCATCCACAGGGTGTTGAGCGTGGCGATGCTGGTCAGCGTCCCGCGCGTGAGCTCGACGACCAGGTGCATGCCCAGGGTGATGGCGATCAGGCCCACGCCGGTCACCAGGGTCACCGGGAACAGTGCCGTAAGCCCGATGAGCACGAACGGCAGTGCCTCGTAGCCGCCGATGGCCGCCGCCGTGCGCAGCCCGCTGCCATGCAGCCCCATGACCACGGCATAGAACACGGCAATGGCGAACACGCTCGCCGCGATCAGTCCCAGTATCCGCCGGTAATTGCCGCGGACCGGGCGGGCGGCGAGCCAGAGCGCGCACAGGGCCGCCGCGAGGCTGCCGCGGGCGATGGCGATGAGCAGCGCCTCGCGGGTGTGAAGCAGCAGAAAGTCCAGCGGGATCCAGGCAAGGAAGCCGAGCGCGAATACCAGCTGCATCACCTGAAGCCGGGCGCGCAGGTAGTCCGCGCGGATCGCGGTGAAGTCCGGCGAGTGGTGGCGGGCGCTCAGCAGGTCGTCAATGGTTACCCGCAGCACCTCGGTGGTCGTCTGCTCGGTGCCGGGACCGCCCATGGTGGGGGCGGTGCGACGCTCGTTGGGCTGCCCGCCCGGAAGAGGTTGATCGGCCATCGTTCATTCCGCGGTTACTGGATGTGCACCCCGTCCGGCGCCGTCGCCGGCCGGCATGCCGAAGCGCCGCATTAGCATGGCATACCTGGAATAAGCGGGAAGGCCTCCCGGTGTCCGGTGTTGACGCAAATCAACATAAATCGTGCCCGGCCGCAGCAAGCTGGCCCGAAATCGGCTTGCAGACAATCACAACCAACGGGAAGACGACGGTCATGGAAGCACTCACGAATCTCCTGTCCGGGCGACCGGATTTCTGGCTCAGCCTCGTTGTGATCCTGTTCATGCTCGGGATGGGCGGTTTCTTCGTGGTCTTTTTCCTTCGCCATATCCGGCGCGAGGACGCCGAGCGCCGCCGGCACTGAGCATCGCCGCCGATGGTGGCCGGCCCGCTTGCCCACCGGCGCGCGCTGCCGGATAGTGCGGGGCACGGCGTGGCGGTTGATCAGCGGAGGTGCCAGTGCGTATCGGTCTCGCCCTGGGGGCCGGGGGAGCCAATGGATTCGCCCATATCCTGATGCTCGAGGCCTTCGAGGCCCTCGGGCTGCGCCCGGCGCGCATCGCCGGGACCAGCGTCGGCGCGGTGATCGCAGGGCTCTACGCCTCGGGGCGCTCGGCGGCGGAGATCGACGCCATCGCCGGCGAGCTCGCGGTGCGGGACAGCCATGCCTGGCGGGAGCTGCTCCTCGAGCGCAAGCTGCTGCGCTGGCTGGAGCTGTTCGACCCGGCCATCGGCCGGGGCGGACTGGTGAGCAGCCGGGCGTTCCTGAATGCGCTCTACGGCCAGCGTATGCCCGAGACCTTCGAGGAGCTCCACATCCCGCTCAGTGTCGTGGCCACGGACTTCTGGGGCCGTGGGCAGGTGGTCCTGGATGCGGGGCCGCTACTGCCGGCGGTGCAGGCGAGCATGGCGCTGCCCGGCGTGTTCACGCCGGTGCGGATCGACGGCCGGCTGCTGGTCGACGGCGGCACGGTCAATCCGCTGCCCTATGACCTGCTCGTCGACGACTGCGATCTGACCGTGGCCATCAACGTCACCGGCAAGCGCTCGCCCAAGGCGGCGCTGTCCTTCGTCGACTCGGTGCTCAACACCTTCCAGATCATGCAGAGCGCGATCATCGCCGAGAAGCGTCGCCATCGCGAGCCCGACATCTACATCGAGCCGGACATCGTCGACGTCCGGGCGCTGGAGGTGGGGCGGCGGGACACGGTCTACGCCCAGTCGGGGCCCGCCCGCGACGAACTCAAACGCCGCCTCGCCGAGGCGGTCGAGGCCCGTATCCGCGGTGGCTAGCCGGCCCAGGCGGGTCTGGCTCCGACGGGCAGCTAGTCGAAGTCCCCGGCAAGGGCGGCGCGCACGTCCGCGGGCATGCCCGCCGTGTGGGTGTAGTTCGGGTGCTCGATCGCAAGCACGACCTCGGTCTCCGGGTCGGAGAAGCGCCGGACCTGGGCGTCGGTGAACGGGAAGTGCAGGAAGTGCACCGACGACGCCTTGCCCTCGGCGGTGGTCCGGTCCACGTCGGTTTCCGCCTGCGCGGCGATACGCTCGTCGCCCAGGTGCAGGCAGACGGTCTCCTCGACGCCGCCAAGCCGGCCGAGCACCTGCTGGCGGCGTTCCCGGTTGGGGATCTCGAACATCAGTGTCGCCACCAGCTCCCGCCCCTGGGGGATCAGCGGGTTGTAGGCCTCCAGCTCGTCGTCGATCTGGGCCTCGCCGCCGCGCTCGATGAACAGCATCTCGTGGATCTGGCGCCACATGGTGTCGTAGTTCTCGAAGTAGATCGTCGCGTCCGGGCCGACGCCCATACGCCGGTGGCGCTTGGCCGCGGAGATCTCGCGGGCCTTGTCGCGGCGAATGGCGCCGTAGGCCTCCATGCTCAGGATGTCGTCGCGGGTGATCTGTCTGGCCATGATCGCTGCCCTCCCGCCGGCGCTCAGGCGAGCCCGTAGGCCTGTGCCAGCAGCTGGATGGGGTGAACCGATGACTGGTGCGGCGGCGTGTCGCCGTCGCCGGCCTGGCGTTCCAGGCCCTGGACGATGTGGGCACCGGCCAGCGGGCACTCGGAGGCGAGGTGCTGCCTGCCGGACTTGAAGACCCGTCGCGCCAGGGGGCGGCCGACCTTGATCGCGACCTCGAAGTTCTCCTTCTTCACGCCCCATGCGCCGCCGTGGCCGGAGCATCGCTCCTGGACGTCGAGGTCGATGTCCGGGATCAGGCGCAGCATGTCCGCCGCCTTCGGCCCCATGTTCTGGGCCCGGGCGTGGCAGGCAAGGTGCAGCGAGACGCCGCCCTCCAGGGGCTGGAGGCCGTCGGCGAGACCCTCGTTGCGGGCGATGTCGACCACGTACTCGGCGACGTCCATGGTGTTTTCCGCCAGCCGCTGGATCCGCGGGTCGTCGACGATGAGGGGCCACTCGAACTTGAGCATCAGCGCGCAGGAGGGGACCAGCGCGATCACCCGGTAGCCGTCGTCCACCCAGGGCAGCAGTGCGTCCGCGGTGCGTGTCGCCGCCGCGGCGACCGCCTCCAGGTCGCCCTGCTCGAGCTTGGGCATGCCGCAGCATCCGGGATAGGCCACCTCCGTCTCGACCCCGTTGTGGGTGAGCACGGCGCGGGTGGCCTCGCCGATGTCGGGGTTGTTGTAGTTGCCGAAGCAGGTGGCATAGAGCACCGCGCGCCGCCCGTGGGCGGGGGCCGCGGTGTTCACCGCCGGGGTCCGGTCGGCGCGCCGGAGCAGGGTGTCGCGATGGAATGCGGGCAGCGCCGCGTCCCGGTGGACGTGGACGATGCGCTCCAGGGCCGGCCGGGTGAGGTGGTTGTCGCGCCGGTTCGCCCAGTTGGTCAGCGGTGCGAGCCTGCCGGCGAGGCGGCCGTTGCGGTCCGTCTCGGTGAGCGCCCGGTCGGCGAAGCCGGGCCGGCCCTGGTGCTGTTCCACCGCGCGGTGTCGCAGCATCAGGTGGGGGAAGTCCACGTCGAACTCGTGGGGCGGCACGTACGGGCACTTCGTCATGAAGCACATGTCGCAGAGCGTGCACGCATCCGCGACCTGCTGGAACGCGCTGTCCGGGACGCTGTCGAGCTCCATCGTCTCGGACTCGTCGATGAGGTCGAACAGGCGCGGGAACGCGTCGCAGAGATTGAAGCAGCGCCGGCAGCTGTGACAGATGTCGAAGACCCGTCGCTCCTCCGCGGCGAGCTTCTCCGGGTCGTAGAAATCCGGGTCCTGCCAGTCGATACGATGGCGCACGGGTGCGCCGAGACCGCCCTCGCTCATGGCTCTCTCCTCCTGGCGTGCGGGGGGCGATGGGCGGCCCGGTCCGGGCCGCCCGCCGGTCTCAGAGCACTTCCATCCCCTCGAGGGCCTTCTTGAAGCGCCCCGCGTGGGAGCGTTCGGCCTTGGCCAGGGTCTCGAACCAGTCGGCGATCTCGTCGAAGCCCTCGTCGCGGGCATCCCGGGCCATTCCCGGATACATATCCGTGTACTCGTAGGTCTCCCCCGCGATCGCGGAGCGGAGGTTGGCGTCGGTGTCGCCAATGGGCTCGTTGGTGGCCGGGTCGCCGACCTCCTCGAGGAACTCGAGGTGGCCGTGGGCGTGGCCGGTCTCGCCCTCGGCGGTGGAGCGGAATACCGCGGAGATGTCGTTATGGCCTTCCACGTCGGCCTTCTGTGCGAAGTAGAGGTAACGGCGGTTCGCCATGGATTCGCCGGCGAAGGCTTCACAGAGGTTCTTGTGCGTCCTGGAGCCCTTGAGATCTGTCATGACACACCTCCTCCCATAGGGCGGCTTGTCGGGTGGTTCAGTGCGCTCCCGTACATTGCGGGAGCGTATCCCCTGTAATAGCAGCACCCATGCCGTCGTCAACAATATAGAATGATTCTAAAGACGGGCGGTATGTCCGGCAGCTACGCCTCGTCGCGGCGCACGCGGATGACGATGTCCACACTCTCGATGTGGGTACCGTCCGGGATCTCGGGCAGGCCGTTGAGCTCGACCGCGCCCACGGGGACGTCCTCGAGCCGGCCTGCGTCCTCGTCGAAGAGGTGGTGGTGGGGCTGGGTATTGGTGTCGAAGTAGGTCCGGCGGCTGTCGAGGACGATACGCTGGAGCAGGCCGACGGCGGCGAGCCGGTTGAGGGTGTTGTAGATCGTCGCCAGGGAGACGTCGATGGCGGCGTCGCCGGCCTCGCGGTGCAGTGCCTCAGCGGTGAAGTGGCGGTCGCCCTCGCCGAAGATGAGCGTCGCCAGATCGAGCCGTGCCCGGGTCGCGCGCAGACCGGCGCGGCGCAGGTGTGTTCGGAGCTGGTCGCGGTTGATCGACGTGGTGGGCATAATCGGGGATCCGGCATCTCTATGGTGACCTTTATCGACAGGTTAGCGTGTCGCTGCCGCCGGTGCGAGGGGCTGGGGCGTCCGAGGCGGGGGGAAACCGGATGAGCGGGCGTCGCCGCCGCCTCGCCGTCGTCACCCTGCTGGCCCTGATGGTGACCGGCCCGGCGGTCATGTGGGCCAGCGGGGGCTTCGTCGTCGAGGGCGACTGGCGCACAGCGAGCCGTGCCAGCGCGGGCATTGCGCCCGTGCCCGGGGCGGCCCCGGAGGCCATCGTCCAGGTCTACGCCGCCCGCGCCTTCGAGTGGCGCGGCGCCTTCGCCGTGCACACCTGGATCGCCACCAAGCCCGCCGGCGGCGGGCGCTACACCGTCTATCAGGTCACCGGCTGGGGCGGCGGCCGGGTCCACCGCAGTGCCGCCGAGCCGGACCGCGCCTGGTTCGGGGCGCCACCGCGTCTGCTTGCCGATATCCGCGGCCCGCGTGCGGCGGCGTTGATCCCCCGCATCGACGGGGCGGTGGACGACTATCCCTTCCCACACACCTATCGCAGCTGGCCCGGTCCCAACAGCAACACGTTCACCGCGTGGGTGATCCGCCACGTGGACGGGCTGTCGGTGGCCCTGCCGCCCACGGCCCTGGGCAAGGACTACCTCGCCGACGGCGTGCTCGCCCGCGTGCCGAGCGGTAGCGGCTACCAGCTCTCGCTCTACGGCCTCGCCGGCGTAAGCGTCGCCGCGGTGGAAGGGCTGACGGTCAACGTGCTTGGCCTGGAGCTCGGTGTCGCGCCCTGGCCGCCGGCGCTGGTGCTCCCCGGCGTCGGCCGTTTCGGACCGTTCGGGCCTGGCATTCAGCGGCCGCCGCCGGCGGGGGACGCCCAGGCCAGGGCGACGGCGGCGAGCAGGGCGGTCGAGGAGATCGCGAACAGCGCCAGGTAGCTGCCTGTGTGCTCGAATACCGCCGCCAGCGCGTAGCCCGCGCCGGCCTGTAACAGGGCGAACGCGGTGGTCGCCCATCCCCAGACGCGGCGGTGATCGGTGATCCCGGCCAGCTCCGCCATTCGTGCCGAGGTCACCGCCACGGTGCCGGGTACCAGGGCGCCCATGACCAGCGAACTGGCCGCCAGCACCGCGGGCCCCGGCGCGGCCAGCGGCAGGGCAACGATCCCCGCCTTGGCCGCGAGGATGCCCACCAGCGCGCGTCGCCAGCCGAGATGCCGGGCCACGAAACTCGCGAGCGCGGGCCCGGCCACGGCGCCGAGCCCGAAGAGCGCCCACTGTACCCCGGCGGCGTCCATCCCCAGGCCGCGGCCGCGGGCGAGGTAGTCCACCCAGAATACCGTGTGCGGGATAAAGCCCACTGCATCCAGGGCATAGGCGGCAAGGGTGGTGCCGGTGAGCGCGAGCAGGTGCCCCGCCGGCCGGCCGGTATCCGTCGTCGCGCCGTCCGGTACGGGCAGCCTCCCCCATGCGGGCCAGGCGAGGAGGCAGGCGGCGAGGGCGAGACCGCCGAGGGTCAGCCAGGCGGTGCCGACGCCGGCGCGCAGCAGCATGGGGACCACCACAGCGGAGAGCAGTGCGCCCAGGCCTATCCCGGTGAACACCCGGGCCGCAGTGCCGGCACGGCTTGCCGCCGGCACCGCACCGATGGCGGCGGAGACACCGGCAATCATCAGTACGGCCCCGGTGACGCCGGAGACGAATCGCCACAGGGCGAACCATGCGAAGGGCGCCGGGGTCGCACACAGCAGGAAGCTCGCGACCACGCCGGCCAGTGACAGCCGGGCCAGGCGCGCCACGCCGAGCATGGCGGCCAGCCGGTTGGCGGTGATCGCGCCGACCAGGTAGCCGAGGAGGTTGGCCGCTCCCAGGTAGGCCGATTGTGCCGCCGAGAACCACCCCGCTTCCACCATCGCCGGGATGAGCGGTGTATAGGCGAAGCGCGCGAGACCGATGCCGGCGAAGGTGGCGGCCGCCCCGGCGAGGCCGGGACCGGGTGTGGGTAATCGCATGCCGTCTCCTGATGGTGATCCGGGGCCCACGGTAGCCGGGCCGGAGAATGGCATAAAGTGATTATTGCTGCTCGCTGCTATCATGTGTGGCGATAGAAAGCGACACCGGTTCCCACCATGCAGCTCCGTTCCCTGCGGCTGTTCGTCGCCGTTGCCCGTACCGGCAGCTTCGTCGCCGCGGCGGAGTCGGCGCATACGGTGCAGTCCAACGTCACCGCCCACGTCAAGAAGCTCGAGAGCGAGCTGGGGCGGCGTCTGCTCACGCGCACCGGCGGGGCCGGGCTGACGCCGGCCGGGCGCTCGCTGCTGGGCTATGCCGAGCGGCTGCTCGCGCTGCATGACGACGCGGTGGCCGAGGTCCGGGGGGAAGGCGAGCCGGGCGGCACGCTGCGTATCGGCACCCTGGAGACCACCGCCGCGGTCCGCCTGCCGCCCCTGCTGACGGTGTTCCACGAACGCTACCCGGCGGTGACCCTGGAGCTGATCACCGGGACCACCGCCGAGCTGCTCGCCGGGCTCGCGGACGGAACGCTGGATGGCGCCTTCGTGGCCGGCGACGTGCCGCTCGCCGGTCACGAGGTACAGGACGTCTTCCAGGAACGGCTCGTGCTCGTCGCCCCCCTGGCGGAGAAGTGCGTGCCCGACGCGGGCGCGCTTGCGCGCAGCGCGTTCATGGCTTTCCGCCAGGGCTGCAGCTACCGTCAGCGCATCGAGCTCTTCCTGGCCGGAGAAGGGGTGCCGGCGGCGCGGATCTTCGAGTTCGGCACCGTCGATGCCATGCTCGGCTGCGTCGCCGCGGGCATGGGCTACGCCATGCTGCCCGCCGCGGTGGTCGCGGATCGCGGGCCCCGGCTGGGCGTCCACGGCCTGACGCTGCCCGGGAACGTGGCCGAGGTCGTCACCCGGTTCGTGGCCCCGCCGGAGGCGGCGTGCTCGGCGGCCCTGAGGGCCTTCATGGCGATGCTGCCCGCGCCGCCGGATTCCAATGCCGCGGCGGACGCGCCTACAATGCGGGCATGAGCGAGGAGCGACGCCGGTACTGCCCCCAGTGCGGCGGGGCGCTGGTGCGCCGCGAGGTCGGCGGCGTGCCGCGTCTCGCCTGTCCCGGCGACGCGTGCGCCTTCGTGTTCTGGGATAACCCGGTGCCGGTAGTGGCCGCCATCGCGGAGACCCCGGACGGCCGGGTGGTGCTGGCGCGCAACCGGGGCTGGCCCGAGGGGCGGTTCGGGCTGGTGACGGGCTTCCTGGAGCCGGGTGAAACCCCCGAGGAGGGCGTCCTCCGCGAGATCGACGAGGAGCTGTGCGTCGCCGGGGCGTCAGCGGGATTTCTGGGCCTGTATCCCTACTACCGTAACAACCAGCTCCTCATCGCCTATCACGTGCCGCTCACCGGCGAACCCCAGGCCGGCGAGGAGCTCGCCGAGATCCGCTGCCTGGCCCCCGCGCGGGTGCGCCCGTGGCCCCACGGAACCGGGCCCGCGCTGTTCGACTGGCTGTCCGGGCGCGGCCATGAGCCCGAATGGGGCCCGGCGCTGCGATGAGCACGGCGGACGTCCATATCGCCACCTCGGGCTACGATTACGACCACTGGCGGGAACGTTTCTACCCGCCGGGGCTGGCGCGTACCCGGCGGCTTGCCTACTACGCGGAGCGTTTCCCCGCGGTGGAGATCAACGGGACCTTCTACAGCCTCCCGAAGCCGGAGACCGTGGCGGGCTGGCGGGAGCAGGTGCCGGAGGGCTTCCGCTTCGTGCTCAAGTTCAGCCGCTACGGCAGCCACATCAAGCGCCTGCGCGAGCCGCAGGCGAGCCTGCCCCGGTTCGCCGAGGTGGCGGAGGCCCTGGGCGGGGCGCTCGGCGGGGTGCTGCTGCAGCTCCCGCCGCGCTGGCGGCCGGTGCCGGAGCGTCTGGACGCCTTTCTAGCCGCCGCCCCGGCGTGGCCGTGGGCCGTTGAGTTCCGGGACGAGCGCTGGCTTACCGACGAGGTCCTCGGGGTGCTCCGGCGCCGCGACGCCGCGCTGTGCGTGCACGACGCTCTGGCCGGTCACCCGCGGGTGGCGACCGCCGCTCGCGTGTACCTGCGTCTGCATGGTGGCGCCGGGGAGGGCGGCGGCTATACCGACGCCGAGCTGGACGACTGGGCCTCCTGGCTGGCCGCCGAGCGCGACGCCGGGCGGGCGGTCTGGGCGTTCTTCAACAACGACCAGGACGGTCACGCCGTGGTCGACGCGGCGCGGCTGCAGGCCCGGCTCGGTGGCTGACCACCGGGACCACTTCGGCGGCCACGCCGGCGACTATGCCCGCGCGCGCCCGGACTATCCCGCCGGGCTGTTCGACTGGCTCGCCGACCAGACGCAGCGCCGGGACGCGGCCTGGGACTGTGCGGCGGGCAGCGGCCAGGCGTCGGCGGGGCTGGCGCGTCATTTCGGGGCTGTGATCGCCACCGACCTCTCGCAACGCCAGCTCGCGGCCATGCCCGCGGGGACTGTCCTGCCGGTGGTCGCCCGCGGCGAGGCCGTGCCGCTGACCGCCGCCTGCGTGGATGCCGTCACCGTCGCCCAGGGGCTTCACTGGCTGGATACCGCGGCGTTCTTCCGCGAGGTCGAGTGGGTGCTGCGCCCGGGTGGCGTGCTCGCCGTCTGGGGCTACGCCCTGTGCGCGGTGGCGCCGGCGATCGATGCGGTGGTGCGCCGGTTCCATGACGACACCCTCGCCGCGTACTGGCCGCAGGAGCGCTGGTGGGTGGCCGCCGGCTACCCGGGCCTGACGCTGCCCTGGCCCGAGCTCGCCGCGCCGGCGTTCGGGATGGAGCGGATGTGGACCCGGGACGCCTTCCTGGACTACGTCGCGACCTGGTCCGGCGTGAAGCGTGCGGAGGCCGCCGGCGCCGGGCCCATGGCGGGCCTCGCACGTGCACTCGACGGGCTCTGGGGCGAGGGGCCGCGCCGGGTGCGCTGGCCGCTCACCCTGCGCGTGGCGCGCCGGCCCGCCTGAGCGCCGTCACGGACGCACGAACAGGTCCAGCTGCAGCTCGTCCTCGCCGCGCTCCGGGTCCACCCGGTAGGGCGAGAAGTCGCTGACCCCGGCCTCGCGCAGCACGGTCTCGTCGATGAAGAACTGCCCGGTGCACTGCCGGGAGGGCCGCGTGACGATGGTGTACGCCGCGTCCGCGACGATGCTCGGGTAGCGGCCGCGGCCGGAGACCTCCGGGCCGCCGAGGAGGTTGTCCACGGCGGCGGTCTTGAGCAGGGTCCGCGGCCACAGCGCGTTGAATGCCACGCCCTGCTCGCGGAATTCCTCCGCCATGCCGAGCACGCACATGCTCATGCCGTATTTCGCGATGGTGTAGGCGGGGTGGTCGCGGAACCAGCGCGGGTGCATGTCCAGTGGTGGCGAGAGCATGAGGACGTGGGGGTTGTCCGCCTCGAACAGGTGCGGCAGGCATTTCTGCGCACACAGGAAGCTGCCCCGGGTGTTGACCTGCTGCATCAGGTCGTAGCGCTTCATGGGCAGCTCGAGGCTGCCCGAGAGATTGATGGCGCTGGCGTTGTTGACGAGCACGTCGATGCCGCCGAAGTGCCCGACGGCCTGGTGCACGGCGGCCTCCACGCTGGCCTCGTCGCGGATATCGGTGACCACCGGCAGGGCGCGGCCGCCGGCGGCCTCGATTTCCTCGGCGGCGGTATAGATCGTGCCCGGCAGGCGCGGGTGGGGCTCGGCGGTCTTCGCCGCGATCACGACGTTGGCCCCGTCGCGCGCCGCACGCAGGCCGATGGCCTTGCCCACGCCGCGGCTGGCGCCGGTGATGAAAAGGGTCTTTCCTGCCAGGCTCATCGGTGGTTCGTCCCCGTGCAGTGGTTTCCCGGAGACACTACTACCTCGCCGGTCTCATCGAAACCCGGTCGGTGGCCCGTATGGTGCGACCTCAGGGGGCAGGAAGGGGCACGGCCATGCATGCCGTGTGGGTTGTCGGCGCAGGCCATGAGGGGGCCGTGGAATGCGCGTGACGGGATCGGCCGGGGCTGTCTGTGGGGCGGGTTCGGGCCCGGATGCCCCGGGCCGCCGCAGCGGCCCGGGGGCGGGCAGGGGGTTACGGGGTGACCGAGACCGTCTCGGAGCGGTCGCTTTCCCCGCCGTCGCTGGCGATGGCGGTTACCGCGATGCGGTAGGTCGTACCACTCTCCAGCCCCTCGATGACGTACTCGGTCTGGTAGGCGTCATCGATGCGGGCGCCGGCCTGCAGCGACTGGCCGCTCTCGGCCCAGTAGATGCGGTAGCCGTCGATCTCGCTCATCGCGAGCGACGTCCCGTCGGTGCGCTCGGATGGGGCGTTCCACTGCACGGCGATCGCCGGGGCCGCCGGCACGCTCGCCGGATCCGTCGGGTCGGTCCCGGCGGTGTACTCCTCCAGGGCGGTGGCGCCGTCGCCGTCGGCATCGCTGCCGGCGTCGGAGGGGTCCAGCGGGTCGAGGCCGTTGGCCGTCTCCCAGGTGTCGGGCATGCCGTCACCGTCGTCGTCCGTGTCCTGATCGTTCGTGATCCCGTCCTGATCGGTGTCGACGGTGGTCGTGGAACCGGAATCCGTCGAGGAGCCGGAGTCCGTCGAGGAACCGGAGTCCGTCGAGGAACCGGAGTCCGTCGAGGAACCGGAGTCCGTCGAGGAGCCGGAGTCCGTCGAGGAGCCGGAGTCCGTCGAGGAGCCGGAGCCGTTATAGCCGCTCAGCGCATCCGCGTCGATGATGCGGCGCTTGAAGCCGGGGCCGGACCAGGCCACGGAGAGGTGGTCGCCGCCCTGGCCCTCCTTCAGCTGGGCCTCGATGTAGTACTGCTCGCCCGCCTCGAGGTGGATACGCTGGGAGCGCTGGGCCGCGTACTTGTTCCACTCCTCCGGATAGCTCCACCACGAGACGCTGGCGATGAGCTCGCGGCTCGCGGCGCTCGCGTCGCTGCCGAGGTACAGCCGGGACTGGTCGTCGCCGGCGATCCAGAAAGTGTAGTTGCCGGTCTTCGGCGCGGTGAGCACCCCGCGAACACGGGCGCCATAGTTGTCGGCGACGTTGCGTGGCAGGTCCAGGCGCTCGATGGTGATGCTGCGGTCCGGGTCATCCGGGAAACGGGGATCCTGGATCAGATTATCGATACGACCACCGGAGATGTTGCCCCAGTACTCCACGGTGAGCGGGGTGTCGGTGCCGCCGGCCGTGTCGCCCGATGTGTCCGACGTGCCGGAGCTGTCGCCACTGCCGGAGTCGGTCGCCGTGTCACCGCCATCCAGCGGCTCCAGTGCGCTCGTGCCGATCATGCGCCGGTCGAAGTCCGGACCGGACCAGGCCACGGACAGATGATCGCCGCCCTGGCCTTCCTTGACGCGGGCCTCGATGTAATAGCGCTGGCCGGCGTTCAGGTAGATGGGCTCGGAGCGCTGGGCGGCGTACTTGTACCACTCCTCGGGCTGGGTCCACCACGAGACGCTGGCGATCAGGCGGCTGCTGGCCTCGGTATCGTCGGTGCCGAGCAGCAGATGCGACTGGTCGTCGCCGGCCACCCAGAACGTGTAGTAGCCGCTGGAGGGGGCCACCAGCAGGGCGCGCATGCGGGCGCCGTAGTTGTCGGCGACGTTGCGCGGCAGGTCCAGTCGGTCCAGCTCACGGGTCTCGTCCGGCTGGTCCGGGAATCGCGGGTCCTGTTCGAGGGTGGAGATGTAACCACCGCCGTCGATCCCGTACCAGTACTCGGCCTGCACGGCGGCGGCCGAGGCGGCCCCGGGCAGGGTGCTGCCGAGCAGCAGGGTGGCGAGGGCGATGCGTAGCGGGGTCCGTCCCTGGCGTTCACGACCGGCGCTGCGGTTTCCCTCGCTGCGCGTCCGCTGGCCGAATTGGCTCATGGGAATGCCTCCAGGCGACACGGATTTGGGTTTCGCGGGAGGCACGGGCGGACACATGAGTCCCTTGCGGCGGGCGTGACGCCCGTCGTGGCCTGACATGTGCTGGGAATACCCCAGTGCCCGTGAGCCCCCCGACTCGGGGACGCAGTCTAAAGAGGGTGAAACGCGGCAAAGACCGCCACGATCACGGGCGTTTCGTGGGCAGGGTCACAGAATGGCGGATGCTGCGGCGATCCAGTGAGGTACTCGACGTTCCAGCCAGTAGTCCGCGGCGAGGGGGTGCGGACCGCTCACGAATCCTACATGACCGCCCCGGGGCTGGCGCTCCAGCCGGGTCCGCGGGCCCAGCGCGGAGGCCGTGGGGATGGTGGATGCCGGCACGAACGGGTCGTCCTCGGCCTGGATCAGCAGGCAGGGGCGGGTCACGGCCGCGAGCCGACCGGCGGTGCTGGCCCGCCGGTAGTAGTCGGCGGCGTTGCGGAAGCCGTGCAGCGGCGCGGTGATGCGCTCGTCGAACGCCCTCAGCGAGCGGATGCCGGTGAGCGCGGGCACCGGTGCACCGTTGCGGCGGGCGCGCCGGCGCAGCAGGCGTCGCAGGCCGTTGAGCAGGTAGGCCTGGTAGACGCGGGCGAATCCGCGGTCGATGTTTGCGGCACAGGCGGCGAGATCGAAAGGCGTGGACACGGCGACGGCCGAGGCCAGGGGGCAGTCCTCGCCGGTGGCGGCGAGCCAGTTCAGCAGGATGCTGCCGCCTATGGAGATGCCGACCGCATGAACGGTGCGTCTCGGATCGGCGACAGGCAGCCGTGCCAGTACCGCCGCCGGGTCCCGCCAGGCACCGGCGTGGTAGAAACGCCGTCCGGGCTGGCCGCCGGTGCCGCGACCCTCGATGACGACCGCCTGGAAATCCGCGGCGGCGAGGGCGCGCACGAGTCCCCGGCAGTAAGGGGCGCCGGCATCGCCGCCGAGTCCGTGGAGCAGGAGTACCAGTGGTCCCGGGCGTTCCGGCCCCCAGTAGGTGTGTATGACCGCGCCGTCGGGCAGGGTCACCGGGTGGCGGGTGAGTGTCACGTGCGGAGTAGGGCGGCACAGCGCCGGCCATATCGTCTGGGCATGGGCGCCGGGCAGCCACGGGGCCGGCCGGAACCCGTCTTCAGGGGGCGGGGAGGCGATCATGGGGTTATTGTAACGGGGTGGGCATGTGTTCCGCCCCCGGCACGCCGCTGGGCCCTGCCGCGGCCGTCCGGCGGTGTATCCCGCGTGCCGGCGTGGGAAGCGGACGAGCGGCCATCGGCCCCGGCGGGACGGTGCCGGGCGGGCACGCGGGGCCGGAATTCTGACACCGGGGCGTTGCATCTGGGATGATGGGGACCGTCAGGGATGGAGACAGAGGGGGCCGCCGTGGTACCGGGACCGGAAGAACGCCGAGACTTCCTGGCGGGGCAGCCGCCGTTCGACAGCCTGCCGGCGGACCTGCTGATGCTCGTCGCCGAGACGGCGGCCGTCCGTGACGCCGCCGACGGCGAGACGCTGCTATGCCCGGAGGACGGACCGCCGAAGGGGCTGTTCGTGATCGCCGCCGGACGGGTAAGCCTGGAGGCCGGCGACGACGAGCCGGCGGACCTGTTCGTCGGCGAGTCCTTCCCTATCGAGGCGGTGACCGAGCGCCGGGCGGTGGCCCATACCTATCGCGCCTCCGGGGCCGTGCGCCTCTACCGGGTTCCGGCGGCGGTGATCGTGCAGTGCATCGACTCGGTGCCGGAGTTCGCCGCGTTCTGCCGGCGCAGCGCCACCGGGCTGCTGGTTCGCGGCCAGGCGGAGAACCGGCGCCAGGCCGGCGACGAGCTCTCCCGGATCACCAGTCTGGACGTCAGCCTGCGCAGTGTCTGTGCCCATACCCCGGTCACCGCCGGTGCGGACGAGGATGTGCGCCGCGTGGTCGCGCGCATGCACCGCGAGGGGGTGGGCAGCGTCCTCGTGGTGAATGCTGGCGGCGGGCTTCTCGGGATCTTCACCCTGCATGACCTGCGCCGCGTGGTTGCCGACGGCGGCTCGCTGGAGGCCCGGGTTGACGGGGTGATGAGCGCCGATCCCCGGACCCTCCCGGCGGATGCGCTGGCGTTCGAGGCGGTGATCCTCATGGCCCAGCACCATATCCGGCACATCCCGGTGATGGACGGTGAGCGCATCGTCGGAGTGGTCTCCGAGCGGGACCTGTTCGCGCGCCAGCGGGTGAACGTCGTGCAGGTCATGCGCGCGCTCAACAACGCCGTGGACGTCGCGGGCATCGTCGCGGTCCGCGCCGACATCCCGCCGCTGATCGATGCCCTGCTCGGGCACGGTGCCGGGGTGGACCAGATCACCCGGGTACTGACCCTGCTCAACGACCGTACCGTGGCACGGGTCATCGAGCTGTGCGTGGGCGCTCACGGCGAGCCCGCCGCACCGTTCACCTGGATGGCCTTCGGCAGCGAGGGCCGCGGCGAGCAGACCCTGCACACCGACCAGGACAACGGCATGCTCTTCGATCCCGGCGCCCGTCCGGCGGACGAGGTCCGCGAGGCGCTGCTGCCGCTCGCCCGGGAGATCAACGAGGCCCTGGACCGTTGCGGTTTCGACCTGTGCAAGGGCAACATCATGGCCAGCAACCCGGAGCTGTGCCTGAGTCTGCAGGAGTGGCGGCGGCTGTTCTCGCGGATGATCGCCTCGGCGACACCGGAGAACCTCCTGCGCTCGAGCATCTACTTCGACCTGCGCAGGGTCTGGGGCGACGTCCAGCCGGTGGAGCAGCTGCGTGGCCACATCCTGGCCGAGGTACGGGACAATACCCTGTTCCTGCGCTCGCTCGCGGGTAACGCGCTCACTCATCGCCCGGCGCTGGGCTGGCTGCGGACCTTCGCCACCGAGCGGGGACGCGACGGCGAGACCTTCGATATCAAGATGCGGGGTCTCTTCCCGTTCGTCGAGGGCGCCCGGGTGCTGGCGCTGGAGTCGGGGATCGAGGCCACGGGTACCGCCGCGCGGCTGGCGGCCCTGCCGGAGGCGGGGGTCTGCACGCCGGACGAGGCGGAGGCGTGGGGGCATGCCCTCGATTACCTCCAGCTCATCCGCATGCGGGCCCACCAGGCCCAGACCCGGGCCGGGGAGGCGCTGAGCAACCGGGTGGCGCCGGGGGAGCTCAACCCGCTGGACCAGCGCGTACTCCGCGAGGCCCTGCGGCAGGGCCGGGATATCCAGCGTCGGCTCGCGGTGCGCTTCCAGCTCTAGGGCCTGTTCCGGAGGGCCCCGCGCCCCCAGCGTCCCGGGCAGCGCCTTCCCGTCTCCGACATCGCCCCGGGGGCCGTTGGATTCCACCGCGGCGGTTCAGCCTCTGCTGTAGGTCGGCTGCTCCCGGCAGCCGACATCCCAGCCGAATATGCCGTGAAGCGATCGCTCGAAGGCAATCGACCGTCGCCGGGCTGGAGAGTGGCGCCTGCCGGGAGCCGGCCAGGCAAGTGCATCGGGCACGGCGGCAGCTTCCACCTATTTGGTCACCACAAAGAGAAAGGGCCCCGCAGGGCCCTTTCGTCGGTGTCGTCGTGAGGCTGCGGCTCAGTGGCCGGTGGCCTCGCCCGCGCCGCGGGGGACGCGGACGTCCTCGACGAGCTGCTGGATGTGCTCCGGCGGCGGGGCCGTCACACGGGAGACCAGCGCGGCCGCGACCACGTTGAGCACCGCGCCGAGCGCCCCGAAGGACTCCGGCTGGATGCCCAGGAACCAGTACTCCGCGGTGTTGGGCAGCATGTTGGTGCCCGGCACGAAGAACCAGCCCTTGTACGTGAAGATGTACACCAGCGTGGTGGTCAGGCCCACGATCATGCCCGTCATGGCACCGGCGCTGTTCATGCGCTTGTTGAAGATGCCGAGCATGAGCACCGGGAACAGCGAGGAGGCGGCGAGGCCGAAGGCCAGTGCCACCACCTGGGCGGCGAAGCCCGGTGGGTTGAGGCCGAGGTAACCGGCCACCAGCACCGCACCCGCCATGGACAGCCGTGCCGAGAGCAGCTCGCCCTTCTCGCTGATCTTCGGGTTGAACACGCCCTTGATCAGGTCGTGGGAGACCGCCGAGGAGATGGCCATGAGCAGCCCGGCCGCCGTGGACAGCGCCGCGGCAAGGCCGCCGGCGACCACCAGCGCGATCACCCAGTTGGGCAGCTTGGCGATCTCCGGGTTGGCCATGACCATGATGTCGCGGTCGACGGTGAGCTCGTTGCCCTCCCAGCCGAGCTGCTGGGCCTCGCTGGAGAACGCCGGGTTGTCGGCGTTGTAGTACTGAATGCGCCCGTCGCCGTTCTTGTCGTCCCAGCTCAGCAGACCGGTCTGCTCCCAGTTCTTGAACCACTGGGGCCGCTGCTCGTAGGGCAGGCTGGCGTCGACCTGGGTCGGCGTGCCGTCCTTCACCGTGTTGATCAGGTTGTAGTAGGACATCGCACCCACCGCCGGGGCCGTGGTGTAGAGGATGGCGATGAACACCAGCGCCCAGCCGGCGGACTTGCGCGCGTCACGCACCCGCGGGACGGTGAAGAAGCGCACGATGACGTGGGGCAGACCGGCGGTGCCGATCATCAGCGACATGGCCAGCATCATCATGTTGAAGGTGTTGCCTTCCTGCATGGCCGTGTACCGGTCGAACCCGAGGTCGACGAGTATCTGGTCCAGTGTGCTCAGCAGGTGTTGGCCCTGGGCGCCGCCGACCTCCAGCGACCCGCCGAGGCCGAGCTGGGGCAGGGGGTTGCCGGTGAGCTGCAGGGAGATGAACACCGCGGGCACGGTGTAGGCGAAGATCAGCACCACGTACTGCGCGATCTGCGTGTAGGTGATGCCCTTCATGCCGCCGATGACCGCGTAGAAGAACACGATCGCCATGCCGATGAGCAGGCCGGTGGCGTAGTCGGTCTCCAGGAACCGCGAGAACGCCACGCCGATGCCCTTCATCTGGCCGATGACGTAGGTCAGCGAGGCCACGATGAGGCAGACCACGGCGATGATGCGGGCGGTCTTGGAGTAGAAGCGGTCGCCGATGAACTCCGGCACCGTGAACTTGCCGAACTTGCGCAGGTACGGCGCCAGCAGCATCGCCAGCAGCACGTAGCCGCCGGTCCAGCCGAGCAGGTAGACGGAGGCGTCATAGCCCATGAAGGCGATCAGCCCCGCCATGGAGATGAACGAGGCCGCGGACATCCAGTCCGCCGCGGTGGCCATGCCGTTGGCCACGGGGTTAACGCCCCGTCCGGCGGTGTAGTACTCGCTCGTGCTTCCCGCCCGCGCCCAGATCGCGATACCGATGTACAGCGCGAAGGTGAAGCCGACGACGATATAGGTCAGCGTCGTGAGATCCATGTCCGGTCTCTCCTCCTGGTTATTCTTCGTGGACGTCGTATTTGCGATCCAGGGCGTTCATCTTCACGACGTACGTGAAGATCAGGATCAGGAAGAGATAGATCGACCCCTGCTGGGCGATCCAGAAACCGAGCGGGTAGCCGCCGATCAGGATGTTGTTGAGCAGGGGAGCCAGCAGGATCCCGAAGATGTAGGGGACAATGAACCAGATCACGAGCAGCGTGAGCAGCAACCGGACGTTCTCTTTCCAGTATGCCGCCGCCGCTTCCTTACGAGCGGAATCGTTCGACATCGTTCTCCTCCTCGTTGTTGCTTCAGCGCCTCCGTGACCCGCTGTTGCGGGGGCGGAGGCGTTGACCCCGGGTGTGCCGGTCCCGGCACCCATACCCGTACCCGGTGTTTTGCAAAAAGCGTGCACAGTTCTGCGTGCGCGCTAAATGCGCGTCCATTCAGGGAATGCGGCACGGGGTTGGCGGGTGAGCGGCGGGGGAGTGTTACCGGAGGTAACCCGGGGTGTTTCCCGGGGTAACAGCCCCGGGCGCAGGGCCCGGGGCTGTCTGCGGGGCGTCTACTTGTGCGCCCGGTGCTCGATGAGCTCTTCGACCACGCTGGGGTCGGCCAGTGTGCTGGTGTCGCCCAGGCTGTCGGTCTCGTTGCTCGCGACCTTGCGCAGGATGCGGCGCATGATCTTGCCCGAACGGGTCTTGGGCAGCCCCGGCGCCCACTGGATGACGTCCGGGGAGGCGATGGCACCGATCTCGCTGCGCACGAGCTGCACGAGCTCCTTCTTGAGCGCCTCGGTGGGCTCGGCACCAGAGACCAGGGTCACGTAGCAGTAGATGCCCTGACCCTTGACGTCATGGGGGAAGCCGACCACGGCGGCCTCGGCGACCTGGTCGTGGAGCACCAGCGCGCTCTCCACCTCGGCGGTACCCATGCGGTGACCGGAGACGTTGATGACGTCGTCGACGCGACCGGTGATCCAGTAGTAGCCGTCCGCGTCCCGGCGGGCCCCGTCACCGGTGAAGTACTTGCCGGTGTAGTGGGTGAGGTAGGTGTTCATGAAGCGCTGGTGATCGCCGTAGATCGTGCGCATCATGCTCGGCCAGGAGCGGGCGATGCAGAGGTTGCCGTCGGTGGCGCCGTCCTGGACGTTGCCGTCGTTGTCCACCAGCTGGGGCTCGATGCCGAAGAACGGCAGCGTCGCCGAGCCCGGCTTGAGGTCGGTGACGCCGGGCAGCGGGCTGATCATGATCGCGCCGGTCTCGGTCTGCCACCAGGTGTCGACGATGCGGCAGCGGTCCTCGCCCACGGTGTGGTAGTACCACTCCCAGGCCTCCGGGTTGATCGGCTCGCCCACGGTGCCGAGCACGCGCAGGCTCTTGCGCGAGCGGCGGGTGACGTACTCGTTGCCCTGACCCATGAGCGCGCGGATGGCCGTCGGCGCGGTGTAGAAGATGTTGACGTTGTGCTTGTCGACCACGTCCCACATGCGCCCGGCGTCCGGGTAGGTGGGCACGCCCTCGAACATCAGCGTGGTCGCGCCGTTGGCGAGCGGGCCGTAGACGATGTAGCTGTGGCCGGTGACCCAGCCCACGTCGGCGGTGCACCAGTAGATCTCGCCGTCGTGGTAGTCGAAGACGTACTTCTGGGTCATCGCCGCCTGCAGCAGATAGCCGCCGGTGGTGTGCAGCACGCCCTTCGGCTTGCCGGTGGAGCCGGAGGTGTAGAGGATGAACAGCGGATCCTCGGCGTCGACCTCCTCCGCCGGGCAGTCCTCGGAGGCGCCGTCGATGGCCTCGTGGTACCAGACGTCGCGGCCGTCCTTGAACGATACGTCGCCGCCGGTGCGCTTGACCATGAACACCGTGGAGACGTCCGGGCACTCCTCGAGGGCGCGCTCGACGTTCTCCTTGAGCGGCACATGCTTGCCGCCGCGCACGCCCTCGTCGGCGGTGACCACCACGCGGCAGTCCGAGTCGAGGATGCGGTCGCGCAGGGCGTGGGGCGAGAAGCCGCCGAAGACCACCGAGTGGATCGCGCCGATACGCGCGCAGGCGAGCATGGCCACCGCCGCCTCGGGGATCATGGGCATGTAGATGCACACCCGGTCGCCCTTGTTCACGCCGCGTGCGCGCAGCGCGTTGGCGAAGCGGTTCACCTCGGAGTTGAGATCGCGGTAGGTGATCTTGCGGGACTGGTCGGGCTCGTCGCCCTCCCAGATGATGGCGACCTGGTCGCCGCGGGAGGCCAGGTGGCGTTCCACGCAGTTGTAGGCCGCGTTGAGCTTGCCGCCCTCGAACCAGCGGATCTCGCCCTTGGCGAGGTCGCTGGTGTTGACGCTGTCCCAGCGCTTGAACCAGGTCAGGAACTGCTCGGCCTGCTCCGACCAGAACGCGTCGGGCTCCTCCAGCGAGCGCCGGTACATCTGCTCGTACTGCTCGCGGTTGATGAGCGCGTTATCGGCAACGTCCTTGGGAACGGGGTACACCTTGGACTCGGACATCCTGCTTCTCCTCCCTTCAGGGCTGATGTCGTGGCTTTTTAGCGCACGTCCCGGGCGACGTGATCCATAGTATCGCCGGGACTTCGATCTTGTTCGATTCCAGCATGGAAGCAAATTCCGTTCCGGAAAACCCCATCCGTCGGGTACCGCATTCGCGCCCGGCTCGGGGGCGTGTCGGCCCGCCCGGGCCGCGGCCGGGCGTTACGACTCGTAACGATTTGTCACCTCCCGTAACGCTAACGCGTTACCCCGTCCGGGCGCCAGAGGCGGCGGGCCGGGGGATTCCGAGGCGCTGGCGTCGCTCCCACAGCGCCTTGCGGCTGATCCCCAGGCGCCGCGCGATCTCGGTCTCGGTGAGGTGGTCCTGGTGGTGGAGCACGAACTCCCGGAAATAGCCCTCCAGCGACATGTCGGGAAAGGCACCGGCGTCGCCGCCGCCCCCGACGGGCAGGCCCAGGAGATCGGCGGTGAGCGCGGTGCTCTCCGCCAGCATGACCGCACGCTCGATGGCGTTCTCCAGTTCCCGGACATTACCGGGCCACTGGTAGTTCCGGATCGCGCCGAGGGCATCGTCGCTCAGGCGCATGGGCGGGCGGTTGAGCCGCCGGCAGGCCTTCTCCAGGAGAAAGCGCGCGAGTGCCGGGATGTCCTCGCTGCGCTCGCGCAGCGGCGGCAGCCGGATCTCCATGACCTGGATGCGGAAGTAGAGGTCCTCGCGGAACGTCCCGTCGGCGACCATCGCCTCCAGGTCCCGGTGGGTGGCGGCCACCAGGCGGATGTCGACGCGGCTGGAGCGATCCGAGCCCACCCGGCGGATCTCGCCCTCCTGAAGGACGCGCAGCAGCCGGGCCTGGGCGGCGAGCGGCAGCTCGCCGATCTCGTCGAGGAACAGCGTGCCGCCGTCGGCGGACTCCACCAGCCCGCGCCGGCGTCCCTCCGCGCCGGTGAATGCGCCCTTTTCGTGGCCGAACAGCTCGGCCTCGATCAGCGATTCGGGGATGGCCGCGCAATTGACCGCCACCAGCGCCGCCTCCTTGCGCGTGCTGCGCTCGTGCAGCGCCCGTGCGACCAGCTCCTTGCCGGTGCCGGACTCGCCGAGGATCAGCACCGTCGTGTCCGTGGGCGCGACCTTGCCAATGCGGCGGAATACCGCCTGCATCGCCTCCGAGTCGCCCACGATTCCCGAGACCGGGTACTCCGCGGCGACGTCGGCGCGCAGGGCCTCGTTCTGACGCTCCAGCCGGGTCTCCTTGAGCGCGCGCTCGACGGTGAGCAGCAGGTCGTCGTTGTCGAAGGGCTTGGCGATATAGTCCACCGCACCCTCGCGCATCGCCTCCACCGCCGAGCGCACGCTGGCGTAGCTGGTCATGATGATCACCGGCACCTCCGCGGCCCGGCGCACCGCCTCGATGCCCTCGGCGCCGGGCAGGCGGAGGTCGGCGAGGATGATGTCGTGGTCGGCGAGGGCGGTGCTGTCCTCCGCCTCCTCCAGCGATCCCGCCTCGGTGACGCTCATGCCGTGACGGGTGAGCAGCCGCCGGATGGCGCTGCGGATGACTTTCTCGTCCTCGATCACCAGTACGCGTGGCATTGGGTCTCCCTCCCTCACTCCTCGATCGCCGGCAGCGCGATCAGGACCACCGTGCCGTGGCGCCGGCCCCAGCGTTCGCGCAGCCGCAGCTCGCCGTCGTATTCGCGGATGATGTTGTAGACCAGCGGCAGCCCGAGCCCGGTGCCCCGGCCCGGCTGCTTGGTGGTGAAGAACGGCTCCAGGACCTTGTCGCGGATATTCGCCGGGATGCCCGGGCCGTTGTCCATGACCCGGATCTCCACGCGGCCGTGGCGGCGCACCCCGGTGACCAGGATCTCGCCGCCCTCGCCGCAGGCGTCCACGGCGTTGTTGAACAGGTTCACGAACACCTGCACCAGCCGCTGCATGTCCGCGCGCACCCACAGGCCCTCGTCCAGGCGGTAGCGCATGGTCATCAGCCGCGCGCGCTTGGACAGGCGCACCACCCGCTCCGCCTCCCCGACGGCGGCGGCCACGTCCACCGGTACCGGCTGGTGGCCCTCGTTGTGGCCCGCGTGGGCGTAGCTCACCAGGGTCTGGACGATGGTGTTGATGCGCTGGGCCTGGGTGAGGATGTCCTGCGCGTATTCCGGCAACTCGTCCGCCTCGACGCCGGCACGCAGCTCCTGGGCCAGGCAGGTGATGCCCGTCACCGGGTTGCCGATCTCGTGGGCGACACCCGCGGCGAGGCGGCCGATGGAGGCGAGGCGTTCGCTGTGGGTCAGCTCCTCCTCCAGGCGCTGGAGCTCGGTGACGTCCTCCACCAGCAGCAGCCGGTCGCCGGGTTCGCCGCGGCGGGCGCCGCCGATGAAGGCCCGGTGCAGCGACAGCCAGCGCGTCTCCGCGGGCAGCTGCAGGGCGCGCTTGTGGGCGTGGTTCTCGTCCGCGGCGAGGAAATCGGTGAGCAGCCCGCCCCAGGGCTCGGTGAGCTCACTGACGCGCCGGCCCACCACCCGCGCGGCGTTCATGCCGGTGAGCGACTGCATCGCCGGGTTCCAGCGCACGATGCGGTCGTTGGGCGTGACCGCCACCACGCCCAGCGGCAGGTCCTCGAGGATCTGGCGGTGGTAGCGGCGCAGCTCGTCGAGCTCGGCGGCGAGGCCGCGGAAGCGGTTGCGCGAACGCTCCAGGCGCTCCTCGATGAGGCGCACGTTCTGTGCCAGCGCCGTGCGCGTGTCCGCGTCCACGCGCAGGCGCTCGTCGACGATCATGCGCGCGAGGATCGGGCCCATCATCCCGGAGAGGTTGCGTTCGATCTGCTCGCGCAGCTGCTGGAGCCGGTCCGGGCGGGTCTCGCTCCAGTCCAGGCCCTGGTCGGCCAGCGCCTTGGCGACCTCGGCCCGGGCGGCCGCCGCGCCGGTGACCGAGGTCAGCTGCTCGACGAACTGCGCCGGCGACTCCAGCACCAGCGCCCCGCGGGGGATCGCCGTGCTCACGTCGCGGCAGGCCGCCGCGGCCTCGGATTCGCGGTCGCTCTGGCGGGTGAGCAGCGAGACCGCGGCGAACACCAGGGCGTTGGCGGCCACCGACCAGAACGCCACCGCCGCGAAGTGGTCCGCGCCCTGGGTGCGGGCAATGTCCAGGCCGACGATGGTCACCGGGCTGACGGTGGTGAGCGCGGGCAGCAGTGCCGTGCCGCCCCAGATCGCACCGCCGGTGAGCAGCCCGGCGATGAAGCCGACCCGGGTGGCGCGTGTCCATACCAGCACGCCGACCACGCCGGGCACGAACTGGACCATCGCCAGGAACGAGATCAGCCCCCAGGAGACCAGCCCCTCCGTGCGTTCCAGCGCGAGGAAGAAGAGGTACCCGGCGGCGATGATCGCCGCGATCAGCATGCGCCGTGCCCAGCGCAGGGCCTCGTAGAGGTTGCGCTGGGGGTCCGGCCGGAACACCGGCAGGACCAGGTGGTTGAGGCACATCGACGAGAGCGCGAGCGTGGTCACGATGATCATCGCGCTCGCCGCGGAGATGCCGCCCAGGTAGGCCACCATCGCCAGCGTCGGCGAGCCGCTGACCATGGCCATGGCGAGGACGTAGTAGTCCGGGATGATCCCCGGGGCGAGTGCGTAGCCCGCCCACAGGATCGGGGGCACGGCGAACGACATCGCCAGCAGGTACAGCGGGAATCCCCAGCTCGCGGTGATCAGCCCCTGGGGCCGGGCGTTCTCGGTGAACATCATGTGGAACTGGCGCGGCAGCAGGAAGGCCGCGCCGAAGGCGATGAACAGCAGCCCGCCCCAGGCCTGCTCGCGCACCGGGGCGTAGAACGCGGCCAGCCGCTCCGGGTTGCGCTCGAGCCAGTCCTGGATGCCGCCGAAGCCGCCGAAGGCAAGGTGCACGGCCACCACCGCGACCACCAGCAGCGCGATCAGCTTGATCAGCGACTCGAAGGCGATCGCCGTGACCAGCCCGGCGTGCTTCTCCCGCGGGGTGACGTGGCGTGCGCCGAAGATGATCGCGAACACCGAGACCATCACGCAGAAGCCCACCGCGATGGGGCCCGGGGAGGCCTCGCCGCTGAGTACCTGCGTGGACTCCGCCACCGCGCGGATCTGCAGCGCCAGATAGGGCAGGCTGCCGGTGAGCATGACCACGGTGGCGAGCACGCCGGCGCCCTGGCTGTTGAAGCGGAAGGCGAAGATGTCCGCGAGCGAGGTGAGCTGCCAGTGCCGGGTGAGCCGCAGCAGCGGCATCAGCAGCACCGGCGTCAGTGCCATGGCCATGGCCACGCCGAGGTAGATGGTGACGAACGCGAGCCCCTGGCGGTCGGCGAAGCCCACCGCGCCGTAATAGCTCCACGTGGTGGCGTAGACCCCCAGCGAGAGGACGTAGACCGCCGGGTGTGCGGCCAGCCGCCGCGCCCGCGCGTTCCGCTCCGTGCCGTAGGCGATCAGGAAGAGGACCAGCAGGTACGCGATCGCGAAGGCGAACAGCGTGCCGAGCTCAAACCTCATGGCGGGCCGTGCGGCGGGCGCCGAGCCGGATGGCGACGATCACCAGCGCCCAGAGCGCGAAGGGCGCGTACCACGGTGGTACGAGCGCGGACCACCAGTCGCTGGCCGGCGAGGCGAAGGCCAGCAGGGTAAACGCGAACGTGATCAGGCTGGGCGCATGGGGCCCATAGTCGATGTGCGTGGCCATCGGTTCTCCTCCCGCTGCATCCGTGCGGCTATCGGGGTGTTGCCCCCGCTGTTTGTTACCTAAAGTAGCACAACCGGCGATGGCCGGGCGATGCCGTCAGCGTCCCTCCACGGGGATGTCGGTGGCGGAGAGGGTGTCGATGCGCCAGTGCCCGGTGGCCCAGGCCAGCAGCGCCGCCGGCGGTGCGCCCTCGAGGTCGGCGGGCGGCGCCAGGCCGAGGAAGGCCAGTACCGCGGCGATATTCGCCGACGGGGTGGCGTCGTCCACGGCTCGGGCGTGGGTGTGCTTGCTGAGCTTCCCGCCCGCGGGGCTGAGCGCCAGGGGCAGGTGCAGGTGACGCGGCCGCGGCAGCCCCAGGGTGTCACGCAGGGCCATCTGCGGCGCGGTGGCGATCAGGAGGTCGGCGCCGCGGACGATGTCCGTGGCGCCGAGGGCGGCGTCGTCGACGACCATCGCCAGGTGATAGGCGAACAGGCCGTCGCCGCGGCGGATGACGAAGTCCCCGATCTCCGTGGCGACGTCCACGTGCTGCGGGCCGAGACGGCGGTCGTCGAAGCGCACCGGCGCGGCCGGGGCACGCAGCCGCCAGGACCGGGCACTCTTGCCGGGGGGCAGGCCGTCGCGGCAGGTGCCGGGGTAGATCATCCCCGCCGGGCCATGGGTCGCCACCGCCTGCAGCTCGCGCCGGGTGCAGCCGCAGGGGAAGGCGAGGCCCGTGTCCACCAGCCGGTCCAGGGCGTCGGCGTAGGCGTCGTCGCGGGCGCTCTGGTAGACCACCGGGCCATCCCAGTGCAGGGCGTGACGCTCAAGGGTGCGGCGGATTGCCGTGTCGGTGCCGTTGACGGCGCGCGCCCGATCGACGTCGTCGATGCGCAGCGCCCAGCGCCCGTCGTGGCGGCGGGCGTCCAGGTAGCTGGCCACGGCGGCCACCAGCGAGCCGAAATGCAGCGGCCCGGTGGGGCTCGGTGCGAAGCGTCCGACGTAGTGCCCGGTGTCGGCGTCTGTGCTCATCGCTGCGGTTGTCGTCCCGGTGGCCCGTGTCCCTGTCGTCCCCGGATTCTACCTGACCTGGGCCGTGCCGGATCGTGTGCACGCAGCCCGCGGGGGATGGCCGGGCGCTGGCAAACCGTCCAGGAGCCTTAGTACGCTCTGGTGACCAGCCCGCGCCCACCGGAGGTACCGTGACCGACACGCCGCTGCCCTTCACGCCCGCGGGGCGGATCGACGAGGTCCGTCCGTTTCATGTCATGGAGCTGCTGCGCCGCGCCCGGGCGCTGGAGGCGGCGGGTCACGACATCGTCCACATGGAGATTGGCGAGCCGGACTTCACCACCGCCGAGCCGGTGGTCGAGGCCGGGCGGCGCGCGCTGGCCGAGGGGCACACCGGCTACCTGCCGGCGGCGGGGCTCACGCCGCTGCGCGAGGCCATTGCCCGGCACTACGCCGAGGAGTACGGCGCCGATGTCGCCCCGGAGCGGATCTTCATCACCCCCGGGGCGAGCGGGGCTCTGACGCTGGCCATGGCGCTGATCGCCGACCCCGGCCGTACGGTGCTGCTGCCTGAGCCCGGCTATCCGTGCAATCGCAACTTCGCGGCAGTGGTCAATGCGCTACCCAGGCCGGTACCGGTGACCGCGGCGACGGACTACCAGCTCACCGCCGCGCTCGCCGCCGATCATGTCGACGCGGATACCGCCGGTATCCTCATCGGCTCGCCGTCCAACCCCACCGGCACCATGGCCGACGGTCCCGCCCTGGAGGCCCTGGCGGCGCTCGCCGACGAGCGCGGCATCGCGCTGATGGTCGACGAGATCTACCACGGCCTGCACTACACCCCGGCGGCGGCCAGCGCGGTGGTGCACGCGCCGCAGGCCCTGGTGATCAACAGCTTCTCGAAGTACTTCGGGATGACCGGCTGGCGGCTCGGCTGGCTGGTGGTGCCGGAGGGGCTGGAGGCCGCCACCGAGAAGCTCATCCAGAACCTCTACATCAACGCCTCCACGCCGGCGCAGTACGCCGCGCTGGCCTGCTTCACCCCGGCGGCGCGGGAGATCTTCGAGGCCCGGCGCGAGGCCTTCCGGGAGCGGCGGGACTTCCTGCTGCCGGCGCTGCGCGAGCTCGGGCTGGCGATACCCGGGGAGCCGGCGGGGGCGTTCTACCTCTATGCCGACGTGAGCGCGGTCGCCCCGGACAGCGAGGCCCTGGCCCGTGCCCTGCTGGGCGAGGCCGGCGTCGCCGCGACCCCGGGGCTGGACTTCGAGTCCGCGCACCCGGGGCGGCACATGCGCTTCGCCTACACCACCGGCCTGGAGCGCCTCGCCGAGGGTGTCGAGCGCATCCGGCGCTACCTCGCCGCCGGCGGCTGAGCCGCCGGGGCGTCGCCGTACTCGCCGAGCTCGCTGCGCAGCAGCGTCGCGGCGATCACACCGGTGGGCATCGCCAGCAGGTTCAGCACCGGGATCAGGGTCATCGCCAGCAGCGCGCCGCCGAGGCCGAGGTGCAGCCAGCGCCGTCGGCGCAGCAGCGCGCGCTGATCGGCGAACGCCAGGCCGTGGTTGCCCAGCGGGTAGTCGCAGTACTCCAGCGCCATCATCCACGCGCCGAAGACCGCCCAGGCCGGTGGCGCGAGGATATTCACCACCGGGATGAAGAACAGCGCCAGCAGGGGGACGGCGAGCAGGGCGAAGTGGGCGATCTTGCGCAGCTCGTCGCCCAGGGCGCCGACCGTCTCCACCACCAGCCCGCCGCTGCTGACCTCCGGGGGCATGTGCCCGGTGGCCCGGGCCTCCACCCGGGCGGCGAGCATGCCGTTGAACGGCGAGCCCACGAGGTTGGCCACGGCAGTGAAGGTGTAGAACATCACCACCGCGGCGGCGAGGATGAACAGCGGCCACAGCAGCCAGCGCAGGAGCACCACGAATACCGTCAGCACGTCGCCGATCCAGCCGTCACCGAGCGCGGCGGTATCCGGCAGGAGGTAGTTCAGCAGCATCCCGTAGTACTCCGCGCCGAGCCAGAACAGGCCGAGGAAGATCAGCGCGTTGATGATCACGGGCAGGGCCACGAAACGCCGCAGGCCGGGCTCACCGAGCAGGGCGAAGCCGCGGGGGACGTAGCTGACGCCGCGGAGGAAATCACGGATCATGGAAAATCTCCCGGTGTGACGGTTCGCCCGTTTCCGCGCCCCGGAACGGGCGTTGCGTGACATGCCGTGCCCGGCGATGCGGCGGACCCGCGCTCCGGCGTACGGGCAGGCCCCCGGGAATCTATAACACAGCCGGTCGCTTGACGACGCCCGGCCGTGCCGTCGATCGCCACCGCGGCCCCGGCCCGCGCCGCCGTGGAGGAGACGTCGCGCACGTGCGGCGACCGTTCATGACACCGGCCGGCCGGTAACGTCGGCCCGGTGCTCGCCGCGGCGGCCGGTTCGGGGGTAGTCTGATCGTCCGGGGCCATGCCCCGATCCATCATGCAGAGGGAGCCGCGCATGCGCATTCTGGTGACCGGAGGGGCGGGCTACATCGGCTCGCACGTCGTCCACGAGCTGCTGGCCGGGGGGCACGAGGTGGTCGTCTACGACAACCTCTCCACCGGTCATGCCTGGGCGGTGGGCGAGGCGAGCCTGGTGGTGGCCGATCTCGCCGACCGCGAGACCCTGGCCTCGGTGCTGCGCGAGGGATTCGACGCGGTGATGCACTTCGCCGCGCACATCGTGGTGCCGGAGTCCATCGCCGATCCCCTGCGCTACTACGCGAACAACACCGGCAACACCCTGGGGCTGCTCACCGAGGTCACCGCCGCCGGGGTGCCGCAGTTCGTGTTCTCCTCGACGGCGGCGGTCTACGGCATCCCGGAGACCGAGCTCGTCAGCGAGGACACGCCACTCGCGCCGATCAATCCCTACGGTGCCTCCAAGATGATGAGCGAGCGCATGCTCATGGACGCCGCCGCGGCGTCCTCGCTGCGCTACGGCATCCTGCGCTACTTCAACGTCGCCGGCGCGCACCCGGACGGGCACATCGGCCAGGCCACGCCGGCGGCGACCCACCTGATCAAGGTGGCGTGCCAGACCGCCCTCGGGCGGCGGCCGTCGCTGTCCGTGTTCGGCACCGACTACGCCACGCCGGACGGTACCTGCGTGCGCGACTACATCCACGTGGTTGACCTCGCCCGCGCCCACGTCCAGCTCCTCGACCATCTCGCCGCCGGTGGTGACTCACGGGTGTACAACTGCGGCTACGGCCACGGCTCGAGCGTGCGCGAGGTGGTGGACACGGTGCGGCGTGTCCACGGTGCCCCGTTCGAGGTGGAGGAGGCGCCGCGCCGCGCCGGCGACCCGCCGGCGCTGGTGGCGGACAGCACCCGGCTGCGCCGTGAGCTTGGCTGGACGCCCGCCTTCGACGACCTGGAGACCATCGTCCGCCACGCCTACCAGTGGGAGAGCCGTTACGAGGAAGAGTGATCCCCCACGCCGGCCAGTCCGGCGGTGACGCCGAAGGCCTCGCCGTCGGCCAGGAACAGCGCCTCCAGCACGTCGAAGTGATTGCGCCCGGGCGGCGTGGTCACCGGCGCGTCGATGCCCGCGTGGCGCCGGTAGGCCTCGCTCTGCTCGTGGAAGGCAGCGGTCTCGGCGCCCCCCACCGCCAGGCGCAGGGGCACGTCCGCCGGCGGCGGGAGCTCGTACAGCGGCGAGCAGGCGCGGGCGGCGGCCTCGTCCAGGCCCAGGGCGTCGTTGATGCTGGTGGCGATCAGCGGCGCCAGGTCGAAGACCCCGGAGATCGCGAGTGCGCCGGCGATAGGGGTCTCCCCGGCGGTGCGGCCGGCGAGCAGCCGGGCCACGATCTGGCCGCCGGCGGAGTGGCCGGATACGGTCAGGGGCCCGCTGCCGAGCCCCAGCCGGGCGGCGTTGTCGTGGATGAACCGGACGGCGTCCGCGCACATCGCGTTGATCCCGGCGACGCTCACCGCGGGGCAGAGCTCATAGTTCACCACCACCACGGAGACCCCGCGGGGCACCAGGTCCCGGGCGACGAAGGCGTAGTCGCGCTTGTCCTGGCTGCGCCAGTAGCCGCCGTGGAAGAACGCATGCACCGGCGCGTCATCCGCCCCGGCGGGGAAGCAGTCCATCGTCTGCAGCGGCCCGTCGCCGTAGGCCACGTCCCCGATGCGCTCCGGCAGGCGCCTGCGGGTCTCCTCGGAGAGTGCCTGCAGGCGCTCGAAGTAGCGGGCGAACGCCGGTACCGTCACCCGCGGGTTGTACTCGTATTCCAGTGACTCGTGATCGCTCATGGCCTCGTCGATGCCCGTTCCGCGGCGGTAGGGGGTTCTCACACGCTCAGGTAGCGCCGCTGCAGCGCCCCGGCCTCGGCGCGGAACGCCTCGCCGTCGCCGTGCCAGGCGATGCGTCCGCGGTCGATGATGTAGTGGCGGTCGCACACCGCCAGCAGCGCCTCCAGGCCGGCGTCGATGATCAGCAGCGACTGTCCCAGCTCGCGCAGCCGGCGGATGCACGCCCAGATGTCCGAGCGTATCACCGGGGCCAGGCCCTCGGTGGCCTCGTCGAGGATGAGCAGCCGCGGGTTGGTCATCAGCGCGCGGCCGATGGCGAGCATCTGCTGCTCGCCGCCGGACAGCCGGGTGCCCGGGTTGTCCCGCCGTTCGGCGAGCCGCGGGAACAGCCCGTAGACCGCCGCCAGGTCCCAGCCGCGGCCGCGGGCGGCGGCCACGAGGTTCTCCTCCACGCTGAGGTTCGGGAAGATCTGCCGGCCCTCCGGGACCAGGCCGATGCCGGCGCGGGCGATGCGGTAGGCCGGGCGGCCGTCGATGCGCCGGCCCCGGAAGCGGATCGTGCCCGCCCGCGGCGGCGTCAGCCCGGTGATCGCACGCACGGTGGTGGTCTTGCCCATGCCGTTGCGCCCGAGCAGGCTCACCACCTCACCCTCGCCGACGGTGAGGTCCACGCCGAAGAGGACGCGGCTGCTGCCGTAGGCGCTCTCGACGCCCTCGAGCTCCAGCATCAGAACGACTCCTGCAGGTAGGCGGCCTGCACGTCCGGGTCGTCGCGGACCTCGCCGGGCGGGCCGCTGGCGATCAGCCGCCCGCCGACCAGCACGCTCAGGGTGTCGGCGAGGCGGAAGACCACGTCCATGTCGTGCTCGATGAGCAGGACCGCGTAACGCGCGCGCAGGCGCTCCAGCAGCGAGGCGACGACCTCGCTCTCCGCCGCGCCCATGCCGGCCATGGGCTCGTCGAGCAGCAGGACCTGCGGCTCGGTGGCCAGCGCCATGGCGATCTCGAGCTGGCGCTTCTGGCCGTGGGCGAGGGCGGCGACGCGGTGTCCGCCGGCATCGGCGAGGCCCACCTGCTCCAGCGCGGCGTCCGCCGCGTCGGTGAGCCGCCGGTCCCGGGCGGCGTTGCCGAAGAAGTGGAAGTGGTGGCGGGCCCGGGACTGCACGGCGAGGGCGACGTTCTCCCGCACCGTGAACGACTCGAACACGGCGGTGATCTGGAACGAGCGGGCAATGCCGAGACGGGCCCGTGCCGGCATGTCCAGCGCGGTGACGTCGCGGCCGTCGAGGTGGATACTGCCCTCGTCCGGGCGCAGCTCGCCGCTGAGCTGTGCCAGCGCGGTGGTCTTGCCGGCGCCGTTGGGGCCGATCAGCGCGTGCACCCGCCCGCGCTCGAGCGCCAGCGAGAGGCCGTCGGTGGCCTGCAGGCCGCCGAAGCGCTTGTACAGCGCGCGCGCCTCGAAGGTCGGGACCGCCGCCGCCTGTGCCTCAGTCATTGCCGTCCCCCCCGTCCGGACAGGGCACCGTAGAGGCCGCCGCGGAAGAACAGCACCGCCAGCACCAGCACCGGCCCGAGCACCAGCTGCCAGTGCTGGGTCACCGACACCAGCGTCTCCTCGAGCACCAGCAGCGCCACGGCGCCGTAGATCGGGCCGACGAGGCTGGCGAGTCCGCCGAGCAGGACGATGACCATGAACTGCCCGGACTGCGACCACGTCATCAGCGCCGGGCTGACGAATTCCTGGTGGTTGGCGACCAGTGCGCCCGCCAGGCCGGTCAGTGCACCGGAGATCACGAAGGCGGTGAGCCGGTAGGGCATGGGCCGGAAACCCAGCGCGCGCATGCGCCGCTCGTTCTCCCGGCAGCCCTGCAGGACGCGGCCGAAGCGCGAGTTCACCACCCGGGTGAGCAGCGCCCACACGGCCACGAGCACGCCCAGGCAGAGGTAGTAGAAGCCGGTGCGGTCGTCGAGCGCGACCCCGGCGGCGGTGTTGCGCAGCCACAGCGACAGCCCGTCCTGGCCGCCGTAGGCGGGCAGGGAGACGAACAGGTAGTAGACCATCTGCGCGAACGCCAGGGTGATCATGATGAAGTACACCCCGGAGGTGCGCAGCGAGATCACGCCTACGAAGGCGGCGTAGGCGGCGCTGACCGCCATGGCGAGGGGCCAGGCGATCAGGGCCTCGTTGCTCCCGTTCCAGCCGAACACCAGGGGGATGCCCTGCATCACGTGGGTGCTGAGGATGCCGACGGTGTAGGCCCCGAGGCCGAAGAACGCGGCGTGGCCGAAGCTCACCAGGCGGCCGTAGCCCATGATCAGGTCGAGCGCCATCGCGGCGAGGCCGTAGATCACCGCGCGGTTGGCCAGCGTCACCAGGTACGGATCGCCGATCATCGCCGCCACCGGCGGCAGCAGCGCGAGGCCGGCGAGGAGCACGACGGTGGCGAGTCGGGCGCGCAGCGGGGCGCTAGTCATGGGCGCCCCCGAACAGGCCCTGCGGGCGGATGGCGAGCACCGCGGCCATGAGTACGTAGATGGCCATGGACGACAGCGCCGTGCCCACCGTCCCGGCGGAGGCCGGCGGCAGCCACAGGGCGAACAGGTCGGGCAGGTAGGCGCGGCCCAGGGTGTCGACCACGCCCACCAGCAGCGCCCCGGCCACCGCGCCGCGGATCGAGCCGATGCCGCCGATCACGATCACCACGAAGGTCAGGATGAGGATGTCCTCGCCCATGCCGGACTGCACCGCCAGGAACGGCGCGGCCATCACCCCGGCGAGCCCGGCGAGGCAGGCGCCGAAGCCGAACACCAGGGTGTAGAGCAGCCGGATGTTGACCCCCAGGGCGGCGATCATCTCGCGGTTGCTGGCACCGGCGCGGATGCGCATGCCCACGCGGGTGCGCATGATCAGCACGTAGAGCAGGGCGATGACCGCCACGCCCACGGCGATCACCGCCAGCCGGAACGACGGATAGGGCACGCCGGGCAGCACCGTCTCGTGGCCCGACAGCCACGCCGGGGTGTCCATGCTGAGCGGCTGCCGCCCCCAGACCACGCGCACCAGCTCGTTGAAGAACAGGATCAGCCCGAAGGTGGCGAGCACCTGGTCGAGGTGGTCGCGGCGGTAGAGCCGCCGGATGATCAGTGCCTCCATGGCCATGCCGGTGAGCGCGGCGGCCGCCACCCCGGCAGCGAGGCCGAGGAGGAAGCTGCCGGTGTAGGCGAGCGCCGTCGCGCCGACGTAGGCGCCCACCATGAACAGCGACCCGTGGGCGAGGTTGATCAGCCGCATGATGCCGAACACCAGGGTCAGGCCCGAGGCCATCAGCAGCAGGGTGACCCCGAACTGCAGGCCGTTCAGCACCTGTTCGAGCAGCAGCTGCATCCCGATCGGCTCCCGAAGAGATCAAGGGCGCGGGCGGCGCCGCGGGCGGATGCCCCGGCGCCGCCCCGGCGCTACGTCACTGGCCCAGGGCGCACTCGCCGGCGTAGGCGTCCTCGTGGTCGTCGAAGACCTTCGCCACCAGCTGGTTGGTGAGGTTGCCGTCGTCCTCGCGGACCACCTTGCGGACGTAGATGTCCTGGATCGGGTGGTGGTTGGTGTTGAAGCGGAAGTCGCCGCGCACGGAATCGAAGTCCGCCGCCGCCAGCGCCTCGCGCAGCGCCGCGGTGTCGGAGACGTCGCCGCCGGTGGCCGCCAGCGCGCTGCCGATCAGGCGGGCGGTGTCGTAGCCCTGGGCGGCATAGAGGGTCGGCTCGCGGTCGTAGCGCTCGGTGTAGTCGGCGACGAAGCGGCGGTTGACCGGGTTGTCCAGGTCCTTGCTCCAGTGCGCCGAGTTGACGATGCCGAGCGCGGCGTCGCCGACGGCGTCGACCAGGGTGTTGTCCGCCGAGAAGCCCGGGCCGTACAGCGGGATGGACTCGTCGAGGCCCGCCTGGACGTACTGCTTGATGAAGTTGATGCCCATGCCGCCGGGATAGAAGAAGAACACGTTGTCCGGGTCGGCGTCGCGCAGCTCGGCGATCTCCGCGGCGTAGTCGGTCTGGCCGAGCTGGGTGTAGACCTCGCCGACGACGTTACCCTCGTAGTAGCGCTTGAAGCCGGTGAGCGCGTCCTTGCCGGCGGCGTAGTTGGGGGCGAGGAGGTAGACGTTGTCCAGTCCCTCGTCGGTGAAGTACTGCCCCATCGCCTCGTAGAAGTTGTCGTTCTGGTAGGCGGCGTTGAAGTAGTTCTCGTGGCACAGCCGACCGGCGAGCTTGGCCGGCCCGGCGTTGGGGGAGATGTAGATCACCCCGTCGCGCACGATCTTGGGGATGGTGGCCATGGCGACGTTGGAGAACACCGAGCCGGTCATGACTTTCACGCCCTCGCTCTGGATCAGCCGGGTGGCGATCTGGCGGGCGTTGCCGGGCTTGCGGCCGTCGTCCTCGACGATCAGCTCCACGTCGACGCCGCCGAGCCTGCCGTCGTTCTGCTCCATCGCCAGGCGGAAGCCGTTGCGGATGTCCTCGCCGAGGTAGCCGCCCCCGGTGGACAGCGTGGTGATCATGCCGATCTTCACCGGCGCGGCACTCGCAGCGCCCGCGACGGCGGTGCACAGTGCGGCCGCCGCAGCGGCCAGGCGGAAGGTTCCCCGTGTCATGCCGTTATCCTCGCTCGTGTTGTGATTGTATGCGCCGGGCCGGCACCGCTCAGGCCCCGCCGGCCTCCTCCCCGGCCTCGCGCAGCCGGAAGCGCTGGAGCTTGCCGGTGGCGGTGCGGGGCAGGGCGTCGACGAAGCCGATCGCCCGCGGATACTTGTACGGCGCGATGGTGGCCTTGACGTGCGCCTGCAGCGCCGCCGCCAGTTCGTCGTCGCCGGTCACCCCCGCCGCGGGGACCACGTAGGCCTTCACGATCCGTCCCCGGTCCACGTCGGGCACGCCGATCACCGCGCACTCGGCGACGGCCTCGTGGGAGAGCAGGGCGTTCTCGACCTCGGGCCCGGAGATGTTGTAGCCCGCGGAGACGATCATGTCATCGGAGCGGGCGACGTACCAGAGGTAGCCGTCCGCGTCGCGGCGGAAGGTGTCGCCGGTGATGTTCCAGCCGTCCTGCACGTAGCGGGCCTGGCGTTCGTCGTCGAGATAGCGGCAGCCCGTGGGGCCGCGCACGGCGAGGCGTCCGGGGGTGTTCTCCGGTGCCTCGTTGCCGTCGTCGTCGAGGATACGGACCTCGTAGCCGGGCACCGGCCGGCCGGTGCTGCCGGGGCGGATGTCCTCCTCGCGGGCGGAGATGAAGATGTGCAGCATCTCGGTGGCGCCGATGCCGTCGATCAGCCGCAGCCCGAGCTTTTCGTGGACGTCGTGCCAGGTCGCGGCGGGCAGGTGCTCGCCGGCGGACACTCCCTTGTGCCAGCTCGCGAGATCGAAGCGTCCCGCCTCGGCGGCCATCGCGCGGTAGGCCGTGGGGGCGGTGAACACCACGCTCACGCGATGGCGCTCGATATGGCCGAGCAGTTCCGCGGGCGGGGCGCGCTCCAGCAGCAGGGTGGCGGCGCCCGCGTGCAGGGGGAAGAGCACCAGCCCGCCGAGGCCGAAGGTGAAGGCGATAGGCGGGCTGCCCGTGAACAGGTCGTCCGGATCGGGGCGCAGGATCTGCCGGGAGAAGCCCTCGCAGATCGCGAGCATGTCCCGGTGGAAGTGCATGGTGCCCTTGGGGGCGCCGGTGGTCCCCGAGGTGAACGCGATCAGGCAGGTCTCGTCGGCGGCACTGTCCCACGCCTCGAAGGTCGTGGGCTGGTCCTCTAGCGCATTGTCCAGCGTGCCGGGACCGCCGCCGAAGAAGGCGCAGTGCTCGAGCACCGGGTGGGTCTCGGCGGTGGCGCACAGCTCGTCGGCGAGGCGGATGTCGCACAGGGCGTGAGTGATCCGCGCCTTTTCCACGATCGGCGCCAGCTCGCCGGCGCGCAGCATGGGCATGGTGCCCACGGCGATGCCTCCGGCCTTCATCACCGCCAGGTAGGCGGCCACCATCATCGGATTGTTGGGGGCGCGCAGCAGTACGCGGTTGCCCGGCACCATCCCCATCCCGGAGACGAGGTAGTTGGCGAGGCGGTTCACCGTCTCGTGGAGGTCGTTATAGGACCAGGTGGCATCCGGCGTGAGCAGGCAGCGGTGCCCGCCATGGCCGCGCTCGATCCAGCGGTCGAGCAGCTCGGTCACGCAGTTGAACCGGTCCGGGAAGTGATAGGCCGGGTGCGACAGGTCGAGGACCGGCCATTGCGACGGTGGCGGCAGGTGCTCGTCCGCGAACGTATCCCGCAGCGGGCGCGTCATTGCTCCTCTCTCCCCTTGTCCGCGTGCCGTCCGGGGCCGCACGTGGGCGGTGGTCTCCACGTGGGGTGGCGGCCCGGCGGCCGCATTGTCGTTATCCGTCCCGTCAGCGGCGGTCAGCCGCGTTACGGGACAAAAGTTTAGATTTTACTTTTTTATATGCAAAGTGTTTTCGTTGACGCGCCGCCGCATCCCGCGGCGGCGCGCCGCGGGACGGCTCAGTCCGGTACCACGGCGGTGGTCTCGACCTCGACCTTGGCGTCGTCCTCGATCAGGGCGGCGACCTGTACCATGGCCATGGCGGGGAAGGTGCGGCCCATGACCTCGCGGTAGGCCTCACCCATCTCCTTGAGCCGCGCCAGGTACTCGTGCTTGTCGGTGATGTACCAGGTCATGCGCACGACGTGCTCCGGGCCGGCGTCGGCGGCGCCGAGCACGGCGACGGTGTTCTTCAGCACCTGGCGGACCTGGTCGATGAAGTCGCTGCTGGGAAAGCTCTCGGTCTCGTCCCAGCCGACCAGGCCGCCGGTGAAGACCATGCGGCCCCGGGCGGTGGTGCCGTTGGAGTAGCCCTTGGGGCGCTTCCAGCCTTCCGGATTGACGGTCTGCATAGCGGTTACTCTCCTTGGATCAGGTTCGTTGCGCCGGCGGGCCCAGCCGCGTGCGCAGGGTCGGCGGCAGCGCCGCGGCCTCGGGCCGGGGCGCGAAGCGGTACCAGCGCAGCACGATCGTGCCGGCGACCCGCTCCTCCGTGCCGTGCTGGATGCGGTAGTCGAGGGTCACGCGGGCGGCGTCGACGTCCCGCACCTCGAGCGTGTAGTCGATGTGCTCGCCGAGCAGGCTCGGACGGGAGAACCGGCACTCCAGCCGCTCGATCCTCGGTGCTTCGCCGCGGGCAGCGAGCAGGGCGGCCTCGCTGCCGGCGTCGGTGAGCGAGGCGAGCCAGGTGGTCACGATCTCCTCCAGGAGCTCGAAGTAGCGGGGGTAGAACACGATGCCCGCCGGGTCGCAGTGCTGGAAACGCACCTGGCGGGTGGCGCGGTGGACCGGCGTGCTCATGCCCCGTTACCCCCGCCGTCGCGGAAGGCCGAGAGCACCTGGCGGGCGATCACCTGCTGCTGGATCTCCGAGGCACCCTCGTAGATCCGCAGCGCGCGGATGTCGCGGTAGAGCCGCTCCACTGGCACGCCGGAGGTGACGCCGTGGCCGCCGTGCATCTGCACCGCCGCGTCGATCACCCGCTGGGCGTGCTCGGTGGCGTGGAGCTTGGCCATCGAGGCCTCGCGGGTGACCCGCTCGGCGTGGCAGTCCTTCGCCCAGGCGGCGCGGTAGACCAGCAGCGCGCTGGCGTCGACGTCCAGCGCCATGTCCGCGAGCTTCGCCTGGGTGAGCTGCATGTCGGCGAGCGGTGCGCCGAAGAGCTCGCGGCGGGTGGTGTGGCCAAGGGCCTCGTCCAGCGCGCGCCGGGCGAAGCCGAGGGCCGCCGCGCCCACCGTGGACCGGAACACGTCCAGAGTGGCCATGGCGATGCGGAAGCCCTTGCCGGGCTCGCCGATCCGGTTCGCGGCGGGGATGCGGCAGCCCTCGAAGCGCAGGGTGCCGAGCGGGTGCGGCGCCATCAGCTCGATACGCCCGGGCACCGAGAAGCCCGGGGTACCGGCGGGCACGACGAACGCCGAGAGGCCCTTCGCACCGGGACCCTCGCCGGTGCGGGCGAACACCGTGTAGACGTCGGCGATGCCGCCGTTGGATATCCACGTCTTGGTGCCGTCGAGCACGTACTCGTCGCCCTCGCGCCGGGCCGTGGTGGCGAGGGCGCTGACGTCCGATCCCGCCTCCGGCTCGGAGAGGGCGAACGCGGCGACGGCCTCGCCGGCGCGCACCGGCGGCAGCCAGCGCCCGCGCTGCTCCGGGGTGCCGAACAGCGAGATGGGACCGGTGCCGAGCCCCTGCATGGCGAAGGCGAAGTCGGCGAGCCCGTCGTGCCGCGCCAGGGTCTCGCGGGTCAGGCACAGGGTGCGCACATCCAGGCGGTCGCCGGCGTCCAGGGCCACGCAGGGGGCGAGCCAGCCGCCGGCGCCAAGACGGCGGACGAGCTCGCGGCAGGTGGCGTCCACGTCCGACTCGTCCAGGCCGGTCACGGCCTCCCGCGCCCAGGCGTCCAGGTCCGCGGCGTGCGCGCGGTGCCGGGCCTCGAAGAAGGGCCAGTCGAGGAAACTGCGGTCGCTCATGTCAGTCGCCCTCGAACACCGGCTGCTCGCGGGCGACGAAGGCCCGGTAGGCGCGCCGGAAGTCCTCGGTCTGCATGCACACCGCCTGGGCCTGGGCCTCGGACTCGATGGCCTGGTCCAGCCCCATGTTCCACTCCTGGTTGAGCATGGTCTTGGTGATGCCGTGGGCGAAGTTCGGCCCGGCGACGAGCTGCTCCGCCATCGCCAGTGCGTCGTCGCCGAGTGTCCCGGGCTCGCAGAGGCGGTTGTAGAAGCCCCAGCGCTCGCCCTCCTCGGCGCGCATGCTGCGCCCGGTGAACAGCAGCTCCGAGGCGCGGCCCTGGCCGATGATGCGCGGCAGGATCGCGCAGGCGCCCATGTCGCAGCCGGCGAGCCCCACCCGGGTGAACAGGTAGGCGACCTTCGCCCGGGGGGTGCCGTAGCGGATGTCCGCGGCCATGGCGATGGCCGCGCCGGCACCGGCGCAGACGCCGTCGATGGCGGCGATCACCGGCTGGGGGCAGGCGCGGATGGCCTTGACCAGGTCGCCGGTCATGCGGGTGAAGGCGAGCAGGCCCTTCATGTCGCGCTCGGTCAGCGGGCCGATGATCTCGTGCACGTCGCCGCCGGAGCAGAAGTTCCCGCCGGCGCCCTGGATGACGACCGCCTTGACCCCGTCGACGTACACCAGCGAGCGGAACAGGTCGCGCAGCTCGGCGTAGGAGTCGAAGGTCAGCGGGTTCTTGCGCTCCGGCCGGTCCAGGGTGATCAGCGCGGTCTCGCCGCGCATCTCCCAGCGGAAGTGCTCGGGGCGGTAGGTATTCGGGTCCATGCTCGTTCTCTCCTCTGATTCGCGTCGTCCGTTCCGCCGGATCGGGGCCGCGGTTCCGCGGCGCGCGCGCCGGCGGCTACATCACCTCGCCGCCGGACACGGAGATCGCCTGGCCGGTGACCGCGGCGGCGTTCGCGCGGCACAGCCAGGCCACCGTCTCCGCGACCTCCTCGGGCTGGACGAGGCGCCGCTGCGGGTTGACCTTCACGAACTCCTGGAGCGCCTCCTCGCGGGAGCGCCCGGTCTTCTCGGTGATGGTGTCCAGGGCGTTGGCCACCAGCTCGGTGTCCGTGTAGCCGGGGCACACGGCGTTGACCGTGATCCGTTCGCGGGCGAGCTCCAGGGCCACCGCCCGGGTCAGCCCCACGACGCCGTGCTTGGCGGCGCAGTAGCCGGCCACGTAGGGGTAGCCCTTGAGCGCGGCGGTGCTGGCGATGTTGACCACGCGCCCGCTGCCGCTCTCGCGCATGTCGGCGACGGCGGCCTGCATGCAGTGGAAGACCCCCGAGAGATTGACGTCGAGCATCGCCTGCCAGTCCCCGGCAGAGAGCCGGTGAAACGGCGCGGTGCGCGCGGCGCCGGCGTTGTTCACCAGCACGTCCACCGGGCCGTGTGCCGAGCGCGCCTCGGTGAACGCCGCGGCGACGGCGTCGGCATCGGTGACGTCCGCCGTGATCGCGCGTGCCCCCGGGATGCGGGCGGCGGTGTCCTCCAGCGGACCGGCGCGGCGGCCCATCAGGGTGACGTCCATACCCTCGGCGGCGAGGCGCCGGGCGATGGCGGCACCGATGCCGGTGCCGCCGCCGGTGATCACGGCGTGGCGTGGGGCGTTATCGTTCATGCCTCGGCTCCCGGTTGTACGGTTTCCTTGTCCCCGGATCCATCGAGCCACGTGCGCATGCGCCCGCGCAGCGCCTCCGGGATGGGGCGGCTGGCCAGTCGGCCGTTTTCGTTGTGCACCCACACCAGCGTGGCCTCGGCGTCCAGCCGCGGCGCGCCGTCACAGGTCCCGGTAACCCGGAAGCCCAGCGAGCTGCGGCCGAGCCGGAGCAGGCGCAGCCGCACCTCCAGGGTCTCGCCGAGCCGTGCCGGCGTGGCCACGTCGAGGGTGAGCCGGGTGGTGGGGGTGCCGGTATCCGCGCTGACGTGCATGTCGGTAAACGAATGCCCGACCCGCTCGAACCAGTCCTCGATCAGGCGGTTGACCACCTCCAGGTAGCGCCAGCCGTGTACCGTCGCGGTGGCGTCGCACCAGACGCCGGTGACCGGCAGTGACGTGATCAGTTCCTGCATCCGTTCCGCTCCCGGGGGCGGCATGCCCCGTATTGGTGCGCTCAGGCTAAGCGGTGCCCCGATTTAATTCAAGTATAAAATGTTTAGCTATGATCGAACTGCGGCATATCCATTATAGGTAAGAAGTTGACGTGTAAGATAACGCGATTATACTGCCTCTATCCACGGCCGCTGGCGGCCGGATACGGACAATCGGGCAGACAGAACGACGACTGCGGAGGAGCGATGAAGATCACCATCATCGGCGGCGGACCGGGCGGGCTGTACATGGCGCTGCTGACCAAGAAACAGTGGCCGGACTGGGAGGTCAGCGTCTACGAGCGTAATGCGCCGGACAGCACCTTCGGCTTCGGCGTGGTGTTCTCCGACGAGACCCTCGGATTCCTCGACGACTACGACAACGCCTCCTACGAGGCGATCCGCCGCAGCTTCGCCTACTGGGGCGACGTGGACGTGCACTACCAGGGCCACGTGCTCACTTCAGGCGGCAATGGCTTCTGCGGCTGCTCGCGGCTGACCCTGCTGCAGATCCTCCAGCAGCGCTGCCGCGAGCTCGGCGTGACCATGCATTTCAACACCGAGGTTGAGGACGAGTCACGGTTCGCCGACAGCGACATCATCGTCGCCGCCGACGGCATCAACAGCCGCATCCGCGAGAATCACCGCGACTGGTTCCGGCCGCGCTTCGACTGGCGCCGGAACTACTTCTGCTGGCTGGGCTCGAGCCGCGAGTTCGATGCCTTCAAGTACTTCTTCCAGGAGACGGAGTACGGCGTGGTGGTCGCCCACTGCTACCAGTACGAGCCGGGCCGCAGCACCTGGGTGGTGGAGATGGCACCGGAGACCTGGCAGGGGCTGGGTTTCGACCGGATGGGCGAGGACGAGTTCATCCCGGTGCTCGAGGAGGTCTTCGACCAGGAACTCGACGGCCACCCGCTGATCGCCAACCGCTCGATCTGGCGGCAGTTCCCGATGATCCGCAACGAACGCTGGGTCAAGGACAACATCGTCCTGCTCGGTGACTCCCAGCACACCGCGCACTACTCCATCGGCTCGGGCACCAAGCTCGCCATGGAGAGCGCCATCGCCCTGTTCGAGTCCGTGAAGGCACACACCGGCGACGTCGCCGCGGCCCTGGCGGACTTCGAGGAGGGCCGCCGCACCGAGGTGGAGATCACCCAGCACGCCGCGGACGTCTCCCTCGCCTGGTTCGAGAACATCGACCGGCACTGGGGCATGGACCCGGAGCCGTTCGCCTTCGCGCTCATGTCCCGGGCGAAGAAGCTGACCTACGAGAACCTCCAGCTGCGTGACCAGTCCTTCGTCGACCGCTGCAACGCGTGGTTCCTGCGCCGCGAGCGCGAGCGCGGCTTCGAGGCCGCCGACGGCACGCCGCCGATGTTCACGCCGCTGCGCCTGCGCGGTATGACCGTGCCCAACCGCGTGGTGGTCTCGCCGATGGCGCAGTATATGGCCGAGGAGGGCGTGCCCAACGACTGGCACCTGGTGCACTACGGCAGCCGTGCCGTCGGCGGCGCCGGGCTGATGTACACGGAGATGACCTGCGTGTCCCCGGACGCCCGAATCACCCCCGGCTGCACCGGGCTGTGGAACGAGGCCCAGCGCGACGCCTTCCGCCGGATCGTGGATTTCGTCCACGCCCAGTCGGACACGCGCATCTGCATGCAGCTCGGTCACGCCGGGCGCAAGGGCTCGACCCAGGTGGGCTGGGAGCGCATGGACCACCCCCTGCCGGAGGGCAACTGGCCGGTCTATTCCGCCTCGCCCATCCCCTATTTCGAGGGCGAGAGCCAGGTGCCGGTGGAGATGAGCCGCGCCGACATGGACCGGGTACGGGACGACTTCGTGCGCTCGGCGCGGCTCGCCGAGGAGGCGGGCTTCGACATGCTCGAGGTCCACATGGCCCACGGCTACCTGCTCGCGAGCTTCCTCTCGCCGCTGACCAACGTCCGCGACGACGAATATGGCGGCGGCATCGAGAACCGTCTGCGCTATCCCCTGGAGGTCTTCGAGGGGGTCCGCGCGGTCTGGCCGCAGGACAAGCCGATGTCGGTGCGTATCTCGGCGACCGACTGGAAGGAGGGCGGCCTCTCGGACGCCGACCTGAGCGCCATCGCCCGGGCCTTCCGCGACGCCGGGGTCGACCTCATCGACGTCTCCGCGGGGCAGACGGTGCCGGACCAGAAGCCCGTATACGGGCGCATGTTCCAGACCCCGTTCGCCGACAAGGTGCGCAACGAGAGCGGCGTCGCGACCATGGCCGTGGGCAACATCACCACCGCCGACCAGGTGAACACCATCCTCATGGCGGAGCGTGCGGACCTGGTCGCGCTGGCGCGGCCGCACCTCTCCGACCCGTACTTCACCCTGCATGCCGGGGCCTGGTACCAGCAGCGGGACGTCGCCTGGCACCGGGTCTACGGTGCCGGCCGTTTCCAGGCCTACCGCACGGCCGAGAAGGACCGCGAGGAGCTCACCGACCTGCAGGTGCGCACGCGCCCGCGCAGCCACGAGGTCACGGACGACTCCGGTGCCGGGGCCGAGCGCCCGGGAGCGGGCCGGGCCGCCTGAGTACGGTCGTACCGGCGGCGCCGACGACGGTGTCGCCGGGGCTCAGTCCTGGTCCCCGCGGGCCTCCAGGCGGTGGCGCACGCGGTCGAGCAGGCCGACGAGCTCGTCGAGCTCGCCGTCGTCGAGGATGCCGAAGATCTCGTCGGACCACGCCTCGTGGGCGTCGGCCATGGCATGGAACAGCCGGGTGCCGGTGTCGGTGAGGTAGACGTCGCTCACCCGGCGGTCGCGGCTGGAGGGGCGGCGATGGATCAGCCCGTCGCCCTCCATGCGGTCGAGCAGCCGGGTGATGTTGCCCTTGGAGGCGAGCAGCCGCTGGGCGAGCGCGGATGTGCTCAGGGCCTCGGGGTGGACGTAGTCCAGGTGCGCGAGCACGTCGAAGCGCGACAGCGAGCTGTCGAAATCGTCGCGGAAGAGATCGGAGATGGCCTGCTCCACGCGCTTGGAGCACTTGATCAGGTGCAGCCACGCGCGCAGCGAGCGCTTGCTGTGGGGCAGCATGGTCGCCTCGTCGAGCGGCGTCGCGCCGCCGTGCTCACGGCCGGGCTGTGTCATTCGCTCCTCCTCGTTCGCGACTGCGTCCGCCGGCGGCGGGACGCCGGCGGATCGACACGCAATGATACCAGCGGCAGCGGTACGCGTGACGGGTTGATATCTGACAGTTAAATGTTTTATACGTAAACAACATAAGCGGACACGGTCCCGGGCCGCCGCGGTAATCGTCTACAGTTACCGGCGTTCCCGGCCCTTCAGAACACGCCAACGCCAAACGCCATATCCGGGAGGAGAGCGCATCATGCAGTCCAGCAACCTCGTCACCCAGCTTGCCGGCGCCATTGCCGGCGGCGACGTGCGCATCGTCGATCTCAGCGTCACCCTGACCAATGACACCCCGGTGCTCCAGCTGCCGGAGCAGTTCAACCAGGGCTGGCCCTTCCGCAAGGAGGAGATCTCCCGCTACGACGAGCGCGGTCCCGCCTGGTACTGGAACAACATCTCCTGCGGCGAGCACACCGGCACCCACTTCGATGCGCCGATCCACTGGGTCACCGGCAAGGACTTCGAGCAAAACGCCACCGACACCGTCGATCCGCAGCATTTCATCGCCCCCGCCTGCGTGATCGACTGCACCGCCTACGCCAGCGCGGACGAGGACTTCCTGCTCGGCCGCGAGCATGTCGAGGCCTGGGAGCGCGAGCACGGACGCATCCCCGCTGGCCACTGGGTGCTGTTCCGCACGCAGTGGTCCGAGCGCACCGACCCGGACGCCTTTCTCAACATGCGCGAGGACGGCGCCCATACCCCCGGGCCCAGCCACGAGGTCGTGAAGTTCCTCGCCGAGGAGCGCGACGTGCTCGGCTTCGGCACCGAGACGGTGGGCACCGATGCCGGCCAGGCGCCGCAGATGGACCCGCCGTTCCCCTGCCACAATGTCATGCACGGCACCAACAAGTTCGGGCTCGCGAGCCTCACCAACCTCGACCGGCTGCCCCCCACGGGGGCCGTGGTGATCGCCGCGCCGCTGAAGATCGAGGACGGCTCGGGCAGCCCCTGCCGCGTCGTCGCCCTGGTCACCGGCGACTGAACCCGCTGTCGTCCGCGGCGGCCGTTGGCGGTCGCCGCGGGCACGGAGTAGAGAGCTATGGCGGAGCGTTCTTTCGCGAAAGAAGTCAAGAAGCTGCGCATGGGGGCCGGCGAGGAATTCCACGGAGAGGGGATACTCGCGGTCACCAAGGCGCTGCTGCAGTCGGGGGTCGGTTACGTCGCCGGCTACCAGGGTGCGCCCATCTCCCACCTGATGGACGTGCTCACCGACGCCAACGAGATCCTCGAGGAGCTGGACGTCCACTTCGAGTCGTCCGCCTCCGAGGCCACCGCCGCGGCGACCCTGGCCGCGTCGGTGAACTATCCCATTCGCGGGGCGGTGGCGTGGAAGTCCACCGTGGGCACCAACGTCGCCTCCGATGCCCTCGCGCAGCTCGCCTCCGGTGGCGTCACCGGCGGCTCGCTGGTGATCGTCGGCGAGGACTACGGCGAGGGCTCCAGCATCATGCAGGAGCGTACCCACGCCTTCGCCATGAAGTCGCAGATGTGGCTCCTCGATCCGCGGCCCAACCTGGGCAGCATCGTCGAGTCGGTGGAGAAGGGGTTCGAGCTCTCGGAGGCGAGCAACACGCCGGTGATGCTGGAGCTGCGCATCCGCGCCTGCCACGTCCACGGCCGTTTCGAGGCCAAGGACAACGTGCGCCCGGCGTACACGCTCAGCGACGCCATGGAGCACCCGGTGCGCGATCCGAGCCGCATCGTGCTGCCGCCCTCGAGCTTCCTGCACGAGCACGAGAAGGTCGACCGCCGCTGGCCGGCGGCAGTGTCGTTCATCCAGGAGCACGGGCTCAACGAGTTCTTCGAGGGCGAGCGCGGCGACATCGGCCTGATCCTCCAGGGCGGGCTCTACAACAGCGTCATCCGCGCGCTGGAGCGCCTCGGGCTGGCGGACAGCTTCGGCGATACCCGCATCCCGCTGTATGTGCTCAACGTCACCTACCCGCTGGTGGACGACGAGGTGAAGTCGTTCTGCGCCGGCAAGGATGCGGTGCTGATGATCGAGGAGGGCCAGCCGGAGTACATCGAGCAGGCCCTGCACGCGATCCTCCGCCGCGCCGACCTGCAGACGCGCATCCACGGCAAGGACATGCTGCCCAAGGCCGGCGAGTACACCGGCGCGGTGCTCGCCGATGGCATCCGGCAGTTCCTGGAACAGCATGCCCCGGACGTCGCGCGCCTGCCCGGCGCCGCGGCCTCCAGCGCCGCCGCCGGCATGGAGGGGCTGGACGAGGTGGTGCCGCCGCGCCCGCCGGGCTTCTGCACCGGCTGCCCGGAGCGGCCGATCTTCACCGCCATGAAGCTGGTCGAGCGCGAGCTCGGCGAGCACCACGTGAGCTGCGATATCGGCTGCCACCTGTTCTCGATCCTGCCGCCGTTCAACATCGGCAACACCACCATGGGCTACGGTCTGGGCGGTGCCGGCGCGGCGGCGTTCAACGCCCCGGGGGCGCGGCGCAGCATCAGCATCGTCGGCGACGGCGGGTTCTGGCACAACGGCCTGGCGAGCAGTGTGGGCAACGCGGTGTTCAACCAGAGCGACAACGTCACGGTGATCGTGGACAACGGCTACTCCGCGGCGACCGGCGGCCAGGACATCCTCTCCTCGAAGGCGGAGAACCCGATCCGCAGCACGAAACAGTCCATCGAGCAGGCGGTGCGCGGCGTCGGCGTGAACTGGGTGCGGCGGATCACCAACACCTACGATGTCGGCACCATGCGCGACACCCTGCGCGAGGCGCTGACCACCGAGTCCTCCGGGCCCAAGGTGGTGATCGCCGAGTCCGAGTGCATGCTCAACCGCCAGCGCCGCGAGAAGCCGGTATTCCGCAACCTGCTCAAGGGCGGCAAGCGCGTGGTGCGCGAGCGCTTCGGCGTGGACAGCGACACCTGCACCGGCGATCACTCCTGCATCCGCCTCTCCGGCTGTCCGTCGCTGTCGGTCAAGCCCAACCCGGACCCGCTGCGCAGCGACCCGGTGGCCCACGTCGAGGACAGCTGCGTGGGCTGCGGGCTGTGCGGGCAGGTCGCGCACGCCGCGGTGCTCTGCCCGTCGTTCTACCGGGCCGAGATCATCCACAACCCGACCGCCTGGGACCGGTTCGCCAAGCGCGTGCGCGACGCGGTGATCGGTTTCTTCCAGCGCCGCGAGGCGCGGCGGATCGAACGCTACGCGATGTAGCGGCGCACAGGAGGCATTCGTGGACCGTTCCATCAGACCGATCAGCATCGCCATACAGGCGATGGGCGGGCAGGGCGGCGGCGTGCTGGCGGACTGGATCGTCAGCCTCGCCGAGTCCCAGGGCTACCTCGCCCAGACCACCTCCGTGCCCGGCGTCGCCCAGCGCACCGGGGCGACGCTGTACTACGTGGAGATCTTCCCCGAGCACGCCGCCCGCAAGGCCGGCCGGGACCCGGTGCTGGCGCTCATGCCCATGCCCGGCGACGTGGACGTGGTCATCGCCGCGGAGTTCATGGAGGCCGGGCGTGCGGTACAGCGCGGGATCGTGACCCCGGATCGCACCACGCTCATCGCCTCCACCCACCGCGTCTACGCCATCGGCGAGAAGACCGCGATGGGCGATGGCATCCTCGACGACGGCAAGGTCCTGGAGGCCGGGGAGCAGGCGGCGAAGTCGTTTATCTACTTCGACATGGCCGCGGTGGCGGAGTCCCACGGCAGCGTTATCAGCTCGACGCTGTTCGGGGCGCTGGCCGGCTCCGGGCGGCTGCCCTTCGAGCGGGCCGCGTTCGAGGAGGCCATCCGCCGCGGGGGCATCGGTGTGGAGGCGAGCCTGGCGGCCTTCGGCGACGCCTTCGAACGGGCCCAGGGCGAGCCCGAGGCGCCGGATCACAGCCGCCCGGCGCCGTCCGAGCCCGACCCGCAGCACCCCGTGCTGCGCGAGCAGCTCGAGCGCGTGCGCGGCCGCTTCCCCGAGGTCGCCCACTTCAACGTGGTCGAGGGCATGCGCCGGCTCGCCGACTACCAGGACCCGGCCTACGCGCGGGACTACGTCGACCGCGTGGAGGCGGTGCTGGCGCTGGACGAGGCCCACGGCGGCGAGACCCGGGACTACCTGCTCACCACCGAGGCGGCCCGGTACCTGGCGCTGTGGATGTCCTACGAGGACACCATCCGGGTGGCGGACCTCAAGACGCGGGCCAGCCGGTTCGAGCGCTTTCGCCGGGAGGTGCGCGCCGGCGACGATCAGCTCGTCTACGTCACCGAGTTCATGCACCCGCGCATCGAGGAGATCTGCGACACCCTGCCCGCGCCGCTGGGCCGGCTGCTGCTGAACTCGCCGCGCCTGCAGCGCCCGCTGGAGCCGTTCACCCGCAAGGGCCGGCACGTGCGCACCGCGACGCTGTCGGGGTTCATGCTCCTGTGGACCGTCTCGCGGATGCGGCGCTGGCGGCGCTCGACCCTGCGCTTCCGCGAGGAGATGGCGCGTATCGAGGCCTGGCTCGGGCGCATCCACCAGACCGTGGCTCCGGACTACGCGCTGGCGGTGGAGATCGCCCGGTGCCAGCGCCTGGTCAAGGGCTATGGCGACACCCACGCCCGCGGGCTGAGCAACTTCAACACCATCATGGGCGTCATCGACGGCTATGACGGCGACGAGGAGCCCGCCGCGGTGGTCCGGCGCCTGCGCGAGGCGGCGCTGGCCGACGAGCAGGGCGAGAAGCTTGCCGCCGCGGTTGCCGCCCTGAACGGTGGCGACGACGGGGAGACGCCGCAGGCGGCCACCACCCGGGCCCGTCCCGTGCGCGTCGGGGCCTGATGTCCGTGCCCCCGGGCGTCGCCCGGGGGCGTTACTGCCCCTCCCTCAGGCGCGCGATCATCTCGCGCAGGCCGGCCTTGAGCGTCTCCACCTCCGCCTCCGGGTAGCCGCTGAGCACCTGGGCCTCGTGGGCCTTGGCCCGCTCGATCAGCGGCTGCACCTTATCCCGCCCCGCGGGCGTGATCGATACCCGGGTGATGCGCCGGTCCTCCGGCTCGTTGCGCCGGAGCACCAGCCCGCAGTCCTCCAGCCGCGCGACCACCCGCGTGAGCGTGGGCTGCGTCAGCAGGGTGATCTCGGCGAGGTGGCCGATGGTCATGGCCTCGCGGTCGTAGAGCGTGGCGAGCACGCGCCACTCGGGGATGCGCAGCCCCGCCGCGCTCACGCGGGCGTGGAACTGCTCGCTCACGAGCGTGCTCGCCCGGGCGAGCAGGTAGGAGAGGTAGTCGTCGGTGAAGTAGCGCACCGGCTCTCGCATGGTCTGAGGGTTCCACTGTCTGTGCGTGTCGGGGCGTTCGTCACGGCCGATTGTCGTGGGCCCGACGGGGCGGGTCCAACGATATATTTTTTATGTACTAAATTTTTATCTACAAATCTATTCAAATGCATCTAACCCTGTGCTAGGTTCAATCCACAGGGTTGATAAATATCAAAGACACACCGTGGCCCTGTGACCCCGGCCCATGACGGAGGAGACACGATCATGACGCGCTGGACCGGACTACTCGCGATCGCGCTACTTGCCTGGGCGCCGCTGGCGCTGTCCCAGACCACGCTCCGCGTCGCCAACTGGCTGCCGCCGAGCCACCTGCTGGTCTCGGACGTGCTCAAGCCCTGGGGTGAGGCGGTGGAGAAGGCCACCGGCGGCAGCGTGCAGGTGGAGGTGATGAGCTCGCCGCTCGGCCCCCCGCCGGCGCAGTACGACCTCGTCGCCGACGGCCTGGCGGACGTCGGCTTCAGCGTGCACGGCTACACGCCGGGGCGCTTCTCGGTCTTCGAGCTCGCCGAGCTGCCGCTGCAGACACCCTCCGCCGAGGTCAAGTCGGTGGCCTACTGGCGCGCCTACCAGGAGACCATGGCGGACTCCGGCGAGCACCGCGGCGTCCACCTGCTGGGCCTGTTCACCCACGGGCCCGGGCATATCTGGAACAGCCGGCGGCCGGTGCACAGCCTCGATGACCTGAGCGGGCTGAAGCTGCGCGTGCCCGGCGGCGTGGCCGCTCAGCTCAGCGAGGAGCTCGGGGTGGTACCGGTCAACGCGCCCTCCTCGCAGTCCTACGAGCTCCTGTCCCAGGGCGTGGCCGACGGCATCGTCTTCCCCTACGAGAGCGTGACCTTCTTCAACCTCCAGGACACGGTGGACTACGGCACCGTCGTCCCCGGCGGGCTCTACACCGTCAGCTTCTACGTGGTGATGAACCAGGCGAAGTGGCAGTCCCTGAGCGATGACGAGCGCGCCGCCATCGACAGTGTCTCCGGCGAATACCTCGCGCGCCTGGCCGGCCGGGCCTGGGACCGGGCGGACCGCCAGGGGCGCAAGGACCTGCGTGCCGCCGGCGTGCGCATCGAGCAGGCCGACGACGCCATGATCGAGGCGATCGCCGAGCAGGCCGACGGCCTGCGCGAGCGCGTGCTCGAGCGGGTCGCCGAGGACGGGGTCGACGGGCAGGCGTTCCTGGACGCACTGCACCGCGAGCTCGAGGCCGCCGGGGCCGAGTGATGCGGACCCCGGCAGCCGTCGCTCTCGTCCGGGGCGTGCGCGGGTTGCGCGGCGTCATCGGCGCCGTCGCCGCCTGCCTGCTGGTGCTCATGCTCGCGGTGACCAGCGTGGACGTGGTCGGGCGCTACTTCTTCGATGCCCCGCTGCTCGGGGCCTTCGAGATCAGCGAGGTGGCCATGGCGCTGCTGATCTACGCGGGCCTGCCGCTGGTCTGTCTCGAGCGCGGCAACGTCTCCGTGACCCTGCTCACCGAGCGTCTGGGGCCGGCGGCACGGCGGGTGCAGGAGAGCGTCGTGCACCTGGTCGGCGCCGGGGTCGCCGGCGTGCTGGCCTGGCGGCTCGCCGCGCACGCCGCGCGGCTGTTCACCTACGGCGACGCCACCATGTTCCTCGGCATCCCGCTGGGGCCGGTGGCGGCGGTCATGGCGGCACTGGCCGGGCTGGCGGCGGTGATCCTCGCGGGCAACGCGTTCGCCGTCGCCACGGGCCTGCGCGCCCCCGGTGACGGCTGAGGAGGCGCGGCATGGAATACTGGCTCCCGGGGCTCGCCGCCGTGCTCGGACTGATCGTGCTCGGCCTGCCCATCGCCTTCGCCATGATGCTGGTGGGCGTGGTCGGGGTCGCCGCCATCCTCGGCGTGGACCCGGCGCTGTCCCTGCTCGGGCAGGTGGGCTACGACACCGGCAAGTCCTACACCCTGACGGTGGTGCCGCTGTTCGTGCTGATGGGCAACCTCATCGTGCATGCCCGGCTCGCCGACGACCTCTACGCCGCCAGCAACGCCTGGCTCGGTCACCGCAAGGGCGGACTGGCGATGGCCACGGTCGCCGCCTGCGGCGGTTTCAGCTCGGTGTGCGGCTCCTCGCTCGCCACCGCCGCGACCATGTCCAAGGTGGCGATGCCGTCGATGCGGCGCTACGGCTACTCCGAGGCGGTCTCCAGCGGCGTGATCGCCGCCGGCGGGACCCTCGGCGTGCTGATCCCCCCGAGCGTGATCCTCGTGCTCTACGGGATCATCACCCAGCAGAACATCGGCAAGCTGTTCATCGCCGGCCTGGTGCCGGGGCTGCTCGGCGTGCTCGGCTACATGGCGGCGGTGCGGCTGCACTTCTGGTGGACCGGCGACGCCACCGAGCCGTACCCGAAGCTCGCGTTCGGCGAGCGCCTGCGTGCGCTGCGCGCCGTCGGCGGCGTGCTCTCGCTGTTCGCGCTGGTGATGGGCGGCATCTACCTGGGCGTGTTCACCGCCACCGAGGCCGCCGGCATCGGCGCGAGCGGGGCGCTGGTGCTGGCGCTGTGGCGGCGGGCGCTGACCCCGGCGTCGTTCTACCGGCTGCTGCTGGAGACCGCGCGCACCACGGCGATGATGTTCGCGATCCTCATCGGCGCGGTGGTGTTCTCCAACTTCGTCAACCTCGCGGGGATGCCCGACGACCTCGCCGCCTGGGTGAGCGCGGCGGACCTCGCGCCGATGGCGGTGATCCTCATCATACTGGGCCTGTACCTGGTGCTCGGGGCGGTGCTGGAGAGCCTGTCGATGCTGCTGCTCACCGTGCCGATCTTCTTCCCCATCGTGCAGGGGCTCGGCTTCGATCCGATCTGGTTCGGCATCGTCGTGGTGGTGGCCATCGAGATCAGCCTGATCACCCCGCCCATCGGACTCAACGTGTTCGTGCTCAACACCGTGCTGCCGGAGACCCGGCTGGGCACGATCTTCCGCGGCGTGACGCCGTTCCTGCTCATGGACATCGTCCGGCTGCTGGTGCTCGCGTTCATCCCCGCGATCACCCTGTGGCTGCCGTCGATGATGTAGCCCCGCGCGGGCAAGGAGTGAACAACATGCTGAACCGACTGATCGCCGCCGCCCTGATGCTGGCCGCCGCCGTGCCCGCCGCCGCGGGCAACGTGACCCTGCGCTTCTCCAACTGGCTGCCGCCGGAGCACTACGTGGTCACGGAGATGATCCGGCCCTGGGCCGAGGACGTCGCCGAGGCCACCGACGGCCGCGTGACCGTCGAGATCATGCAGGCGATGGCCAAGCCCGAGGCCCACTTCGACCTGGTGCGCGACGGCGTCGCGGACCTCGCCTTCGGCGTGCACGGCTACACGCCGGCGCGGTTCAAGCTCACCGGGATGGCGGAGCTGCCGCTGCTCGCCGACGACGCCGAGGCCAACTCGGTGGCCTACTGGCGGACCTACCAGCGCTACTTCCGGCCCGCCAACGAGCACGAGGGCGTCAAGCTGCTCTCGCTGTGGACCAATACCCCGGCGCAGATCTTCCTGCGCGGGGGCGACGTCGCCGGCGTCGGCGATCTGTCCGGGCGCAAGGTCCGGGTGCTCGGCGCGACCACCGGCGAGGTCGCCCAGCGCCTGGGTATGACGCCGATCTCCGCGCCTGCCTCCCAGAGCTACGAGCTGCTCTCCCGCGGCGTGATCGACGGCACGTTCTTCCAGAGCGACTCCATCGTCAGCTTCCGGCTGCAGGACTACGTCGACACCGCGGTCACGGTGCCCGGGGGCTTCGCCCACAGCAGCCAGTACCTGGTGATGAACCGCGACAAGTGGAACGCCATCTCCAAGGCGGACCGCGAGGCCATCGAGGCGCTCTCCGGCGAGGCCATGGCGCGGCGCTTCGCCCGGGTATGGGACCGCAAGGCGCGCGAGGCGCGGGAGACGCTCAGGGGCGCCGGCGTGCGTTTCGTCCGGCTGGACGGCGACGCCCGCGACCGGCTGGCCGAGCGCCTGGCGCCGGTTCGCGCGGACTGGGTGGAGACCGCGGCGGAGCGTGGGGTCGATGGCGAGGCGGCGCTGGCGTATTTCCACGACCAGATCGAGGCGCTGAACGCGGAGTAGCGAGGCGGGTGGAGCCGGGAGGGTTCCATCGTCCGAATATATTCATTTGGATGTTTATTGCCGCTGACCTTTCGCGGGCAGGGGGAGAGGCCATGACCAAGCTGGAACTTGAAGTCCGTGCCGCCGAGTGGCTCACGCCGCAGATCCGGCGCATCGAGCTGCAGCGTGCCGGCGGCGGGACGCTGCCCGGGTTCACCCCCGGCGCCCACCTGCGCTTCGAGCTGCCGCTGGACGGCGGCAGCGGGCAGCGGCAGTACTCGCTGATCGTCACCCGTGCCGACGCGGCGGCGATGGCGGCGCCGGAGCGCTACGTCATCGCGGTGCGGCGCGAGGCGGACGGGCGCGGCGGCTCGGCCTACATGCACGAGCGCCTGCAGCCCGGCGACCGGCTCACCGCCGAGGGGCCGGTCAACGATTTCCCGCTGCACGAGGGCGGGGGGCGCGCCGTGCTCATCGCCGGCGGCATCGGCGTCACGCCGATCCTGTCCATGGCGGCGGCCCTGACCGCCGCGGGCCGGGACTACCGCTTCCACTACAGCGGCCGCAGCCGCGGGCAGCTCGCCTTCGTCGACGAGATCCGGGCCCTCGCCGGCGAGCGGCTGAGCGTGCACGCCGACGACGAGCCGGACACCGCCCTCGACCTGGACGCCCTGCTGGCGGGCTACGGCCCGGCCGACCACCTCTACGTCTGCGGCCCCGGGGGCATGATCGACGCGCTCACCGCGGGCGCCCGTGCCCGGGGCTGGCCGCCGGAGCACGTGCACTTCGAGCTGTTCACCGCGGCCGCCCCGCAGGCCGGGGATCACGCCTTCGAGGTGGAGTGCCGCGCCTCCGGGGTGACCCTGCAGGTGGCCGCCGACCAGACGATCCTCGAGGCGGCCGAGGCCGCGGGCCTGGACCCGATGTCCGACTGCGAGCGCGGCGAGTGCGGGGTGTGCTCCACCGAGGTCATCGAGGGCGAGGTGGACCACCGGGACCACTACCTGAGCGACGACGAGAAGGCGAGCAACAGCGTCATGCAGATCTGCATCTCCCGGGCCAGGGGCGAGCGGCTGGTGCTGGATCTGTGAACGAGGAGGAGAAGGCAATGGGCAAGTATCGCGACAACCCCGAAGCGATCGCGTCGCTGGTGGGCGACGACTGCGTCCACCGCGACGTGTACCTGGACGAGGAGCTCTTCGAGCTGGAGCAGGACTACCTCTTCGCGCGGACCTGGAACTACCTGTGCCACGACAGCCAGATCCCCGACCGGGGCGACTACTTCACCGCCACCATCGCCGGGCGGCCGCTGATGGCGGTGCGCCACACCGACGGCAGCGTGCGGGTGATGATGAACCGCTGCGCGCACAAGGGCGCGAAGCTCGCCCCCGAGGAGCGCGGCAACACCGGCAAGTTCTTCCGCTGCCCCTACCACGCCTGGACGTTCAGGACCGACGGCTCGCTGCTCTCGATCCCGTTCAAGAAGGGCTACGAGGGCACGCGGCTGAACGAGTGCCGGGCCGCCAAGGGCCTGGTCACCATCGATAACGTCCGCAACTACCGCGGCTTCATCTTCGTGCGCATCAGCGACGAGGGCCCGGACTTCGACGAGTACTTCGGCCCTGTCATCACCTCGCTGGACAACATGGTCGACCGGGCCCCGGAGGGCGAGATCGAGGTCGCCGGCGGCTGCCTGCGGTTCATGCACGACTGCAACTGGAAGATGTTCGTCGAGAACCTCAACGACACCATGCACCCGATGATCGTGCACGAGTCCGCGGCGGGCACCGCCAGGGAGCTGTGGAAGGACCAGCCCGAGGACGCGCCCAAGCCCATGATCATCCAGCAGCTGCTGCCCTTCGTGAACGACTACCAGTTCTTCGACGCCGGCGGCGTGCGGGTGTTCGACAACGGCCACAGCTACGACGGCGAGAAGGTGAGCATCCACTCACACTACTCCGGGCTGCCCGAGTACGACCGCGCGATGGAGGCCGCGTACGGCCCCGAGCGCGCCCGCGAGATCCTGACCACGGTGCGGCACAACACCGTGCTGTATCCGACCATGACCTCCAAGTGCGCCATCCAGGCGATCCGCGTCGCGCGGCCGATCAGCGCCAACCGGACCCTGATCGAGAGCTGGACCTTCCGGCTAAAGGGCGCGCCGGAGGAGCTGCTGCAGCGCACGCAGACCTACTCGCGGCTGATCAACTCGCCGTTCTCCGTGGTGGGGCACGACGACCTCCACTGCTACGAGGCCATCCAGGCGGGGCTGCTCGCCTCCGGCAACGAGTGGATCAGCCTGCACCGGGACTTCGACCCGGTGGAGCTCGACGAGCCCGAGCGGCTGGATAACGGCACCAGCGAGATCTCCATGCGCAACCAGTTCCGCGCCTGGAGGAAGTTCATGACCGACGGCGCGTCCCGGGGCCAGTGAAGGGGGGCAGGGCGATGAGCGAACACGACACACCCAGCGACGAGGCGCTCGTGGACTTCGTCTACCACGAGGCACGGCTGCTCGACGAGAAGCGCTACGAGGAGTGGTCGGCACTGTTCACCGAGGACGGGGTCTACTGGATCCCGCTGGAGCACGACCAGCCCGACCCGGAGCACCATACCTCGCTGGTCTACGACGATCGGCTACTCATGCAGGTGCGTATCGGCCGCATGAACAGCCCGCGGGCCTTTTCGCTGCGGCCCACGGTGCGCGGCCACCACCTGCTCGCCCAGCCGCGCATCGAGCGCCGCGACCCGGAGGCCGGCGAGTACGTCCTGCGCACGGACTTCCACTACACCGAGGCCCGGGGCGACGAGGTGCTGCGCTACGCCGCCACCGCCTATCACCACCTCAGCGCCGACGGCGGGGAGCTGCGCATGCGCATGAAGCGGGTCAACCTGCTCAACTGCGATGCCAACCACCCGGCCGTCCAGCTCTACCTGTAGGCGGAGGTCGCCGTGAACCGAGCCAATACCGTCTGGGAGGCGTTCCGCGATACCGCGGCGCGGTTCCCGGATCATCCCTGCCTCCAGGTGCTGCCGGAGACGGCGGCGATCTACGGCATCGACGCCGGTGAGCGACGCTACGCGGCGGTCCTGGCGGAGGTCGACGCCCTCGCCGGGGCCTTCCGTGACGCCGGCTACGGCCCGGGGCTGCGCGCCGGGCTGCTGCTGGAGAACCGGCCGTCGTTCCTCACCCACTGGTTCGCGCTCAACCGCCTCGGCGTGAGCGTGGTGCCCATCAGCGCCGAGATGCGCGCCGCCGAGCTGGAGTACCTGTGCGGGCACAGCGAGATCGCGCTGGCGGTGACGCTGCCGGAGCGTGCGGGCGACCTCCGCGCCGCCGCGGAGCGTGCCGGCACCCGGCTCGCGGTGATGAGCCCCGGCGAGGCGGTGCCGCCGGCGCCGCGGCCGCCCGTGGACGCGGCGCTCGACCGCGACAGCGAGTGCGCGCTGCTCTATACCTCCGGGACCACGGGGCGGCCGAAGGGCTGCGTGCTGCCGAACCGGTACTTCCTCGGGGCGGGGGAGTGGTACGCCGGCATCGGCGGCCTGGCCGCATTGCGGGAAGGGGGCGAGCGCATGCTGACACCGCTGCCGGTGAACCACATGAACGCCATGGCGTTCTCCACCCTGGCCATGGTGCTCACGGGGGGCTGCCTGATCCTGCTGGACCGCTTCCACCCGCGGAGCTGGTGGGAGAGCGTGCGCGAGAGCCGGGCCACGGTGGTGCACTACCTGGGCGTGATGCCGGCGATGCTCCTCGCCGCCGAACCCTCGCAGGCGGACCGCGATCACCACGTGCGTTTCGGCTTCGGCGCCGGGGTGGACCGGCGCCACCATGCCGCGTTCGAGGAGCGCTTCGGCTTCCCGCTGCTGGAGGCCTGGGCCATGACCGAAACCGGCCCCGGGGCGGCGGTCATCGCCAACCACGAGCCCCGCCACGTGGGCACGTCCTGCTTCGGGCGTCCGGAGCCCGCGGTGGAAGTGCGCCTGGTCGGCGATGACGGCGGCGACGTCCCCGACGGCGAGCCCGGCGAGCTTTGGGTGCGCGCCGCCGGCGATGACCCGGCCCACGGGTTCTTCCGCGAGTACCTCAAGAACCCGGAGGCCACGGCGGAGGTCTGGGCCGGCGGCTGGTTCCATACCGGCGACGTGGTCCGCCGCAGTGCCGACGGCTCGCTCCATTTCGTCGACCGCAAGAAGAACGTCATCCGCCGCAGCGGCGAGAACATCTCCGCCGTGGAGGTGGAGAGCGTGCTCCAGCAGCACCCGCTGGTGCACCAGGTCGCGGTGGGCGCGGTGGCGGACGAGATCCGCGGCGATGAGGTGATCGCCTGCGTCGTGCCCGCGGAGACGGTATCCGCGGAGCGGCGGGAGGCGCACGCCGCCTCGATCGTCGACTACTGCCTGGAGCAGCTGGCGTACTACAAGGCGCCGGGGTACGTCGCCTTCGTCGAGGCGCTGCCGCTGACCCCGACCCAGAAGGTCCAGCGCGGCGAGCTCCGGGCCCTGGTGCGGGAGCTGCCGGGGCAGGCGTGCTGCGTGGACACCCGCGGCCTGAAGAAACGGCGGTGAGGAGGCGCGCATGAGCACGGGCTACGACGGCGTCGCCGTGGCGGTGCCGGTGAGCTGGGGCTACACCAAACGCTCGCACCACGGGGCGGCGTACTTCCTCGCCGGTGCGCTGCGTGAGCTGCTGGCCCGCAGCGGCCTCGACAAGGCGGCCGTGGACGGCCTGGCGGTCTCGAGCTTTACCCTGGCGCCGGATACCGCGGTGGGCTTCACCCAGTATGCGGGCGTGTCGCCGCGCTGGCTGGAGCACATCCCCACCGGCGGGGCCTGCGGGGTGGTGGCCCTGCGCCGGGCGGCCAGGGCGGTGCAGTGCGGCGACGCCGACGTGGTCGCCTGCCTCGCCGGGGACACCGCCAACTTCGGCAGCTTCCGCGGGCTGATGCAGAACTTCTCCAGCATGAGCCGGGACTTCGTCTACCCCCACGGCGCCGGCGGGCCCAATGCCAGCTTCGCGCTGATCGCCGAGCACTACATGCGCGCCTACGGCGCGGGCCGGGAGGACTTCGGGCGGATCGCGGTGAGCCAGCGCGCCAACGCCGGTCCCGTGCCCCACGCCCTGCTGCGCCGGCCCATGAGCCTGGACGACTACCTCGCCGCCCGCCCGGTGGCCGAGCCCATCCACCTGCTGGACTGCGTGATGCCCTGCGCGGGGGCGGAGGCCTTCCTGGTGATGTCCACCGAGCGCGCCCGCGCCCTGGGCCTGCCCCACGCGCGGGTGCTCGGCGCGATCGAACGCCACAACGCCTTCCCGGACGACCCGGTGCAGTACCGCGGCGGCTGGCTCTACGACCGCGACGCCCTGTACGACCAGGCCGGGATCGGGCCCGCGGACATGGACTTCCTCCAGACCTACGACGACTACCCGGTGATCTCGATGATGCAGATCGAGGACCTCGGCTTCTGCGCCAAGGGCGAGGGCCCCGCGTTCGTGCGCGCCCACGACCTCACCGTCGGCGGCGACTTCCCCCACAACACCTGCGGCGGCCAGCTCTCCGTGGGCCAGGCCGGCGCCGCCGGTGGCTACATCGGCCTGGTGGAGGCGCTGCGCCAGCTCACCGGTCAGGCCGCGGGCACGCCGGTCGAGGCCGCACGCCACGGGCTGGTCAGCGGCTTCGGCATGATCAACTACGACCGTGGCCTGTGCACCGCCGCGGCCGTCCTCGGGGAGGGCGGGCCATGAGCATACTGCCGCCGCGCCAGCGCGGGCCGCTGGGCCGACGCTTCACCGCCGGGGCCGCGCGCGGGCGCCTGGAGCTGCCCGTGTGCGGCGACTGCGGGCGTATCCAGTATCCGCCGCGGGAGGTCTGCGGCCACTGCCTCTCGGAGGCCCTGGCATGGCGGCCCGTTGCCGGCGCCGGGACGCTGCTCGCGGTCACCCGGCTGCACCACAGCAACGAGCCGTACTTCGCCGCCCGGCTGCCGCTGCGCCTGGGCACCGTCTCCCTCGGCGAGGGCGCGCAGGCGCTGGCCTACCTCGCCGGCCGGGCCGCGCCCGGGGAGACGATGGACGTCCGTGCTGTGCTCGACCGCGGTGGCGAGGGCGTGCTGGTCGCGCAGGCAACGGGAAACGACGAAGCGGAGGAGGTCCGGAGCGCCATGCAGGCATTCACGTTCGATCCGGCGGGGCGGCGCATCGCCCTGTACGCGGCGACGCCGTCCCTCGCCCGGGCCGTCAGCCGCGCCCTGCGCGACGCCGGCGCGGCCGCCGTGGTGCGGCTGGACGCCGATCCCGGGGCGGCCGGGCCGGAGCCCGGTGAGGTGCACGCTACCGTCGCCGATCCGTACGACCCCGTCGCGGTGCGTGCGGCGGCGGGGGCGGTCGACGCCCTCGTGGTCTCCGGGCTCGGGGCCGGCGGCGCGGCGGGGCTGTCCGCGCTGCCCGGGGAGGCGGGCCGCGAGGCGATGGAGCGGGCGGTGGCGGTGCCGCTGGCGCTGGCCGACGCACTGCGCGAGCCATTGGCCGCCGTCGGCGGCGCCGTCGTCCAGCTCGTCTCCGTGTTCGCCCGGGCCCACCTGCCGGCGATGGGCCTGGAATCGGCCCTCCAGGCGACGGCCCTGTCCGCCACCGAGGGCCTGCGCGCCCGCGGCCATGCCGCCGGGGTGCGCGTGCTCACCGTGTTCGCCGGTCCGTACGGCGGCCCGGACGGGCTCGCGCTGCCGGCGGCGCCGCCCGGGCGGCTCGCCCACGGCGTGGTCGCGGCGCTGGCGTCCGGCGTGGAGGAGAGCGCCGCCGATCCGGTGGCGGAGGACATCCTGGCGAAGTGGCGTGACGAGCCCAAGGCGCTCGAACGCGAGCTTGCCGCAATGGGGGAGGCAGACCAATGAGCGAACCCGTCGCCATCGTGACCGGCGGCAGCGCCGGCATCGGCCGGGCCATCTGCGAGGACCTGCTGGCGCGCGGCTACCGCGTGCTGTCGCTGGCCCGCCGCGCCAGCGACATCGACCACGAGCGCCTGGAGAGCGTCCCCGTGGACCTCATGGACCCGGCGGCCACGGCCCGGGTCGCCGCGGACGTGGCGGCGCGCCATCCGGTGACCACCGTGGTGCACAACGCCGGGGTGATTCGCGCGGCGCTGCTGGACGAGGTCGCGGGCGAGGACCTGGACGCGCTGACCCACCTCCACCTCGGTGCCGCCATCACCCTGGTGCAGGCGGCCCTGCCGGCCATGCGCGAGCGTGGTTTCGGGCGCGTGGTGCTGCTGTCCTCGCGGGCCGCGCAGGGGTTGCAGACGCGGACCAGCTACTCCGCGACCAAGGCCGGGATGATCGGCATGGCGCGGACCTGGGCGCTGGAGCTCGCCGGGGACGGGATCACGGTGAATGTGGTCGCTCCGGGGCCGGTGCGCAGCACGGACATGTTCCACGGCGTGGTGCCGGCGGGCAGCGAGCGCGAGACGCGGCTGGCGGAGGGCGTGCCCGTCGGCCGCCTCGGGGAGCCGGCGGACGTGGCGCGGGCGGTGGCCTTCCTGGCCGCGCCGGAGAACGGCTTCATCACCGGGCAGACGCTCTACGTCTGCGGCGGCACCAGTCTGGGTGGTCTGCCCCTGTAACGCACCTGCGCCAAGCTTCCGTGTGGTTTTCCAGTAATCACGTGGACTCGCCCCCTTGAGGCGTCGAAGCCGACGCGCTGGAACGGGGAATGTCGGCTGCCAGGCGCAGCCGACCTACGGGAGATCGGGGAATCGCCAAGCGCGAAGCGCGCGCCGCTATTCAGCGATAACCACCTGTCCAGCTCGGGTAGGTCGCGCGCCGCGGGCGTGCGACGTTCTTGGCCCGGAATGCTCGGGGCGTCGCCCACGGCCTGTGGCCGTGCCCGACCGACCCGCCGTGACGAACCCACGCCAAACTTCCTTGGGGCTAGCGATCATCTCCACGGGCCGTGGCGAGGCGCGTGCGCTCGATGAGGCGAAGGCGGGATTCGGCCCCACATTCGCGCTCCAGATCGGATCCGAGATATGGATTATTGGCGAGGCAAATGAGACAGGCGCCGTTCAAAATGGCACAGCTGTAGTGGAACGCGATCATGGCATTCAGCGAGAGAGAGCTGCCGGCCGCTACGGCGAAGACGGCGGCCCCCACGCACTCACCCCCACAGAGCGCTACGACGGCCGCGACGGTGAAGATAAGGCCTAGGTTGCGGGTGAGCAGGCGTATGCCATTGACGTGCTCATAGCAGGCAAGGAACGCGGGGAAGAAGACCATGAGCACGTTCTCCAGGTTCTCGGCCGTGGCCCAGACGTCACTGCGCTCGAGTTTCAGCATCTCCTGCCACCGATCGACATTGAAGGAGTGGTTCGTCATGGCGAACGGAAAACTGGCGCGTTTTCCCCAGGAGAACCCGACCGCCCACTTCTCCAGCCAGCCCACCAGAAACCAGCTGGCCGCGTTGAGCGTCAGCCCCAGGGGAGTGGCCAGGAGAAAGGCGAGCAGATAAAGGCCCACCAGGGTCTCCGCGCTAAGGCAGCCGAAGGTGGAGGCTGCGCCCTCCGCGTCGATGGGAGGGCAGGATCGCAGGGCGGGGATGGCCACCCCGAGAACGGGGGTTTCCGTTGCCGCGGCGAGCCCCAGCAGCAGCAATACGGTGTAGCCGGTCGCACTATCGGATAAAAAGCGGATATACGATAAGGCGACGCCGCGGCCGGAGACGCCCGGGTTCGGTGTGGTGGTCATTCCATGGCGCTCCGCTACGCCGGCCGGAATCCGCAAGGATTCCGCGCATGCGCCCTTTCCCTAGGTCGGAGTATGCGCGTTCTCGGATAGGGCGGTGAACCGTACGTCGGTTCCCGCGCCTGCTCGCGATTGCTCGCGCCAGCGCCTCACCGTGTCGGCGTCAGGCGACCTCGTCGACGTCGAGGCGGTGCTTGAGCGCGAGCTTCATGCGCGCCATCAGGCGGTTGAGCTCGTCCACCTCGGCATCGGAGAGCTCATCGAACAGCTCCACCAGCCACGCCTCGTGGGCCCGGGCCATGGTGTCGAACTCCGCGCGCCCCTTGTCGCTGAGCTCCACCCACTGCACGCGCCGGTCGTCCGGGCAGGGGCGGCGGTTGACGTAGCCGCTGCGCACCAGGCGGTCCACCAGCCCGGTGACGTTGCCGCTGGAAACCAGCAGCAGCCGCGAGAGCTCCGACATGGTCTGGGGGCGATCCGCCCGCTCGAGCTCCGCGAGCACGTCGAACTGCGGCAGGGTGATGGTGAAGTGCTCGCGGAAGCGGCTGCGCAGCTGCTGCTCCACCAGCCCGACGGCCGGCAGCATCCGCAACCACAGCCGCAGTACCTTCTTGTTACGGGGATCGGTGTCGTCGGCGGGCGCGTCCTTCATGGTGTCTCCGGTGCCTCCCTGACTCGTTCGCTACAGGGTACCCCGGAGAAGTATTTTATGTCTAAGTATTTCACAGCCCGGTTATGTATGTGTCACCGATCAGGGATAACGAAAAGTGATCGATACCAGTAGTAACCAATTTTTCTCAAATGACCGGCCCGGTGCCACACTACCGGCACGCCTACCCGCAGGAGAACAGCGATGAATGCGTTTGTCTGGGACGATCCGTTCCTGCTCGACCAGCAGCTCACCGAGGAAGAGCGCATGGTCCGCGAGGCGGCGCGGGAGTACTGCCAGGAGCAGCTCCAGCCCCGCGTGATCAGTGCCTACCGCGACGAGCGCTTCGACCGGGAGATCCTCACTGAGATGGGCGAGCTCGGCCTGCTCGGCCCGACCGTCCCGGAGGAGTATGGCGGCCCGGGCGTCAGCCACGTGGCCTACGGGCTCATCGCCCGCGAGGTCGAGCGCGTGGACTCCGGCTACCGTTCGGCGATGAGCGTGCAGAGCTCGCTGGTGATGCACCCGATCCACGCCTACGGCAGCGAGGCCCAGAAGCAGAAGTTCCTGCCCCGGCTCGCCACCGGCGAGATGGTCGGCTGCTTCGGCCTCACCGAGCCGGACCACGGCTCCGACCCGGGCGGCATGAAGACCCGGGCCCGGGCGGTGGACGGCGGCTACCGGCTCACCGGCCAGAAGATGTGGATCACCAACAGTCCGATCTCCGACATCGCGGTGGTGTGGGCGAAGTCCGAGGCCCACGACGGCAGGATCCGCGGCTTCATCGTCGAGCGCGGCACCGACGGCTTCGAGACCCCCGCGATCCACGGCAAGCTGAGCCTGCGGGCCTCCATTACCGGCGAGATCGTGCTCGACGACGCCTTCGTGCCCGAGGAGAACCTGCTGCCGGAGGGCCAGGGCCTCGGCGGGCCGTTCGGCTGCCTCAACAAGGCGCGCTACGGCATCGCCTGGGGCTCGATGGGCGCGGCGGAGTTCTGCTGGCACGCCGCCCGCGAGTACACCCTGGAGCGCAGGCAGTTCGGCCGGCCGCTGGCCGCGACCCAGCTCGTGCAGAAGAAGCTCGCCGACATGCAGACCGAGATCACCCTGGGCCTTCAGGCCGCTCTGCGCGTCGGCCGGATGATGGACGAGGGCACTTGGGCGCCGGAGGGGGTGTCGCTGATCAAGCGCAACAACGTCGGCAAGGCGCTGGACGTGGCCCGCCAGTCGCGGGACATGCACGGCGGCAACGGCATCTCCGAGGAGTACCATGTGATGCGCCACATGGCGAACCTGGAGACCGTGAACACCTACGAGGGCACCCACGACGTCCACGCCCTGATCCTGGGCCGGGCGCAGACGGGGATCCAGGCGTTCACCGGGTGAGCGCTGGGGGCACGGCGGATGCCGTGTCCCCGGTGCCCGGGTGGTCATGGCGGGCGCGGTCGCGGCGAGTCTCCCGCGATCCCCTGGTCCGGTCCCGTGGAGCGAAGAGGGCGAACAGGTGACAGAGCAAGTGACAGGCGCACTGACCGGCATCCGCGTGCTGGATCTTTCCCGCGTGCTCGCCGGCCCGTGGTGCGGCCAGCTGCTCGCGGACCTGGGCGCGGAGGTCATCAAGGTCGAACGCCCCGGCACCGGTGACGACACCCGCGGCTGGGGCCCGCCCTTCCTCGCCGACGCCGCGGGCACGCCCACCCGCGAATCCGCCTACTACCTCTGTGCCAACCGCGGCAAGCGCTCCCTCGCCGTCGACCTGGCGGACCCGCAGGGCCAGGCGCTGGTCCGCGACCTCGCCGCCCGCTCGGACGTGGTCATCGAGAACTTCAAGGTCGGCGGGCTGGCGCGCTACGGGCTCGATTACGACAGCCTGGCGGCCACCAGCCCGGGCATCGTCTACTGCTCGATCACCGGCTTCGGCCAGGACGGCCCCTACGCCAGCCGCCCGGGTTACGACGTGCTCATCCAGGCCATGGGCGGGCTGATGAGCCTCACCGGCCAGCCCGACGGCAGCCCCGGCGCCGAGCCCATGAAGACGGGCGTCGCCGTGGCGGACCTGTTCACCGGCGTGTACGCCAGCACCGCCATCCTCGCCGCGCTGCGCCACCGCGACCGCACTGGCGAGGGCCAGTACATCGACATGGCGCTGCTGGACGTGCAGGTCTCCATGCTCGCCAACCAGGCCAGCAACTACCTCGTCGGCGAGACCGTCCCCCGGCGCGCCGGCAACGCCCACCCGAACATCGTGCCGTACCAGGTCTTCGCCACCGCGGACGGGCACATGGTCCTCGCCGTGGGCAATGACGGCCAGTTCCGCCGCTTCTGCGACGTCGCCGGGCTGGCGGGCTACGCGGACGACCCGGCCTTCGCCACCAACACCGCCCGGGTCGCCCACCGCGGCGAGCTGGTGCCGGTGATCGCCGAGCGCCTGGCCCGCGGCGCCACCGCGGAGTGGGTGAGCGCGCTGCAGGCCGCGGGCGTGCCCTGCGGGCCGATCAACACCATGGACGCCGTGTTCGCCGACCCCCAGGTCCGCCACCGCGGCATGCAGGTCCGCGTGCCCCACGAGGCCGGCGGCCACGTGGACCTCGTGCGCTGCCCCATCCGCATGAGCGCCACGCCGCCGCGCACGGCCGCCGCACCGCCGCAGCTCGGCGAGCACACCCGCGCCGTGCTCGCCGACGAGCTCGGCCTGGACGCCGCCGCCATCGCCCGGCTGGTGGAGGCGGGCATCGTCCAGGGCTGATCCCGCGCTGTCGCCCCTGCGGAGGATGTGATACGAGTGGGGCGGGCAGGACGATAGGGAGGTGCCATGGGCGGCGCACGCATCGGGCTGGCGCTCCAGGGCGGCGGGGCCTACGCCGCATTCACCGCCGGCGTCCTCTCGGCCCTGATCCGGCCGGAGGGGCCAATCCCGCCCGGGCGCATACACGCCGTCACCGGCACCTCCGGCGGCGCCCTGAACGCCGCGCTGCTCGCCCGCGCCATCCACGACGGTATCGCCCCGGATACCTACCTCGACGCCTTCTGGCGGCTCAACCGCATGGAGGACCTCCTCCGCGAGCGCTACCACGCCCTGCGCTTCGTCCCGGACGAGGCCCTGGGCCTGCTCATCGGCCTGCACCGCCACCTGGAGGCACTGGGCGTGCCCAAGGCCATGCCCATGAGCCACTTCCGCGGCGTGGCCCTGGACATGATCCGCGACCTCGCCGCGGCCGCGGCCCCCACGCTGGTGGAGGACCCGGACGCCGCGGCCCTGCCGGCCCGGCGCCCCTTCGTCACCGTCGCCGCCACCGAGGTCCACTCCGGGCTGGCGCACCTGTTCAGCAACGACCCCCGCCCCCGCCGCCTCCTCGACACGCCGGACGGGCGCGGCCGCACCCACCCGCTCACCGCCCGCGCCGTGCTCGCCTCCATGGCGCACCCCATGGTCTTCGACGCCGTGCGCATCGGCGATGGTGCCTACTGGGACGGCTACTACACCCGCAACCCGCCCCTGACGCCGCTGCTGCGCCAGGGCTGCACCGACATCGTGCTCGTGCGCCTCGTCGCCCCGGACAACGACACCGTCCCCGAATCCGAGGGGCCTATCCGTCAGCGGGTGGAAGAGATCGTGCAGAACACCACCCTCAGCCTCGAGCTCGACGCCTGCCGTACCGCCAACGGCAGCCCGCCGTTCCGCCTCCACGAAATCCGCCTGACGAACACCGGTGACCTCTCCGACGCCGCCTATCCCCTCGCCGAATTCGTCGAACGCCTCGGCGAGCTCGGCCGCCGCGCCGTGGCGGACGACGACGGATTCGCCAGCCACTGGCAAAGCAGCGCGAACACGAACGAGCTACTGACCACCGCGGACTTTGCGAACGGCATCATCGGAACCGGACAGGGCAAGGCCACGGAAACCAGACCAACCGGAATCACCGACGCCCTGCGACATTACCTCGCGCGCTGGTGGGGAAGCCGATAAGCAACAGGGCTGGACAGCCGCATGCATGCCGTAGCAGGCTGATTCCCAGAACGGATTCGAAGGAATGGGGGATAGGGTATGGACACCGGGGCACGCTCAATGTCCGAGCGGCGGAATATGCCCTCCTACCGCAAGCTCACGGACACATCCTCCCGCCGCGGCCAGTTCCGGGACGTCACGCCGTACGCACGATATCGCAGGCGCTACTCACGCTCGGGCGTCTCGTTTCCTTTGAAAACGCAGTCTTTCCGCCGGTCGATCGTGGCATCGCCATCCAACATTCGTGCGCACACGGTCGCTGGATATCCGCGCTCGCAGCCCGACCACTGTTCGTATCCAGTGGCAGTAGTAGCTCCTCACCTTACGGATGCTGTAGCGCTTTACCCGCAACCGTCCGGCGGAACCGGTCCATCGGCCGGAGCCGCGTGCCGAGGGTATGACATCACCCCCATGTCGAATACGGGGCGTACGTACAGTACCAATGGCGCGGACGCAAACTGCAAGCACGATATTGCGGCGCCTCTGGCGGTGCGGAAACTAACGATCAATAAAATCAGTGGGTTACATGAGAGCGCGCAAGCGCACAGAGTGCAATATCGTGCGCGCACGTTTATTGAATATCCGTGCGCGCCATCTAATCACTGTTACTAACCTTAAAGAAAGTAAAGCCATGATGTGTTAGGTTTTGCATCATGAGATGCAAACGCTCCAACGATGGCCGCACAATTGACAAGGCGGCGATGCACGCGCTGCGAATGCAGGCGATCAAAGCGGTGCGCGGTGGGC